>JAUVYG010000016.1 GCA_030603185.1 Actinomycetota bacterium | reverse complement strand
TTGGCTCCAGTCACTGTTGACGCTGTGTCATACAGTAATCCCTTGATGTCCATCATTCTCTTGGCGTGATAGAGGAACCTGCTTGTGACGTCAGGGACGATCGTCGATTTCACGACAGTCGTGCTGGTAGTGGACGATGTGGATCCGTTTGGTGTCACGACGACCCCATCATCAGTAGGGGATGTAGCAGAAAAGCATGAGGAGCTCATGACCGCTAGTGCCACGAGCGCCACACCCAGGCTCAACGTGCGAAGCATCCGTGTGCTCATCAAGGAGTCACGACTCCGAACTCAGACCCATATGCCCAAGGCGTCGTGGTGGCTCCTGCAATACCTCTGACCCTAGCCTGGTAGTCCGGCCCCGGAGCAACAGGATTTATCCAGTCGATCATGGAGGCTCCAGGCGCAGTAGCTCCAAGGTCATTCCATGCAGGAGCGTTCACGCCGCTAATCTCAATATCATCCACGAACGCTCCGTCAGAACCTTCCGATATCGATCCATCCTTTGCGTACCTCCAATAGAAGGTCCATGTCCCCTGAGCGAGATCCGCAATCGAAAAGTGGCCCTCTTCCTCTCCAGACCATGCGCCGAGTTGTGTGCATGGGCTGTTCTGAGTTAGACCACAGGCAATAAAGAAGAGTGAGTCGCCGAGTTTTCCACCCTTGCCCTTCTCTGAGCTGACTTTGTAATCGAACTCGACACCGCCGCGAGCTTCCAAGAAAGCGACTACGCTGAACTGGGACATCCGGCTGTTGCCCATCTTGGCCCAGGCATTCGCCTCAGACTGAGTAGCCGAGCGGAATGAGAACAGTCCCGATGTAGACCAACGTGCCGAGGTCTTCCAGGCCGGTCGATCGAAATAGATCGCTACGGGTTCGCCGTGCGAGAAGTGGGACGGGTGCAGTACGCCTGAGTCCATATTCTCGGTCCACGTCCCTGTTTCATTGGTGTCTTCAGTGAACTGGACCTGATAAGTCTGTGCGTTTGATCCTCGTGTGTCCCACGTTACACCGGCTTGGACTCCGGCAGTAACGTCAGACGATGGCTCCAACACCGTAGGTGCAGGATGAATTCCTCTGTCTGCAAACGCAGAGATAATAGCGGGTATGTGAGCAGCCTTGGACTGATCCTCTGCCGTCTGGATAAGTGCTCTTAGGCCATCAGAGAACGTCGAGTATGGCTCGAGGTAGAAATTGCTTGCCACGATAATAGGGTCCGCCTCAGCGCGCCCTATGGCTTGAGACAGGTTCCATAGCCCCCTGGCCCATATGACAGAGTCAGAGTGTTCCTGCCAAACAAGATCGCCAGGGAAGTCCTTGTCGTCATCGATTCTTCTGAGGCAATCCTCATTGGTGCCTTTGGAGTACCACTCACCTAAGCACTCTCTACCGAACGGTCCTGTTCCGCTGTCATAGGACATGGTGTACGAAAGGTAATCGCCAAAGGCCTCGCCAATCGCGCGAGATTGGCCGCTAAGGAATGTATCGCCATCGCTGCAAGCCATGCTTCCCCTGTTGAGAATCGCATTTTGCACAGCGTGACCGTATTCATGGACCACCACGTCCCCATCCTCTGCCCGGTCAACAGCGCTCGAGGAGAGGTTGATAGAATCCAGATACTCTGCACCCACGGACCCACAGTCATCGATATCCGCAAACGGAAATTCTGCAACGGGAGGTATATAGCAGGCATCGCAAATCGCACTGTCATTCAGATGAACGTTGACCACGGGTCTAAATGTCTCAAAGTCGTAAGTTCCGCCACCATCGGCAAGACTGTCAAGATAGCGGGCGGTATTGGTGATGTGGAAGTAGGCATTAGCTTCTTCAAATCGATCATCTGCGCGGCTGTAGTTAAATATCGGCTGCTCTGCTGTTGGCGGGTCTGGCCCGGGAGGATCATAGGGAGAATCACCCAGACATTCAAGGGCTTCGCCGCCTACTATATGAACCCATTTTCCACTCAGCGGCTGTCGTGCCCGGGGTGACGAGTCGAGGCAATCCTGACCTGTGGCGGATTTTTGCTTTGATTCATCAAGATCGTAAAAAGTACGCAAGCGACGCTCATTGTTCAGAGCGAAGTAATCCCCGTCACTGTTGTCGGCAAGATTATCATCGTTCGAAGAAACAATAGGATTAGGATCAAAAACGTATCCGGTTCCTACCGTATGGAAGGTTCGAATCGAGTTGAGACTCTCAATAACGATGCCCGAAGAAGCATCAATGATCACTTCCCACTGGCCGATTGGCTTCTTCGCTGGTACGACGATCCTCCAAACCAGGACACCGGTTCGCTGGCCAACAGGATAGATGGCAAGCTCAGTAATCGTTTCGGCCCACGTCTCCCCATCACTGCCAATGGACTGGAGCGCGGTTTCTAAGGCTTCCTCTTTGGACTTGTCCGCGTCGACGGTAGGGACATTGATGTTCACTAGTGCGCCGTTACTTAGATACGTGATCCTGTCACCCTCAGTGGTGACGTGAATGGAGACTCGGGAGCGAAGTACCCTGAGGCCCTTATAATACTGCCGGAAGGTCGCATGGGTCACACCAGAGGACTCAACGGCGCCGATGGACTTGAACTGCACTTCCTCTGCGGCTAACCCGAGTGACTCCTTGAGATTCTCGAGGACCACCTCGGATTTCTCGGCAGGTTCATCCGGGAGCTGCTCTTCACCGTTGAACACACAGTCGTTCGCAGAAGTGACTTTTCCAGAGATTCCGTCTCTCTGAACGGCCTCACAGTCGAAGTCGCCCAGAATAGAAGTCTCGGAAACAGTTCGGCCGTCAAGCGATGCACTGACTACCTTACCTGCATCATTGCTAGCAAGGTCAGAGTCTGCGCCACTTGAGCTGCCGGCTGCCACAATAGCCAGAGCGCTAACGGCTAGTGCCGCAACTGCTACCCCGACCAGAGTTGTTCTAGTCCTCAACTGCCAATCCTGTCCACACGGGTTCTACCTAAATAACTATCGGCACTGGTGTTCGATAAGTTAATAGATCAGCCCCTTATATGTCCGTCACCGAATATCACATACTTGCTGCTCGTGAGCTCTCGCAAGCCCATCGGCCCCCTAGGAAAAATCTTATCAGTCGTGATTCCGATCTCTGCTCCAAGTCCGAATTCTGCACCATCAGTGAAGCGAGTGGAGGCGTTTATGTAAACCGCTGCTGAGTCGACCGCAAGATGAAAACGGCGACCGCTCCCATAGTCCTCGGTCACAATGCTTTCGGCCAGCCCAGAGCTGTACTCACGTATATGATCAAGAGCAGCATCCATCGTATCTACCACGCGGATGGAAACAATAAGATCCAGATACTCAGTCGACCAGTCTTCGTCGGTGGTGGGTGTCACGTCAGCAACAGCAGACTGCACACGCTCGTCTCCACGCACTTCGACGTCTTTGTCTCTGAGTCCAGCCACTAGACTGGGAATCATGCCCATCTTGTTCGCGTGCACCAGAATCGTTTCGCACGAGTTACAGGTGCTGGGTCTTTGGGTTTTCGAATTGACGGCAACTGCAACTGCTTTTTCATCGTCAGCGTGCTCGTCTATGTAGACGTGAACCATGCCTCGGAAATGCTTGATCACTGGAATCTTCGAGTTCTCGACCACCATATCGATTAGACGCTCACCCCCACGAGGTATCACGAGATCGATCAGATGGTTGAGTTGCAGCATCTCGGTCACGACCTCGTGTTCCTGGGTCGGGACCAACTGGATAGCGCTGGCAGGGATGCCAGCGCCTGTTGCCGCCCTCGACAGGACGTCGGCTAACACCCGGTTGCTGTGAACTGCTTCAGAGCCGCCTCTTAGGATGCATGCGCTGCCGGCCTTCATGGCAAGCCCGGCGGCGTCAGCGGTAACATTAGGACGGGACTCGTACACCATGGCGATCACTCCGAGCGGAGTCCGTACCTGCTGGATCTCAAGACCATTAGGATTCTTCCATCCCCGGATCGTCTCACCCACAGGATCGGAAAGCGCCGCAACATCTCGAAGTCCGTCAGCAATGCCCGCCAGTCTATCTTCTGAGAGTTCTAGTCGATCGAGCATCGCCTTGCTTAGGTCCCGAGCCCGACCGGCGTTAAGATCCTTTTCGTTCTCGGTAAGTATTAGTGCGCTCTCTGATTGCAGGGCATCTGCCATTGCATGTAGAGCGTCATTCTTGGTCTGGGTAGACAGCGTTGATAGCTCGTACGAAGCCCGTCTGGCTTTCTCAGCTATCTGGGTGATGCTATCCAATCATTCCTCCGAAAAGTGCATGCAAAATCGTACGTCTGTTCGCCCTACTCTACCCAATCAGAGCCAAACTGTCTCTATGTATAACTTCATCAGCGAAATCATCGCCAAGCCGCTCAGCGATCTCGGCAGACCTAAGCCCCTTGATGGTGCTGAGTTCTTCAGCACTGAAGTTTGTCAGCCCTCGGGCGATCAGTGCTCCCTCGTGAATAATATTCACTGTGTCACCGACCGAAAAGGACTCGTTCACCCCTGTGATCCCTGCGGCCAACAGGCTTCTACCGGACTCGACTATGGCCTTAGCAGCACCAGCGTCTACAAGTACGTCACCCTTTGGGATCCTTCCGAAGGCGATCCATCCTCGTCGGCCGGGCACTCGCTTCTTTACGGGACTAAAGTAGGTGCCCGGAACGAATCCCACGTCTATTCCCTCTAGTACCTGCTGAACGATCCCATTCGCGCGGCCATGCGCGATCACCATGGGTACTCCGGAATTCGTCACCACGCGAGCGGCGGCTAACTTGGTGGCCATGCCGCCCGAGCCATGGGTACCTGGGCCACCTCCTACCATCGCCTCAATCGAAGGCGTTATCTCATCCACCCTACTCACGCATTCGCCGCTTTCTGGGTCACACAGACCCACGACATCGCTGAGCAAAACCAGGCAGGAGGCATCGATTGTTCCCGCCACCATTGCGGCTAGAATGTCATTGTCGCCCATTCGTATCTCTTGAACCGCTGTGGCGTCGTTCTCGTTGATGATCGGCACAACACCCAGCTCTATCATCTTCTGGATCGCGTTACGGGCATTTAGATATTGCTCCCTGTGAGCGAAGTCAGACTGAGTCAAAAGAACCTGACCGGCAATAATCCCTTTTTTTCGCAGAGCCTCGGTCCAGCGGTGGACCAATAGGCCCTGGCCCACCGAAGCGGCAGCCTGAAGCTCTTCGACCTTCTTGGGTCTGTCCATTTGACCGAGAGCTTCCAACCCACAGGCTACAGCGCCCGACGATACGACCACTGGGTGCCATCCGGCGCTCATCGTCTTCTCGATCTGGTCGGACAGGCTGTCAATCTGGGCCGCGTCAATATGCCCCGATGCGTCAGTAAGAGTCGACGAGCCGACCTTCAGAATGTAGGTGCGCTCACTCATCTGTCGTCTCATTCCTGCCCGGGATCGGATTAAAGTAGAACACTGTCTCTCCGATCATCACTTCGTCCCCGTCATGGGCTCCAGCCTTCCCCAACGCTCGCTCAACCCCTGCTGCCCTTAATCGATCCTGCAAGTACTCTACTGCTTCCTCGTTAGCCATATCAGTCATATGTATCATTTGCTCGACCTTATCGCCGAGCACCTGAAGAACTCCTGTTTCGTGCAGGACGACCTTGAACTGCTTGGTTTCCTCAAAAACGTAATGTAGCGTACCCGGCGCCATTTCCTCATCCGCGTCGGTACTCTTAGTCACTAAGAGATTGGGGTCACTTTGAGCGACCACCTGGTCCAATCTCCACAAGAGCTTGTCCAGACCTTCGCGTGTCGCCACCGAAACCGGGAAGAATTCGGTTCCGATCGCGACGCAGCGAGCCTCAACTGCTTGGACCTTCCCCTCGTCAGGATTGAGATCCATTTTGTTTCCGGCACATATCCAATCCCGCTCGGCTAGAGCCTTATCGTATGAGCTCAGCTCCGAGCGAATAATGTCAAGATCACCGACGGGATCTTCTCCGCTCAGGTCGACCATGATCAGAAGCACAGCACTCCGTCGCACATGGCGTAGGAATTGGTGCCCTAGACCTTTTCCCTCGTGGGCGCCTTCGATCACTCCCGGGATGTCAGCGAGAACAAACGTCTCATGATCCTCCAGTTCGACCACCCCAAGCTGTGGAGTCAAAGTAGTGAACGGATAATCGGCTATTTTGGGCGCTGCCCTGGTGACCGCAGCAAGGAACGAGGACTTGCCAGCATTAGGTAGCCCCACGATTCCCGCGTCAGCCAGTAGCCGAAGCTCTAGTTTGATCCATCTCTCTTCTCCGTGGCCTCCAAGTTCGGAAAATCCAGGGACTGACCTCTTGGAGGTGGCTAGAGCCGCGTTACCGCGACCCCCTTGGCCGCCTCGGGCTACAACGATTGAGTCGCCCTCTTCGCGGAGGTCAGCGATAAGTTTGCCCTCGTCGCTGTAAACGACCGTCCCCTCGGGAACGACCAGCTCGAGGTTCTGCCCCATGTGTCCGTACTTCTTGCTACCCATTCCATGTTGACCTCTTTTGGACTTGAAATGTCGCCTATATCGATAATCGGAAAGCGTGCGTGAGCTGCTCGAGGCAGTCAGTATGATGCTGCCACCGTCGCCACCGTCGCCACCGTCCGGACCACCCAATGGAACAAAGCGTTCTCGGCGTGTCGAAACGCAGCCGCTGCCGCCGTGGCCGGCCTTAACATTTATTCTTGTTTCGTCGATAAAAACCATAGAGGGTATAGCCTTCTGTAATTGTGGTGATGCCTAAAATGACTTGGGCATATTGCATTGTATTCGTTATTGGCAGCAAAGGGCACGTGTGAAGATACGCTTCAATAGCCTCAGAACGAAATTAACCGGCGCACATCTTATAGGTGTGGCCATGCTTATCGGTGTCACATTGCTATCCGTTGCCAGCATCGACAACATCGTGGCCCAGTCGGTCAAACTGCAAGAAGTGAACAGGGCTCTCATCGATATTGATGACCTCGAGCGTGTGATGACCGAGGCCAAAACCGAGCTGGATAGGTATCAGGTGAAGGGAGACACCGCGGATCATGCGGTCTTTGTCATCAAATCACTTGAAGCTGCGGAAATGCTTAAGACCATGGCTGCGGCTGATTATCTGACGGCTTCACAGATCTCTGTAGTAAGACAGGCCCAGACCCAATGGACAGCGGGCAGAGAAGAAGGTGTGAGCCTGCGGGCGCTGATCGACCCGACCACACCTGAAGGTCGCGAGATGACCTTGAAGTCCATCGGCAGTCTTCAAAAATCAGAAGATTCCATCGAGAAGGTAGAGAATGAAGTAAGACTCATATCTGATGAGGCCAGTGATTCTACAGCCAGTACTCAGTCGGAAACACTCGGCCTATTACAAATCATTGGGGTCATCTCAGTCGTGCTGGGCATCGGGGCCAGCCTATTCTTGCACCAGCGCATCGGGGTGCCGATCGCTCAACTAGCCACAACGGTTCGAAGGATCGGGGATGGTGAGCTCGACATTACGGCAGGAGCAAAGAGCAAGGACGAGATACGTGACTTGGCAGTGGCGATCAACGATATGTCGCGACAGCTAAAAGCCTCGAAGGAACAGGCCCAGACCTACAACAACACTCTTGAGCAACGGGTAATAGAGAGAACCCGCGAACTTACCGCGCTCAACATGATGTCCTCGATCGCTAGTTCCTCTCTTGACCTTGACCACATCGTTCAGGACACATTCCGCAAGGTCCTCGATCTGATGGGATTCGAGGGCGGAATGGTCCACATAGTAGAGCAGGCTGGGGACGAGACAGGACCCAAGTCCCTAGCATTGAAAGCCTCGAGCAGTCTGATGGAAAGTCTCGGTGAGCAGTACTCGAACATCACTGAGTCGGCCTATCTCCCCATGAGGGCCCTTCACGCCGGAACCCCTCAGCTCATCAACCGAAACGACCCCGAACAGGAAATCGATGTGATGTCTGAGAACTTCCTGACCACACATCCATCACTCAAGTCGATCATCTCAGTCCCCATGCAAGCAAAAAAGACGATCCTTGGGACGATGACGCTGTTCTCTAGCACCAAAGTCACTATCTCCCCCAACGACATCGCGCTTCTAACATCCATCGGGCATCAGATCGGCGTATCGGTCGAGAATGCGCGACTCTATGAAGACACCAGAAACTACGCCGAGACCATCGCTGTACTGGGCGAGATCGACAGGGCCATACTCTCAACCCTGGATATCGATGAGGTCATCACGCAGGTCATTACCAACCTGGGCCGAGTAGTCTCATACGATACCGCGGTCATCGCGGTCATCGATAAGAATGGCAAGACCGCAAAGGTAAGCGCCACCGACATCGAAGGCAACACTTTCATAAATCAAGAAGTGATCCCTATAGACCAGACATTGATCGACTCTGTCATCAAGGATGAGGCGCCGGCATCTAAGTTCGATCTTTCAACTCATGATTCTCTTCCCCCGTTCGAGGCGGGACTGAAGGAGCAGGGCGTAGTCTCCTACCTAGCAGTGCCTCTAGACATCAGAGGCGAAGCAATGGGTGTCATCGCAATTGGAGCTAATAAACCAGGCCACTTCTCGAAACGAGACACGGACATGACCGTAGACGTTGCGAACCAGGCTTCGATCGCCCTAGACAACGCTCGCCTCTACGAGAGCGAGAAAGAGTACTACCTCAGTAGTATCAGGGCCCTGGCCGCCGCTGTGGACGCCAGGGATCCATACACAGCCGGTCATTCGGAGAGGGTCGCTGAGTACGCGGTACGTATCGCTCAAGTCGTAGGTCTATCCCCTGAGAACATCGAGACGGTTCGATTCGCTGGGCTGCTTCACGATATCGGTAAGATCGGAATCGCGGACGAGATATTGAAAAAGCCAGGTCCACTAGACGCAGCTGAACGAGCCATCATGATCTCTCACTCCACGATCAGCCAGGCCATCCTCAAGCAGGTCGAGTCGTTCGAGAACATCGCATTGCCTGTCCGCCATCACCATGAGTGGTTCGGGGGCGGAGGTTACCCCGATGCGCTGCAGGGTGAGGAGATTCCGGTAATGGCCCGAATCCTATCGGTTGCCGACGCCTTCGAGGCGATGACCAGCACCCGTCCATACCGACTTGCGCTTTCAATCGATGCGGCCAAGCGAAGTCTTCACAATGGTGAGAACATCCAGTTCGACCCGGAACTGGTGACTGCGATGATGACCGTACTAGAGCAGGAAGAGGCTGGTCGCTCCGAATTGTGGATGGCCCTACAGTCCAGGACAGAACACCCAGAAGAGGCCGGATTTATCGGCATACCTGAACCTCAGGAGGCTGAGGACCGGGTGGGTGTGATCGTACCTGGGGCGGGTCAGTCACTAAATGTTATCTACTCCCTGACCCAGGAACTCAAGACCATCCACGACCTGGACTATCTTCTGAAGCGATGCGTAGAGGTTCTTTCAAAGGAACACGGCAAGGGGCGCTACTCCATCCTGCTTACCGACACCGAAACCGGAGACCTGGCGGTTGCCGCTACATCCGAGATGTCTGACCAGTTGGTCGGGACGATCCTTCCAGATGGAGACGGAGTCACAGGGTGGGCCATTCATCACGGCGAACCAGTCATGGTCCATGACGTCACCGAGGACATCCGGTTCATACCTGAACACCCGGAGCTCCCCACCCTATCCGAGTTAGCGGTGCCTTTGATCACTGACGGACGCACCATTGGTGTTCTCGATGTCAGCAATGAGCGAAGAGCCGCGTTCTCGCTGGAAGACATTCGACTGATGTCGACGGTCGCCACGGAGATCGCATCCTCGATCGAGGTAGGCCGCCTACATACTCGTCTACGCGAGGCCTCTATGTATGACGATCTTACTGAGGTATTCAACCAGGCTTACTTCAAGGAGCGCCTGGAGTACGAGCTGATCAGATCCAGACGATACAAACGTCCAATGTCCATCGCTGTAGTGGATGTCATAGGCGTGGCCAGGATAAATGAGGTCGGCGGAAGGCAGGCCGGTGACTCAGCGCTTATCGCCACAGCAGAGTATCTACGAAATAGCATACGGGCCTGCGACGTGTTAGCTCGTTACAGCGGAGACGCATTTACGATAATCATGCCAGAGACCGGAGCAGTAGAGGCAGAGGCCCTGATGGGTCGGCTAGTGGGCGCGATGCCACAGAAGTCCTATCAAGCGGCCAACGAAGAGCTTCTACTGCCCGCCTGCGCATACGGTGTCGCAGTCTATCCGACCCATGGCGTCGCACCTGAGGATCTGTTCGGCGCAGCCGACGAGACGATGCGCAAGGACAAGAAATCCAAAAAGACAACAATGGCAAAGAAAAGCGGCGATTCATCCGGCCCTACTGGACCCGATGAATCGCCGCTCTCCAAAAAGTCACCCGCTAACGGCGACTGACCAAAACTCTTCTACTGAGTAACTGCCTCAGGGGTAACGTCTACGTAGCTATTCCCCTTGCGGCTGGCGAACTTCACGAAACCGTCAGCCTTGGCAAACAGTGTGTCGTCCCCACCACGACCAACGTTTACACCTGGACGCACAGGAGTGCCCCTCTGACGCATGATTATGCAGCCTGTGGTGACGAACTCTCCGCCAAAACGCTTAACGCCTAGACGCTGGGAGTTGCTGTCTCTACCGTTCCTTGAGGATCCAAGTCCTTTTTTATGAGCCATCTATCTCACCTACCCTACGAAAATCGGAAAAGAGCTTACTCTGAGCTCTTGCTGTCTGTCTCTGTCTCTTTTTTGGCCGGTGCCTTTTTGGCCGCAGGCTTCTTCGCTGCTGGCTTCTTGGCCTCGGTCTTGTCTGCTACTTCAGCCTTAGCCGCTGGCTTCTTTTCCGCAGGCTTCTTGGCTGCAGTCTTTTTGGTCTCGGTCTTCTCGGCGACTTCGGCCTTTGCCTCCGTCTTCTTCGCAGCAGGCTTCTTTGCGGGAGCCTTCTTTGCTGCTGGCTTAGCTTTTGCCTTGGGCATCTCAGCCACTTCAGCTTTTACATCGCCGATAGAATCAATCCTGATGTTAGTAATGACTTGGCGATGACCTCTGGTCGTGCTTGAGTCCTTGCGGCGACGATACTTGAACGCCACGACTTTGTTGCCTTTACTCTCACCGAGAATCGTCGCAACGACTTTCACCTTGCCGGATGTGTCAACGTTTCCGTCACCACCAACCAAAACAGGCGTTAGCGTTACTTTCGAACCTGGCTCACCCTGGAGTCTCTCGACTCCGAGTTCCGTACCTGGCTCGACTCTAAACTGTTTACTTCCACTATCAATAATCGCGTACATATGGGAACACCTCCAAAACCGGATAAGATTATCATTTAACTTGATGTCAGGTCAACGAGTCATTCAGACGTCTAGCGGATCTTTTCTTCCCTCGTTCGAGAGAATCGATAGGCCGACTCGTTTTGCCCACACACCACTACCACCAGGCATTTCACGAATTACTGCGAGGAGATCCTTGATACCAAGTCCTCCACCAGTGGCGGAAGTTACCAATTCTACCTGAATACTTGCTGAGCTAGCAGAGTTATTTCCTCCGCTGACCGCTTGAATGTTCTTCAGGAACCTTCCAGGACTTTCTAGGTCCTTAGTCCCTTTCTTTCTAATAATCTGAATAACGTCGGCACTTTGTATGCCTTCAAGGGTCTGAACGGCCTCTTCTGGTGCCGAGTACAGCTGAAAGGTAGAGGAGATATCCTGGCTCTGCAGTGCAGCGGTACCAGGGGGTAGTGCAGCTACGGCTGAGACCAGCATCCCTTCAGGCAACGCGTCGACCAGACGGTCTCTGATCGAATCCGTGCTCATCTCTCCAACCAGTGCGATATCAGCGTACTCGACCTCGCTAGCCACTCCGACCGGAAGATTGGTAGCGAATGTGATCTTCTGGTGGGGTCGAAATCCTTGAGACATAGCGACGGGAAGGCCCGATCTTCTGCACGCTCGCTCTAATACTCTTGCCACCTCGAGATGAGCGAGCATCCTGATAGCCGGAGCTTTTTCATACCTGACTCGATACTTGCTACTCAATCGGAGGCCAACCTTGTTTCCAGCGGAAGATCCTGGCACACACCGCAAAGTGAGCACTCGTCGAATCGGCAGTCAGGTGTAGATTCCCCGGACTTGGAACGCTGCCACTCGGAAACCAGGAACTCTTTGGTCACCCCGGAAGATATGTGATCCCAAGGCAACGGTTGACCGATATCCCTCTCGCCGAGCATCCGGTCGATGTCCACTCCGCACTCAGAGAGGCTTTCAGACCACAGATCCCAGTTCAAACGATTGCTCCAAGCATCGAACTCGCATCCTTTGCGGTAAGCGGCGAGAATCGCCTTCGACATTCTTCGGTCAGCCCGTGCCATGACCCCTTCTAGAACGCTAACGGCCATCTCATGCCATTTGAAATCGATCTGCCTGGATCTAAGTCTAGACTTGAGCATGGCCTGTTTTTCCAGCACTTCTTCCGGAGCTAGCTGCTTTGCCCACTGAAAAGGCGTGTGACTTTTGGGGACCAGGGTCGAGACGTTGACCACGATCTTGAGACGACCTGAGTTGCCCCCCTTGATCGATTTTCCGACTGCCAATATCTTTTGAGCGAGATCCACTATGGCCTCTACATCTTCTTCAGTCTCACCGGGTAGCCCGATCATAAAATACAGTTTGATGCGGTCCCAGCCGGACTCGAAGGCTGCTTGAACCGCAGAAAGTACATCCTCTTCGGTTACGTTCTTATTAATGATGTCCCGCATTCTCTGGCTCCCCGCTTCGGGAGCAAGGGTGAGTCCGCCCTTCTTTCCCGGGCTGGCCAGAACGGCGAGTTCGATCCCGAAAGTATCCACCCGCATTGACGGGAGCGAGAGGGTAAGGTCATTGCCCGCCGTCGCGCGTACGCCCTCCAGAACCTCTCGTATCTCGGTGTAATCCGATGTACACAGGGAAGCGAGCGATAGTTCCCCATAACCAGTGGCGGCGAGCGACTCCCCCACCATCTCTAGGACTTCTTTCTTGGGCCGCTCTCGAACCGGACGATAGATGATCCCGGCCTGACAGAACCTGCATCCCCGGGCGCAACCGCGGAACAGCTCGACTACGGCCCGGTCATGCACCGCTTCGACGAACGGGACTATCCAGGGAATCTGCGATTTCCTACCTTCAAGACTTGCTACAGCCTGGCGCAGGACCGTATCCGGGGCTCCCTCTAGGGCTTCTACACCACGATATGCGCCGTCTTCTCCATACTTGGGTACGTAAAGGCTTGGGACGTAGACTCCTGGGATCTGTGCTGCCTCAACCAGAAATGCAGCACGACCTCCTGGCTTTCCATCGCTCTTCCACTTTCGCAGCAGATCGGCCACGGAAACGACTCCGTCCTCGGCTTCACCGATAAAGACCAGGTCAAAGAACTCAGCAACGGGCTCTGGGTTCATGGCGCTAGGACCACCAGCGATCACGATCGGATCGTCTTCGCCTCTATCCGCTGCCAAAAGCGGTATTCCGGATAAGTCTAGGACTTTGAGCACGTTCGTGTAGACCAGCTCGTACTGAAGAGTGAAACCCAAAAGGTCCATGGTGTTCACAGGAGCTCGGGACTCAAGTGTCAGAAGCGGTATCTCTTTTTCCCGCAGCAGCACCTCTAGATCGCGCTCGGGTGCGTACACCCTCTCAGCAGCAACGTAATCGAGCTCATTAAGCCTGCCGTACAGGATAGCGAGTCCAAGATTCGATGCCCCGAGCTCATAGAGATCCGGATAGGATAGGCAAATGCGAACCTCAACCTTGTCTTTATGGATCGAGCCGTACTCTCCCCCGATATACCTACTGGGCTTTTCGACTTGAGCTAGAAGCGGTTCGAGTTCGGACCAGTAATCTCTGTTACTCAATTGCTCTGCCGGCTGCCCGGAAGACCTGACCCGAAGTCTCCCGGAGGGCAGCTTCCACCTGAACGATGAACTGCGGATTCGAGTAATACTCGACCGCAGCACGCCCAAGAGCGTAGGTGCCGGCTGCTGATACCCCGCCCTTGATGATCCAGCCGGCCACCGGAATTAATCCAAGTAGCGTGCGGGCAGCGGTACGAAGAATGAATCCTCCGGCAATTGTGGCGATAACCTCTTTGGCTCTGTTGGCGTCTATCGTCTCGCCATGAATGGCGGCGATCTCTAGCACCATCCGGATCTGGTTGGCGCTGAGAACTGCAATGTCGGCTCCGGGCGCTAGTCCAAATGTAGCCATCACACCGTTCTGAGCGGCCACACGACTGATCACTCGCCTTGAAACACACGGTCTAAGGGCAAGAAATGAAGCCCCCAGAGAGACGGCTAGGTCATCCGGAGCCGCGTCAAGTATCTGGTCGGCCAGTATCGCTACACTCTCGTCGTCTGGGCGGTCCAGCGGCAAATGAACGACCCTAGACACGGTCATCCTGGCGGCACCGGCCATGTAGTCAATCAAGGCACCAGTCACTACGCCTCCACCATTAACGACAGTGGGCACCCAGGCTTTTCGTGCTCTACCGAGCTCATGAATGAATTCACTTAGGGCCTCATTCGCCCCCTCGCCAGTCAAATCACTTTGCCCTGCGACCACGACTACCACATCCGGATCGAATGCCTTGATGGCCGATCTAGCATTTTGAACCTTCACCTCATGAAGTAGTACCCGGCTATGGGCCCCGGCTGGCGCCAGAAGTTCATCCACTCTTCCGGTCAGAGCGAGATTTGATCCGGCGATCATTACTCGAGGCTCGCGCCCGGACTTCTTGCGAACACCCAGAGCGGCCTTGATGATACTTGGCACTTTCACAGGAATAATGCCCATCAGACGACCCTGCGCATATATATGCTGGTAAGTATTCCGATACTGACAAGTGACGCGATCATTGAACTTCCTCCGAAACTGATAAAGGGTAGCGGCAATCCCGTGATAGGCATGATACCTATGCCCATTCCAATGTTAACCGTCATCTGGAAAAACAACATCGAACCAATGGCCGCAGCCAGGAGTGACCCGAACATATCCCTCGAATTGATGCATATTTGCACCACTCGAAACATCATGAAAGCGAACAGAGCCAGAACCAGCAGCCCCCCGACAAAGCCCCACTCTTCGCCGATTACGGCGAATATGAAGTCCGTGTCGTGGTGGGGCAGGAAGTTCAAAGTGCTCTGAGTGCCGTTAAGGAGCCCTTTGCCGAAGAACCCTCCTGACCCCACAGCGATCTGTGACTGGGCCAGGTTGTAACCTACCCCTGTCGGGTCGGACTCGGGGTTCAAAAAGACCATAAGTCGAGTCAGCTGGTAGGTTTTGAGAAGATGAAACTTTATCGCGACGAAGGCCACCATCATCACACCGGCTGCTATCACCAGAAAATGCTTCAACCTGATCCCACCCAGCAGCAGTACACCGAAGGTCGCAGCCGCTATCACGAGTGACGTGCCCAGATCAGGTTGTATAAAAATCAGGAATGCCGGTACCGCAACATAGAACAGCGTCAATAGAAGATCCTTAGGCTTTGAGAGATCCCTGAACTTATCTGCCACAAAGGCCGCTAGGGCTACCGCGATCATGATCTTGGCAAACTCAGAGGGCTGTATAGCGATGGGTCCGATATCGATCCACCTCTGCGCGCCGAGTCTCTCGTCACCAAAGACCATCACCGAGAGCAACATCACGATGGCAAGCCCATATATCAGATGAGCGAATCCCTGGAGCTGGCGGTAGTCAATAAGGGCGAAGACGACCATCCCTACCAGGCCGACTACTACCATGACCAGCTGACGCTTGAGCTGGGCAAAGGGGTCAGCAACATCCAGATGGGTCGCCGAGTAGATGAACACAAGCCCGATTACAACCAACGCGAACACTGCTAGAAGCAGCGGCAGGTCGATCCTGCGGGATACAGATTCAAGCATGGATCACCTCGATGAGTCCGATGCCCGAACCAGCCTTGTGTCTACACTCTCGACTCCGTACAGCGCGCCCCATATCTTTCGAGCTGCCGGCGCTGCGATAGAACCGCCGTGCCCACCTTGCTCGACCATGACTACGACTGCGTATCGCGGATCATCCACTGGCCCATAAGATGCGAACCAAGCAAAGTCGTCCTTGCCTCGGACCTCAGCCGTCCCCGTCTTGCCGGCGACATCTCCGTTGAATCCCTTGAATGCACCCTCGCCTGTACCATCAGTGATCACTCGCTCGAGCCCCCGCTTGACCAGGCTGAACTTCTCGACCTCGCTTATCTCGCGAACGACTTCCGGCTCGATTCGTCGAATCACGCGTCCATCCGCGCCCAGTACTTCTTGCGCAGCATGCGGCTTGTACAGCGTTCCCCCGTTGGCGATGGCCGAGTACGCAATAGCCAACTGCAATGGGCTGACCAAAAGGTCGCCTTGCCCGATTGAAATGTTGATGCTGTCACCAGGTAACCATTCCTGAAGCTCTGGGAGGTCCTTATTAAAAGCTGCCTTCCAGGCTGCAGTCGGAATCCGACCATTCGCCTCGAACGGAAGATCCACATCACTCGTCACACCGAATCCAAAGTTTCTAACATAGTCTTGAAGGGGTTCGCCCTTATCGTTGTACAGCTTGTAGCCCACGTCATAAAAAAAGACATCACATGACTGGGCGATACCTTCAGTCATTCCAACGGTCCCGTGCCCCGAGGGCTTCCAATCCCTAAATATCTTTTGCCATTTCGTTGAACCCTGCCACTTACCCTTGCAGTTCACGGTGTGGTTCTGGGTTATAAGGCCATTGGACAATGCAGAGTATGCGACGAAGGGCTTAAAGGTCGAAGCCGGTGCGTATGAGCTCATCACCGCTCTATTGAGTAGCGGATATCCGCTGTCCTTGTGGTTGAGTTCGTCCCACTCAGCGAAGCTGATCCCGTCGATAAATACCGAGGGGTCGTAAGTGGGATAACTTGCCAGGGCAACGATTCCCCCGGTCCGAACGTCCATCACGACAGCCGCACCTTCTTTGGCGTCTTTCATGCCGTTGGCGCGCGCTAGTGCAGTCGCTTCTTCGAGGGCTATCTCGGCAGCCTGCTGAATACTTGAATCAAGAGCCAGCTTCACACTGTGCCCGGGCGCGGGGGGTATTCGGTCGACCCTGCGAGTCGGATTACCTGAGGCGTCGACTTCAAGAACGTCCGTCCCCCTTATTCCAGAAAGGACGCCCTCGTACATCAGCTCTATCCCACCCTTGCCGACGATGTCGCCTGCCAGATACGACTCGTACTTCTCGCGAGCAAGCTGCTCTTCGGTGATCTCGCCCGTATAGCCAAGAAGGTGCGATCCGACCTGACCTCGCGGGTAGTCTCGGACGGCCTCCATAGAGACGTTGAGTTCTGGGTACTCGCTGGATCGTTCACTTATGCGGGCCACGGCGGCCTCATCAACGTCAAGTGCCAGAACCCGTCGACCAACAGCGTTATGCAGGGTCGAGTACTCGATTGATTTCTCAATGTCTCCCGTTGAGGCACCGACCACTTCTGACCACTTCATAATATTCTCTGGAGTGATCGGCGCGTCCTGGTCGACAGAGACGACCATACTCAGTCGGTTGTCGACCATGATCTCTCCTGATCGATCCAGAATGAGACCTCTGGTGGCCTGAAGCGGAAGCTCTCTGAGCCTTTGAGTCTCGGAGCGCTGCTCAAAGCTGTCAGAGGCGATCACCTGCATAGTCCAGAGCCGCACTAGCATGACGGTGACGATTATA
Organism: Actinomycetota bacterium; assembly: GCA_030603185.1. Taxonomy (GTDB): domain Bacteria; phylum Actinomycetota; class JAUVYG01; order JAUVYG01; family JAUVYG01; genus JAUVYG01. The sequence continues at coordinate 5,131 of JAUVYG010000016.1, read as the reverse complement.
AGAATGATGAAGAAATAGATTCGGATCCTGGATTGATCGATATCGTCCAGTCCGGTTGATACAACTGGATTTGCATGCCGGCGCTTGCCATCCATAAATTTGTTCATCTCATCACACTGTTCATCTGGGCCCCAGACCGTCTTCTCAGCAATAGAAACACGGGCATTGCGAATAGAGCTGTTAGTAGAGCTGGTTGCCAGACCATTCCCGAAAAGAAAAGTTCACTCGAGACCGAAAGACCGAAGATGAATAGGGACGCACCGTAGACCAGTTGGTAGGAGATTGCTACGCCGAAAGAGGATATGAAGGCGAGTTGCCACTTTTCTGCCCTAACATGGTCACCGATCAATCCGACACTGAAGCCGGCGATAGTTTTGAGGATCGCCGCTAGACCGATCACACCATCAACGTAAAGGTCCTGCATTATTCCGCCCGTGAATCCGATGATTGCACCTGTCAGTGATCCACGGGTAAGCGCGAATCCAAGGACGACCGCCAGTACCAGGTCGGGTGTGCCTCGGCCCATCGATAGGATCGTAGACTCAGCAGCGATGGCCACCGATATCAAAAGAATGACTCCGATCAGCCCTCCGAACCTTCTCATTTATCCCCCAGGACGACCAGCACGTCGGCCACCCGATCGAGGATGACGAATGGATCGACCTTCACACCGGCTTCGAGCAATGCGGACTGTTGCGATATCTCAGATACCGTGCCGACCTCAAGTCCACGGGGGTATACGCCGCCGATCCCTGAAGTGATTATGATGTCGCCTGCGCGCACACCAGACGTATGGGGCAGAAAACGAAGTTTGGTCCCCCCACCGACCTCACCCTCGAGAACGCCCCTCTCTTTGGTGCGCTCGACCTCAACACCCACTCCACTCCTGGGATCACTGATCAAACGAATAGTGGCCGTCTGAGACGCTGTGTCCACGACCTGGCCAGCAACACCGCCGATGGAAAGTACAGGCATGTGTCGCTCGATCCCGTCATCGCTGCCCTTATCCACCACGACGGTAGAACCCCAAGGTCCTCCGTAGGAGATGATGTGGCCCGGGACTGTAGCGAAGGTAGTACGCTCTTTTTGGCCCAGCAACTCCCTGAGTCGCTCGTTTTCGTCCTCGAGCTGGCCCAATCGGGTGTTCTCCTGCTCAAGCTGATCAACACGCTCAGAGAGTTCATCGTTAGTGCGTCGCAGGGACGAAAAGTCTCTGATGTTAGAGAAGGTATTCCCTATCGGAGAGGTGACGAATACCACAGCCCCCTGCACCGGGGACACAACGGCAGTCACAACCCCACGCGCAAAGCGCACCGGTCCAAAGTCCGAGTCCCGCAACGCGAGTGTGAGAACTATGAATCCAGCGATGATGAGTAGGGCGAAGATTATGCGATTCCTTCGCGTGGAGTCTGAGTCCACCTAGGCGGCTCCTTGGCGGCTAGTTTCTGCCGACTAGTATCTTTCTAAGTACCTGGATCTCTTCCAGGGCTTGGCCTGAACCTAAGGCAACGCAGGATAGCGGATCCTCGGCGATATGGATCGGCATCCCTGTCTCTTGTCTAAGGCGCTCGTCTATGCGGCGAAGCAAAGCACCGCCACCGGCAAGCATTATTCCTCGGTCCATTATGTCACTGGCTAGCTCGGGCGGGGTCTTTTCCAGCGTTGCCTTAATAGCATCTACTATATCGTTTAAAGGCTCTTGTATCGCGTTGCGGATCTCTTCGGACGAGAGAATCACTGTCTTGGGAAGCCCGGTAAGAAGATCTCGTCCCCTTACTTCAACGTCCTCTTCCTGTTCCAGAGGATATGCGGAGCCGATCTCCATCTTGATCTCTTCAGCCGTACGCTCGCCGATGATCACGTTGTACTCACGCTTGACGTATCCAATAATCGACTCGTCCAGTTCATCTCCACCGATGCGGATGGACTGGGAGGCGACTATGCCTCCGAGGGAGATGACCGCGACCTCGGTCGTACCTCCGCCAATGTCGACTATGAGGTTTCCGGTAGCTTCTTGGATGGGAAGTCCGGAGCCTATGGCGGCTGCCATCGGCTCCTCGATCAGGTAGGCTGCACGTGCGCCGGCCTGCAGGGATGCTTCAAAAACAGCCCGACGCTCAACCTCGGTAATACCTGAGGGCACACAGACCACGATCCTGGGCTTCACGACGTAGCGCCGGTCATGGACCTTGCGGATGAAGTAGCGAAGCATTGACTCAGTGACGTCGAAGTCCGCGATGACTCCGTCTTTGAGAGGACGGATCGCAACGATATTACCTGGTGTACGACCAAGCATTCTCTTGGCGTCAGAACCTACGGCAAGGACCGATCCACTGTTCTTCTCAACAGCCACAACTGATGGTTCAGACAGGACGATCCCACGGCCTTTTACATGCACAAGCGTATTAGCTGTCCCAAGGTCAACTGCCATATCACGGCCTAACCAGGAACCCAGAAAATCCAGAATCACAGTTCTGTGATTCTCCTTTCAAAGCAAACGGAATCAAAACAGGCGATGGTCATGCGCGATTACGCACAGGTCCTGGCCCCTTCAGTCCCGTGTCAATTACGGTCGAGTCGATGATAAATATTACCATACCTTCCAGACAGAGAAGCCCAGCTCTTCGAGCATTCCCCGCAACATAGACAATGGAATCCCGGCCACATTAAAAAAACAGCCTTCGATAGAGCTGATAAATACCGCAGCCTTGCCTTGAATCCCGTAGGCTCCGGCCTTATCCATCGGCTCACCCGTGTTCACGTACGCTTCAATGGCCTCGGCCGGGATATCGGTGAAATCCACCCGAGTCTGTTCGGCTGCACTGATGAGCTTTCCGTCTGACATCCTGATGACACAGACACCTGTGACGACCCTGTGGCTTCGGCCGGATAATCGGTTCAACATCGAGATAGCATCAGCGGGATCACGTGGCTTACCCAAAATCTGGTCATCGATAACGACATTGGTGTCGGCGGCGACTATGACGTCCCCGGCGACTCCCGTGGATGCGCACTCATCCCTGATGGCTTCTGCCTTTCGAATAGCAATCTCGATTGCCAACTTGACCGGATCAGTCTCAGATGAATTCTCGTCCACATTGGATGGCATGATGGTCGGATCAAGTCCGAGGCCCTTCAGATAATCAGAACGGCGCGGTGACGCCGAAGCGAGAATGACCTTCATCGCGCCCCCTCCAACAGTGGGACGATATCCTTCCGAGCTCTAAGATTGTTTGCCACGTATCCGATAAAGACTCCGGTCGCTACCCCAGTGATCACCAAGAACGGAAGATGGAAGATGAAACCCCAGCTTCCAAGCAACCAGATAGCAACCAGTAGCTGAGCTAGGTTGTGAGACACGGCTCCTATGGCTGAGACCCCGATCATGGTGAGAGGACCATTAAGAAGCTTGAACACAAGGAACATGACTACAAATGCAGTCACTCCCCCCACCAGGCTGAAGAGGAATACTGTGCTAAGAAATGTCCCGGTCAAAAGGGACACCAATGTGACGCGGAGGACTATGTTGGCCAGCGCTTCCTTGAACGGGAAGTAGATGATCAATATGAGGCTGACCAAATTGGCCAAGCCGACTTTTGCCCCAGGAATCGGAAGAGGCGGCACATATACGGCCTCGATCATCCCAAGGACGACTCCCAAGGCCAGTAGCATGGAAAGAACCACCATCCGATAATGTTTGGGCATGCGTTCAGTATTCATAGCTACCTCATCACCGAATCGAATCCATCACCCGACAGGTCGAGCACTATCTGGTTGGGAACGCAGGCCAGCGCGGCGCCTGCCTGTGATATCCACCCTTCGATCTCGTGTCGATGATTGTTGGGGCAGGACGACCTGAGTATCCGGGCCTTACCTGACTCGACCTCGATCACTGTAAGACCGGACTTGCCTTCTACCTCTACCACCTGATCTCGAAGCATGGAAAGGCTCTGGGCTCCATCAGGAGTCCTGACGACCAGAGAAGTCGCGTCGGTGGCCTTTGGAAGCAAGAAGGGCGAGTAGATCCCAATCGCAAGCAAAGAAATGACTACTACGACGTCGGCGAAGGAGTATCGCCTACTCATGCCGATTCGCTAGCCTTTCGCACGGCATGCAATGTGTCTCTGGGCAGAATCGTGCCGGTCGGGCAGACTGCGATACATTCGCGACAGTTGGTGCACTTGTCATAGTCGATGATGGCGAGTGCGCCTGTCTCATCCATCGATATTGCCTCTTCGGGGCAAGCCTTCACACACAAACGGCAAGAGATACAGCCCACTGAACATACTTCTTTTACGGCCTTGCCTTTGTCATATGACTTGCAGGCGATCACCGGTTCTTCACCGGTAGGCAAGAGAGCGATCACCTGCTTAGGGCAGGTGCGCACGCACTCCCTACAGCCGGTACATTCAGCGGAGTCGATGATCGGCAGAGCGTCATCACCCATCGAAATAATGCCGATTGGACAAGACTCGACGCAGTCCCCGAATCCGATGCAACCGTATGTACATGCAGACGGGCCGCCGCCAAGTGCGGCTGCCATGTGGCAGTTTCGGGCGCCGATATACTCATACTTCTGCTTGGCCCGCCCCCTACCTCCGCCACAGACCATGTAGGCCTGACCGGGGTCATCGCCTTTGGCTACTTCTACTCCCATGATGCGACCCACCTCATCGGCTGTTGCGGCGCCGCCAAGCAAACATCCGTCCACCGGCTGGCTGCCTTCAATGACACCTTCGGCGAACTGTGCGCACCCTGGGACTCCGCATACCGCGCAGTTCAAGCCTGGCAATGCAGCCTCTACCTCCGCCACCCGAGGGTCCACTTTCACATAGAACTTTATGGACGCAAGGGACAAAACTAGGCCGAATATCAGACCGAGCGCTCCAAGAACTAATCCCGAAAAGACTACTGTGTCGACTCCCACCATCAGGCACTCCCTGTCGGAAAGCCGGAGAATACGAAAAAGGCGATGGATAGAAGACCTGCAGTGATGAAAGCATTTGCATAACCTGCTAGCGCCTTTGGCACCTCGGCTAACTCTTGGCGCTCTCTAATGCCGGCAAAGATGATGATGGCAATCGCCCAGCCAAGACCGGCTCCAAAGCTGAATAGGAATGCCTGTCCGAAA
>JAUVYG010000019.1 GCA_030603185.1 Actinomycetota bacterium | reverse complement strand
GTGGAAGGATCAGCTACAGTCGCTCGAGCTACTCTCAAGAGGTTCACTTTCAAATCCCGGGCCCCAGGGACCCGTGGATTCCAATGACTCAGCGACTTTGACCAGTTCATCCTCGGGCAAATCTGACCAGAGAGTGACCGGGCCACTGAACTTTTCAACATCCAAACGATCAACCCCGCGATCCTGAAATAGAAAGGCAGCGTTCTCTCCGATCTTTACATTTCGGATACCGACCGGACCTTTCGGTCTATCTGTAGGACGTCCGAACAACCAGCTACGAACGATCACAAAATGAGCGTTCTCATCACAGAGATTCCCGTATTTCGAGTCCACAGCCCCTTCGGCGTAATCGGGCATGACCTCTAGTATCTTTGCCGGCGTCGGATCACCCATGTCCTGGGGGGCCTGATCTCCTACCCATAGGATTCCCTCAGGTAGATAAGATGGCCTTGAAATGGTAGGAGCCCCATTACCAGAGGGCTCACCAGCAAACTCGTCCATCTCTTCAAAGCCCTGCATCGGTGGGGGAAAATAATCGATAGGTCCCATGACCCCAGGAAAGAATATGAAACCAATGGCGTCTCCTGCGCCCTCGATCCATTCTGGTAACTCAAACGCTGTGCCCACTGCATCGATGAGTCTTTCTCCCAACAACTTTTGGTTGTTCGGGTCTGCCCAAGGCTCTAGCGACAACACCATTTCGATCAGTTCGGTTCGTCCAGATTCCCAGGACTCGATCCTCACATATAGCTCGTCTACCTTCGCCGACAAATAGGTAACATCCCACTCCTCAGAGATGACCATCTCTATGTCGTCGATTGTGACCTGCTCGAGGATACTTCCTGGCACCCTCATCAATTCCTGAGCCTGAGAGACTGTGATCGACTGATCTAAGGAGGATCCCGAGTAGCTGACCTGAAATACGTCGACGTTTCCTACTCTCACAGCTGTAGAGTATGTAGGATCGATTCCGAGAGGATTATCTTTGGCTATCAGTGGTTCAAATCCAAACTGACTTTGCTGCCAAGCTATACGCTCTTCCACATCTGCGGATAGAAGCTCAATGGTAACGATGAACAACAGGACAAAAGATAGGATCGCCACCACGCCTGCCACCAACATCCCGGTCAGTGGAACCCACCTGAAGACACCCGACTTCCCGGCAGAGTGGTAGTGACGTCGCTGTAGGACTACGGCGACCGCTCCCATCAAATTGGCGGAAAAACTCACCGCCAGGACGATGAGCATGATCCAAAACATATTGGGGACAGGCTTGAAAGGAATGGCTGCCAAGAGCAAGGCGGTTGATGGAACGGCCAGAATAAATGCTGCCCATCCTAACCCTGACCAGACGGATGTCTTCCCTTTTTGCATGTCCTCCCCGGGGTCCTCTACTTCTTAGCCAGGATCGGTTTGAGGAATTTGCCGGTGTAGCTCTTCTTAACTTTAACAATGTCCTCTGGCGTCCCGGCAGCTACGAGTCTACCGCCGCCGGCACCTCCCTCGGGACCGAGGTCGATCAACCAGTCAGCAGTCTTGATCACATCCAGGTTATGTTCGATGACTAGGACGGAGTTTCCACCATCGACCAATCTCTGAAGGACATGCAGCAGCTTTTCAATGTCAGCAAAGTGAAGACCCGTAGTTGGCTCATCCAGCATGTACAACGTTCTGCCGGTAGCACGCTTTGAAAGTTCGGTGGACAGCTTCACCCGCTGGGCCTCTCCACCTGACAGCGTGGTGGCTGGTTGTCCGAGTCTAATATATCCAAGGCCAACGTCTTTGAGCGTTTCCATTCGGCGACTGATCTTAGGAATCGCGGTGAAGAACTCGGCTGCCTCCTCAACACTGAGGTTCAGAACCTCAGCGATGTTCTTGCCCTTGTATTTGACCTCAAGAGTCTCGGCGTTGTATCTGGCACTTTTGCAGACCTCGCACGGCACGTAGACGTCGGGCAAAAAGTGCATCTCGATCTTGATGGTTCCGTCTCCCCTGCATGCCTCACAGCGGCCGCCTCTGACGTTGAAGCTGAAGCGACCAGGCTGATACCCGCGCATCCGGGATTCCTGAGTCTGCGAGAACACCTTGCGAATGTCGTCGAACACACCGGTATAGGTGGCCGGATTGCTGCGGGGGGTTCGACCGATCGGTGACTGATTGATATCGATCACTTTATCGATAGCCTCCCATCCGGTCACCTCTTTATGCTTCCCGGGTGATGCTTTGGTCCGGGTGAACCTGCGGGCGAGGGAGGGATAGAGAATGTCTCTAATAAGAGTGGACTTGCCCGAGCCAGACACTCCGGTAACACAGGTGAACAAGCCGATGGGAATATCTATGTCCAGGTTCTTAAGGTTATGCTGGGCGGCGCCCTTGATGGATATGTGACCGCGTTCAGGGCGCCGACGTTCCTTGGGTATGGCTATCTTTCGCTTTCCTGATAGGAATTGTCCGGTAATAGACCGAGGCTCTTTAAGAATGTCCTCGTAACTGCCTTGAGCCACAATCTCGCCCCCATGTTCACCAGCCCCGGGACCGATGTCGACCACGTAGTCAGCGGACTTCATGGTGTCTTCGTCATGTTCGACCACGATCAAGGTGTTTCCCAGATTCTTCAAACGCTCGAGAGTGACAATAAGCTGAGCGTTGTCTCTAGCGTGCAATCCAATACTCGGCTCATCCAGAATGTAGACGACCCCGACCAGACTGGAACCAATCTGAGTGGCTAGGCGAATCCTCTGGGATTCGCCACCCGAGAGAGTGGCCGATCCACGATCGAGGGTCAGGTAGTCCAGACCCACATCCACCATGAATCGGAGTCGCTCAGCGACCTCTTTTATCACTCTCCGAGCGATGTTCAGCTCCTTTTCGCTGAGCGTCAGACCGTCGAGATAGTCCAGTGCGTCACCGGCGGTCATATGGGTGAACTCGGCAATGTTCTTTCCGCCGATGGTGACACCCAGGGTTTCGGGACGAAGCCGTGCACCATGACATTCAGGGCACGGCTGCTGGGTCATATACTCCTCGTACACATCCCGAGCTCGATCAGACTCGGTCTCTTTGTGCCTTCTAAGTAGACTTGGGATGACTCCCTCAAAGGCGACCCGGGCCTTGCCCCTACGTTTGCGCAGTACGCGCTCCCCTTCAGAGCCGTACAGGATCACATTCTGGACCTCTTTGGGGAGCTCTTCCCATGGACTAGAGATCGAAAAGTGATAATGCTCGCCCAACCGATTGAGCATCGAGAGGTAGTACCCCGAGAAGGCCCCTTGGCCCCACGGTTCAACGCAGCCCTCTTCCAGGGATAGCTGCTTGTCTGGGACGACCCGGTCCTGGTCGACCTCCATACGAGTGCCCAAGCCGGTACATTTCTCGCAAGCACCATACGGGGTATTGAATGAGAATATCCGTGGCTCGAGCTCGGGGAAGGAATGACCACAATTTGCGCAGGCGAACTGCTCAGAGAAGGTTAGGGTCTCGGGCTCCACATCGGAATCACCGTCAGCTTGCACCTCGAGCATCACGGTTCCACCGGAAAGTGTTAGAGCGGTCTCAACCGAATCGGCCACTCTGCGGTCGAGGCCTTCCTTCATCACTAGGCGGTCCACGACCACTTCGATGGTGTGTTTGTACTTTTTATCAAGCTCGATTTCTTCATCCAGAGACCTGATCTCACCATCGATTCGGACCCGAGAGTAACCATCCCTTTTGGATCCCTCGAGCAACTGCTTGAACTCCCCTTTGCGCCCGCGAACTAGCGGAGAGAGAATCAGGAACTTGGCACCGTCCTCGATCTTCATCGCCTGCTCGATAATCTGCTGGGAGGACTGCCTTGTCACGGGCTCTCCACACTTTGAGCAATGCGGGATCCCCACGCGCGCAAACAGTACGCGCAGGTAGTCGTATATCTCAGTCTGAGTACCTACCGTGGAGCGAGGATTTCTCGAGGTCGTCTTCTGATCAATTGAAATGGCCGGGGACAGACCATCGATGTGATCGACATCCGGTTTGCTCATCTCTCCGAGGAACTGCCTGGCATACGCGGAGAGACTTTCGACGTACCGCCTTTGCCCCTCAGCATAGATGGTATCGAAGGCCAAAGAGGACTTCCCGGAACCAGACAGACCGGTCATAACGATGAGTTGATCGCGTGGAAGCTCTATGGAGACATTTTTCAGGTTGTGTTCCCGCGCTCCGCGGACGATTATAGTATCAGCCATGTGTGGATAGGATACTTCATGTTGGGTGCAACTATTGGTCAGGTTCAAGCATCATAAGTTTGACCGGCCCTTAGCAAGGGGTACACGAATTAAGAAGGAAAGGAGCTCACTTTGGCTGGAAATGTTAACGAAGTGAACGAGACAAATTGGGATTCTGAGGTCATGGGCAACGACGGTCCAGTGATCGTTGATTTTTGGGCGCCGTGGTGTGGACCATGTCGGATGGTGGCTCCCGTTATGGAAGAGCTAGCTGACAAGCACGCTGAGTCGGTAAAGGTCGTTAAGGTGAACGTTGATGAGAATCAGAGCCTTGCGAGCCAGTTCAACGTAATGAGCATTCCCACTGTTGGGTTGTTCGAGGCTGGTCAGATGACCAAGCGAGTTGTCGGGGCTCAGAGCCGCGCTAACTTCGAGAAAGCTCTCGGACTAGAGGGATAACGTAGCCTGGGCTCATGCCGTTCACACGGCATGAAGGCCCCGGCGGCCCTTTCTTCTTGTCTCAAGTTCCGTCTTAAGTGGCTCTATTTGGTCACGCAATTTCGCCGCGTACTCGAAATCTAATTCCGCAGCGGCCCGGAACATCTCTCCTTCAAGCTCCTGCACCGTGGCCTGAAGTGCCTTGAGATCCATCTCGGCCATTTCATCCGCTTTTCGCTGAGCCTGTTCCGCTTTGTTCGCTGTCTTCTCAGACCTTGCTACCTGCAAAATATCTTTGACCGCCTTTTGAATGGAGGCAGGCTTAATGTTATTGATCTCGTTGTATTCGACCTGGATGGCACGACGACGATCGGTCTCTTCGATCGCCCTGGTCATCGAGTCAGTCATTCGGTCGGCGTACATTATGACCTTGCCCTCGATGTTGCGAGCGGCGCGACCGATGGTTTGAACAAGGGAGCGCTCATCACGCAGGAATCCCGCCTTGTCCGCATCCAGGATCGCCACCAAGGACACTTCAGGAAGATCCAATCCTTCTCGTAAAAGATTGATGCCGACCAGGCAGTCATAGACACCAGCTCTCAGGTCGGTAAGTAACTCTATACGCTCCGTGGTCTGGACGTCAGAGTGCAGGTACCTAACCTTGATCCCCACCTCCCCTAGATACTCGGCGAGATCCTCCGACATCTTCTTAGTGAGGGTTGTGACCAGAACCCGCTCATCCTTGTCTGCCCGATCGCGAATCTCTTTGATCAGATCATCTATCTGATTCTCAATGGGCCGGACAGATATCTCTGGGTCCACGACACCCGTTGGCCTGATTAGCTGCTCGACCGTCCGGTCGCTGTGCTCGTTCTCGTATGCTCCGGGCGTGGCAGACACGAATACCATCTGGCCTGTCTTTTCCAGGAATTCATCGAATCGAAGGGGCCGGTTGTCGAGAGCGGACGGTAGTCGAAATCCGTACTCGACCAAGTTCCTCTTCCTTGACTGGTCCCCGCCGAACATTCCATTGACCTGAGGAACACCAATATGTGACTCATCGAGAATAGCGATGAAATCCTCTGGGAAGTAATCCAGCAAAGTGTAAGGAGTCTCTCCAGGCGATCGGCCATCAAGGAAACGACTGTAGTTCTCTATGCCGTTGCAGAAGCCCAGCTCCTCGAGCATCTCGATGTCGTACTCGGTCCTCATCTTCAGTCTTTGGGCCTCAACCAGCTTGTCCATCTTCTCAAGCTCAGCGAGTCTCTCTTCCAGCTCAACACGGATGGCGCTGACTGCCGTGTCCAGCTTGTCTTGATCTGCTAGGAAATGTTTTGCCGGGTAGATCACAGTGTCTTTGGGTGTTTCGAGGATCTCACCGGTCAAGGGATCGATGCGCATGATCTTCTCGAGCTCGTCCCCAAAAAAATCCAGTCTAAGCGCTGACTCTTCGTAGGCTGGATGGATTTCCAACGTGTCCCCCCGGAGGCGGAATTTGCCACGCTCAAGCGTGTAGTCGTTCCGATCGTATTGGATATCAACCAGCCTGCGCATGACTTCTCGCATATCGTATTCCTCTCCGGCTGACAGAGGAATCATCTGATCTAGGTACTCACGAGGGGAACCCAGTCCATAGATGCATGAAACCGAAGCCACGATGATGACGTCTCGCCTAGACAGCAGTGAACTGGTGGCGGAGTGCCTTAATCGGTCGATCTCTTCATTGATGTTCGCGTCCTTCTCAATGTATGTATCACTGGAGGGCACATAGGCCTCCGGCTGGTAGTAGTCGTAGTACGAAACGAAGTACTCGACCCGATTGTTCGGGAAGAACTCGCGTAGCTCACCAGCGAGTTGGGCCGCAAGAGTCTTGTTCGGAGCAAGAACTAACGCTGGCCTACCTGTCCTAGCGATGACCTGGGCCATAGTGAACGTCTTACCGGAGCCGGTGACCCCCAGAAGTGTCTGATAGCGGAGCCCACCCTCAAGCCCTTCAACCAGTGCCTCGATCGCCGCTGGTTGATCACCCATCGGCAAGAAGGGTGCTTTGATCTCGAAGGGTATGTCCGATCTATATGTATCCATGGTCCCTATTGTAGGCCGTAAAGGTCTATGTAGGTCGAGCGGGTCTTGAGCACTCGCTGGACGTACTCTCGAGTCTCTTGTATCGGAATGGAGCTGACTACCTCTGCACCCACAAGGGGATCCTCACGATCGATCCATCCGTCTACATTCGTCTCTCCCCAGTTGTATGCGGCTAGGGCTAAGCGGATGTCCCCGTATTTTCTTAGAAGGTAATCCAAGTACCAGGTGCCGAGCATCACGTTGACCTCTGGATCTTTCAGCGTCTCAAAGGACACCCCACTTTCTTGCGCAACCCAATCTGCGGTCTCAGGTATCAACTGCATGAGCCCGATAGCTCCACTAGTTGACTCAGCTTTCGGATCGAATCGGCTCTCTTCGAACACGACTGCAGCAACCACGGACGGAGGTAGATGGTAATCGGTAGCTGCGGTTTCGATAGCTGCTCTGTGCTTGAGCGGGTATGCCAACCGGGTGGGAGCATCGGTGGCCACCACATAGATCCCAGCAGCGGCCAGTATCGCCGCCGCAACGTAGATTTTTCCCCTTCGGTTCAAGAGCACAGAAGTCCCTTACTGTATTGAGTGTACGGAGCATGGTTACCCTGAAACTTGATCTCATACACAGCATACCGAAGGGAACTCATCCTAATCCCAGAAAATTCCCAGCTCAGTCTCAAGCTTTTTGTCGATACCCATATTGGAGTCGAGTAATATATTCAGCGAGTCAGAGTTCTCGTGGTAAATTCTGAGCAAAAGAGGAGGAGTCAAATGACGGAACTGAGATTGGCCGCCAAGTACGGGATGTTCCTGGGACTACTGCTGAATCTGGTCGGCTTTATTCTAGTGCTCATCAGTTCCCCGGAAGTCGGTTCGGATGGACTCGTTCACCTTTCCATTCTTTGGTGGGTTTTTCCCGCTTCTACTGTGGCACTGGTGGCGATTTTCACACGGAAATATTGCACAATGACCACTGACAACAACCCTCGCGACCTGGCCCTTGTAGGTGTGCTGTGGGGGGCTATCTCGATCGTAGTCTATGACCTTATGACTCTGGCCCTTGATACAGTACTTATCTTCCCTGCCCCGATACGCACCACCATCGGGGTTCTGGGCATGGCCGTACTAACCGCAGTATTCAGCATCCCGAAAGGTGGCAAGAAAGAAACGCGCTAAGCTAAAATAAGTTCAGATAAGTTCTGACTGAAAGTGTTCCAACCGGCTGGTCAGCTCGGATAAATCAAGATCGTTAGGTATCACTGTATCCGCGATTGACCTCAAATCACCTGGCTGCGGGCCCATCCTCATACGATTGGAAGCCTGCTCGCGATCGAGGCCCTTGCTCAGCAGGCGCTGAAGACGGGTCGAATCAGAGGCCTCTATCACCAGCACGTGACTATCGTCATCGATAAGTCCGCTGCGTACCAGCAATTGGACCTCAGCGACAAACAGCTTAGCGCCATTCTCTTCGGCCCTATTCATCCTTGCTTTGATCTCATCGACGACTGCCGGGTGGGTTATCTTCTCGAGGTCCCTAAGCGCGCTTTCATCCCTAAACACGATCGAGGCAAGCGCTGACCGGTCTACCGATCCGTCAGCAGACATAACAGAGGGACCGAAGTGTTGCCCCACTGTGTGGGCCACCGACGATCCCGAGTTCATCAGTTCATGAACAATACCGTCTGCATCCACGACAATTGCCCCCAACTCTCGAAGAACTCGAGCTGCGGTGGACTTTCCAGAGGCTATGGCTCCAGTGATGAACAGTTTCTGCATGAGGTCATTGTTGCCCTTACTGTCTATCGGTGCAATCAATTGCCCGCAAACAAAGTAGAGGTTGGAAATGCTATTCCAATCAGCTTGTACATTCTGCATTCTTGTCACCCAGTCCCTTCCACCCCTCACGGCAAGAGACAAGGAGAGACAGATGAAACGCACGAAAAAGCTGCTGCTGACCGCCATATCAGTTGCAGCGATGTTCGGATCGGTGGCACCCGCGATGGCGGTATCAAACATATCGAACAGCATCTTCATTGAGGACTCAGTACCGTGGTCAGCTGTGACCACCGGTGACCAAAAACAGGGGAATTCCAGATCCACGTTCGGGTGGACCTACAACTGGAACCCCTATCCATCAAATTTCATTACCGAGATCGCCACACAGCACTTCCGGAGACCGAACACACTGGCGTCCTACGCAGTGAGGGACTCAGGCAAATGGACCTGGCACGCAGAGGGCCTGAAGGACCCGTTCCCGGTGTGGCGTCAAGCATCAAGAAGCCAGTGGATCCTTCCCACCAAGAAGTCTTCGCTGTTCTACATCATGGATGCCCAGCCAAATAGCAATGTCACTAAAAATACCTGGAGAAGGCATTGGCACGGACAGAGCCGCACCCTCGATTGGGGCGTCTCCTGGGGTCCAGACGCAGAGAAGTGGACCAAGCACAACTGAACTAGGAGGCTGACCCGGGCCGGACGGCCCGGGTCAGCCAACCTTGAGCTGAAAAGGAGAGCACGATGAAGCTATTCGCCACTTACCTGGGTTCCGATCACAATAAAAACATATTTGGAACGATCAAGCAGGTCACGATAATGACCCTGTTGGTGGTATTCATCACGATCATGGTCGGGATCTGGCCTGGAATCGTCTACAAAGAGACCGCAGGGTATCAATTCTCTAAATATGACATCCATCTGAACGGACCGATCACAGGTGAGTTCATCAAGGAGTTATCCGAGGAACTACCAGCTGGTGCTGCGACGCTTGGGCTACTGTCGAGCGCTGCTCAAGTCGTCGTAGATCAAGCTGAGGCACGCGTTCAGACCACCTACTACGACTCCCAAAGTGAAGGCGCCCTCGAGATGGGCCCAGTGAACTCGGACACTCTGGTGGCTGGCGATATCTCATCAGACCTCCCAGTAATTGCTGATGTATACACAGCCAAAGGGCTTGGGATCGAGATCGGTGATGCATTTACGGTGAAGGGGATCGGGGAAGCCGGAAGCGGCGACCAAGAATATGAGGTAAGGCTCAGTGGCCTTATAGCTCCTACGACCGGGGTAACAGGGCTCTACTTGCCAGCCGATCTTTCCAGGCTTGGCGGAAGCGAAATTGGCGGTGAAGAGATGCCGATCTTTAGCGATCTCTATATTCAGTCTGAGCCAGCGGCAAGCATTGACCTTGCTACGGTCGGCCAAGGGCAATGGAGTGAGACCGTTACCGGAATGACCCGACAGCAAGAGCTGAAATCGGCCCTAGCGGAAGTAGAGTCAAGTATGCCGAAGCGAATACGAGACGCATTGATCGGGGCAAGTCTGCTGGTTCTTATGATCTACCTGGTCCGAGAGCACTCGGTACGGCTTGATCGGCGCCAGAGACAGTTGGCCATCCTATCTTCCTTGGGGATGAGCAGAGCCGCTATCCTGCGCTTCTTCGGGGCTGAGCAACTACTGCTTGCAGTTGTACCAATAGCTCTTGGGTCTTTCCTCGGAGTGTCATACCTAGGATCGGTGGGCATATGGCTTCCCCGGCAGACAGAATACGGTGTCCTCGGGGCTGTAGTGGGTGGATTCGCCGTCGCAGTGGTCCTTTCACTTATTGGACTGAGGCGGAAGCTCGCGCGGACCGATATGGCAAGACTGCTTTCGGCAGAATAGGAGGATCTAAATGATTATTGAAAGTCAGAGTCTGGTGGTCGGTTATGGGAATCAAAGGGCGAATCCGATTATCGATGGATTGCATTTCTCAGCCTTCGCAGGTGATATCAAAATACTGTGGGGACCCTCTGGGTCTGGTAAAACAACCCTGCTGAACTCCCTCGCGGGATTCATCAAACCCTGGTCAGGAATGTTGGCCTATAGGGGGCATGATATTACCGACCTCACGGAGTCAGCTACCGCTGACTTTCGCAATCGCAACATTGGAATGATCCATCAATCCTTCAATCTGATACCAGCCTTCTCGGCCCGCATGAATGTAGCGGCCCCCCTTCTGATCGCAGGGGGAAAAAGTAAGAACTCGCTCGATGCGGCAGACAGAATTATGGACTCGCTGGGAATATCACACAGGAAAGACGCTCGACCAAGTGAACTCTCCGGAGGCGAACAGCAACGGGTGGCCCTAGCACGGGCCCTGGTAAACGAACCGGATCTGCTTCTAGCAGATGAACCGACCGGTAACTTGGATGAGCATAACTCCCAAAAGATACTTGGGATCCTAGCGGATCAAAGAGATCGCGGGAGAGCGATCATCATAGCGACCCATGACCCCAGGGTGGCCGGGATTGGCACGGATACGTTGGTATTTCCCTTGGTATCCTGAGACCTTCTCTGCCTTCAATGCATCAAATGCATTAGATGTCCTTTGAAATCACAATACGGCGACGTTGTTATGGGTCGCTATTAGCGGAATAATCGGTCTATGACCGATTCTATGGCAAAACCAAGTGATACCGAACTAATAGAGTCCGCAAAGTCAGGTGACCGAAATGCCATGGCAGCGATAGTGACTAGGTACGAGAATCGTGTCTACCGTTTGGCTATCAAGATGGTAAAGAACCAGCCGGACGCTGAGGATGTGCTGCAAGAGACATTCATCACTGTCATGAGGAAGCTTGATTCGTTCAAGGGAGACTCGGCATTTGGTACATGGCTATTCCGTGTGGCTACGAACCAGGCTCTTATGTTGCTCCGCAAGCGTGGACGTTTGCAGGAGCGGACAAAAGAGATAGACACCGAGGATGCACCTGAACTTCCCGCTAATACGCAGGACTGGTCGCTCAATCCCACTGCCTCTCTCATGCACAGAGAAACGATCAGAGAGATGGATGAGGCGATTGCCCGGCTACCGGAGTCTCTTCGCTCAGTATTCCTTCTTCGTGATGTGGAAGGATTGTCAGCGACGGAGACGGGCGAGGTGCTTGGAATCACCATTCCAGCCATCAAGTCGAGACTCCACCGGGCTAGACTACAGCTAAGAGAGGACTTGGCAGGATATTTCCGGCCATCAAAGGACAAGATCGCAGGCCCTTCCGAAAGGCAGGAAGACAGTGAATAACAAAAAGAATGATTTGATCGCGGGAATGAACTGCGGAGACGTGTCCGACCACCTATCCGACTATTACGATGGGGACATACCCGAGGAGCTGTGCAGCAAAATAGAGCAGCATGTTGAGAGTTGTACTGACTGCTATGCGGTGTTCAATACATTCAACAAGACCATAGAGCTTTACAAGGAAGAAGCTGAGGGCGTAAAGGTGTCGGATGATGCACGGCATCGGCTGCACACCGTTCTGCACCTAGAGGATCTTCTGAAGGACCACTAAAAAAGCCCCGAAGTGTAGAGACACTCCGGGGCTTTTAAATGTTTCGGCTAGAAACTCAGATTCTTAGTCCTCTTTGGACTCTTCCTCTTTCTTCTCTTCCTCTGCGGGTAGCTCACCGGAGATCAGATCAGGAGCTTCTTCCGGTTCTGGTTCTGGTTCAGCAGCGGGCTCTTCGGCTGGAGCTTCCGCTTCAGCCTCTACCTCTGCAGGAGTCTCTTCAGCAGCTGCTTCTGGAGCTGCTGCCTCTTCAGGCTCATCGGTGGAATCGTCATCTGACTCTTCCTTCTCGACGTAGCCCTCGGCGGCCTGCCTTAGGCTCAAGCTGACA
Organism: Actinomycetota bacterium; assembly: GCA_030603185.1. Classification (GTDB taxonomy): domain Bacteria; phylum Actinomycetota; class JAUVYG01; order JAUVYG01; family JAUVYG01; genus JAUVYG01. The sequence goes on along the minus strand of JAUVYG010000019.1, from coordinate 10,001 downwards.
CGCCTGCGTTCTGGATCGATGTCGATGACCTTAACGGTGACCGGATCGCCCTTCTTTAGCATGTCCTCTGGCTGAGCGACGTGCTCCTCTGCAAATTCAGAGATGTGGATAAGTCCCTCGACACCGTGACCGATATCGATGAACGCACCGAATGGAACGAGTTTAGCGACCGTTCCGTCGACTTTGTCACCAGGACTGAAGTGGGTAACCGCTTCCTTCCATGGATCCTGACGTGTCTGGCGAAGACCGAGTGAGACCCTCTGGCGCTCTTCGTCAACGTCGAGGACAAGAACCTCGACCTCTTCACCGACCGAGACGACCTGTGATGGGTGCTCGACGTGATCCCAAGATAGCTCTGAGATATGGATAAGTCCGTCAATACCGTCAAGGTCGACGAACGCACCGAATGCAACGATCGAGGATATCTTACCCTCGACTTTGACGCCCTTCTCAAGGCGACCAAGAATCGCTTCACGCTGTTCACGACGCTCTGACTCTAGAACCGCGCGACGCGACAACACGACGTTGTTGCGATTACGGTCCATCTCGATGACCTTACATTCGAGCTTCTCGCCCATGAACTCCTGCAGATCACGCACACGGCGTAGATCCACGAGAGACGCGGGTAGGAATCCTCGAAGACCGATGTCAAGGATGAGACCACCCTTGACGACCTCGATGACGTCACCTTCGACTGTTTCGCCCTTTTCGCTCATCTCTTCGATGCGGCGCCAAGATGCTTCGTACTGAGCACGTTTCTTTGAAAGGATCAGACGTCCGTCTGCATCCTCTTTCTGAAGTACTAGTGCGTCAATACTGTCGCCAAGATTCACAAGTTCTGATGGATCAAGGTCCTGACGGATAGACAGTTCCTTCAGAGGGATGACTCCCTCCGACTTGTAACCGATGTCCACGAGGACTTCGTCGCGATCGATCCGGACAATCTCGCCCTTTACGATGTCACCTTCATCAAAGACGGTGATCGTAGAGTCGTAGTCCGGGACCAACCTCCCCTCTTCATCGATTATGTAGCCTGGCTCGACCGTTTGTTCTGTAGCCAATTCGCATTACCTCCTAATAAGATCAACCGTCCCCTGATGTGATTTGAGGACAGCTCGGCACTCAATCGGGGGTCGAAGCCCGATTCGGAGCACCAATTGATAAATATATCCAGCTAAACGCTGTAAAGCAACGGAAATCTACATTAGCGCTTGACCAAAGGGAGTAGCATCGGGGTGCTCTTCTGATAATCAGAGTACTTTTGCCCGTAGGCGGCGACCAGTTTGCGCTCCTCCAGAATGGTGCCGACGACAAGGTAAGCGCTGACCGCAATATTCAGCGCGATGTCTACAGATGTAAGGTCACGGGACCATATCAAAAGCAGGATTCCAAGATACCAGGGGTGTCTCACTATTCTGAGTGGCCCATCAAAAGTCAGATCAGCCATTGCGATATGCATGGGACCGGGGAGCCCCAAAAACTCCCGCATGTCATATACTCTCGCAGTCAAAACGAACAACAAAACCGCGGCCAATACGATCACTGCCTGCAGCGCTACAAGATAATCCGGCCAATCCACGACGGTTGGCGAGCTCACATTCGCCCACATGTAGACCGCTGCCGGAATCATCAGTGTGATTCCGGCCATGAGGTTGTAGGCGAGGCGAACACGATGTGGTGTTGACTCGGAAGCAGTGGAGACACGAAACAATAGGCGACGCCCTCCGGTAGTTGCCAAGGCGCTGTGTAGGGCACCCCAGGCCACCCAGGCGATGATGACGGCCAGTTCATTCAGTGAAGGATCTCCAAACCATTTCGGTCGAGGTACTCTGTGGATTTTACCCAACATGCTGATATCCTCAGCAAAAGAGCACTATGACCACTGGGAGCAGTAATGCGGAAACGAAGATTCTCGGCGTTAGCCCGAAAGGATATCAAGTGGATATTCGGAATCCTGGCATTCATGACTATCCTCCCCATCCTTCTGGTGATCGGCCTTTTCCAAGTCACCCAGGAAAGGCCTGCCAAAGCACTCATGAGCGGAGCCGTTTCCGAAATAGTTGTGGCCACGATTCGCGCCTCTCTTTCCAGAGATAACCCGGCTGGCGAAGAATCCGGGCCTGACATCGGAGATCCCTTTGGGGGCAGTCCGTTCGAGCTCGACGACCCGGAAGCCACCCAAGAGATCAGATCCACTCTGGGTTCTGAGCTAAGAAAAGTCATAGAAAGTGGCGGGGATCCCCTAGGAGAGGGATTCCCCATCCCGATCAACATCGGCCCCGATACGCTTACGGGAGTGCCTGATGACGAGGTGATCGATGTAGTGGCGAGAGCTATTGCTGACAGTCTCTACGAAGGCGCCGAGGTAACAGTGGACGCGGCCGGTCTTGATGTACCTCTTGCGGGCACTGTGATGAGAGGAGCTGGCCGCATCCTATCAGAGCAGACCAATGCATTTGTGTACGGGATTGAGATCGTCCTCATTATTCCTGCCCTGATCTTCCTAGCGATCACCTCATGGGCAAGCTCAGGATCAGGTCGTGCGTTCAATCCTGGCCTCATTCTGACCATCGCGTCGTTCCCAGTGGTGATCGTATACGCGTCTATTGCCGGCATTCTGGTCGGGGTTGCGCAGACCACCGATTCTGACCTGATCGTAGGTCTGCGTTTGGCGGCGAATGGCGCAAGTATTCAGGCGATTATCGTCATGGTCACCGGGATCGTCCTTATGTCCATAGGATTCATCTGGGCGATCATCAGAAAGGGACGTGGTTCCAAAAAAGAACCCATCCCAGTCGTCATCGAAACGGTTACCGCTCCGGCTCAACCTGCTGATCCAGTAGCCCCACCGAACACAAGTGCCACTAACGGTAACGACCGCACGGTATAATCCAAGCATGCTAAAGGATTACTACCGAACTCTTGAGGTCCACCGTGAGGCGTCCGGTGAGGTTATAGAGAAAGCTTACAAAGCCCTGACGATGAAACATCATCCGGACAAACATCCCGAAAATGGACCGGAAGCCACCGCTCGAATGACCGAGATCATCGAGGCCTATGGGGTTCTGTCCGACCCGGAAAAACGTCGCAGGTACAACATGACCAGGCCACCCGATATGGCTGACGCCGTTCGTGAAGCATCACGTATCGCCAAGGAGAAAGATCTGGGCAAAGTCCTCTGGAGCACGGGCCTATTCGGCGTAGCCAAAGTCCTGAAAGAAGAGGTAAAGCGCCGCAGCTAGGCGCGCCACACTTTACCCTTGAGCCTCTGACCAGCTCTCAACACAAGATGGGCGTACTGTCGCAGGAACGGGACTGGGTCCCAAAAATCGAAGTACGCATGGGACCTGACTCTCCAAAAACTTGCCACCCACTCGGACAGCCGCAGCTGTCCGCTTCGTAGATACCCCGCGGATGTTATCAAGTCCGAAGAAAGATCCAACCATTTCACACCGTCTTTCCACTCGGACGCCTCGTCGACTCGCATCCCTGTCGCCTCGAGGTAGTTGATCATGGGAAAATCCACTCCCGCCTTAACGGCCATATCAACCTGGTATCCCCACCTAACGTTGACCTCTATCAAGCGTAGGCCCCCGTCCTGTTGATGGCGCTTGAACTCGATCCAAGCTGGTCCGATGTAGCCTGAGCCCTCAAGCATCCTCCTTCCAAGGATCCCCAACTGCTCGTCGTGGATACTTTCTGTCAAGGTGCCTATTCCAAAAAACGGTGGGTTTTGGCGCCATTTCCTGAAGTGGAACTCAGCCACTAACTTGCTGTTCTGATCAAAATAACCAACCCAGCTCCGAATGTTGGAGTCGCCGCCGGGTATTACCTCTTGAGCCACGACTTGAAGACCGTGAAGCTCAACGACTCGCATCTTCTCAATGAGTTGAGACTTGTCTCTAGCAAGCCAGCCCTTGCTGGTATTGCCTAATTTTTCGCGCCATAGATGACCGTAGCGTGGTTTCATGAAGACCGGATAGCTGAGTTCATCTCCGTGAGACTCAGCATCGGACACAGATCCGATAAACAAGGTACTGGGAATCGGCACACCGGCTTGCCGTGCGATTTCCGCCGTTCCCTTCTTGTCCACCAAAGCTTCCACCAATTCAGAGGGTGGCATCCTCAGAATAAGGCCCTCATTGAGAGATTCCCTCGAACGTGAGATTGCCAGAGTAAAAGCGTCTGAACAGGAAATGACTACGGCTCTACCGCCCAGCTCATCCAAATGGGCATGGAGCTGAGCCAAGAACTCTTCAGGATTCTTATCCGGATCTGCACAAACACCCGCAGTGCAGTAACGAGAACTTGCTCCGGCAGATCTTTTGGTCTCGAGAGCCAACACTTTTACACCGCTACGGCCGAGGGACCTTACAACTCCAAGACCTGTCGGGGTCAACCCGAGGACAATAGCAGGTATCATTTCAGGTTCTCTATCTTGTGCGGCTCGGTGGCATCGTGCAGCGATACTTTTCTGGCTGATCTCATCCGCCGAATATAGGTCCGGATAAATGGCATGGGGTCTCTGATGTCGAAATAGGCGTGCGCCTTCGCGGTGATCGAGGTTCGAAGCCACGTTAGCCATCGAAGCTCCCCTTGCTTGATGTAGTACCTAGCTGACAGGAAGTCTGCTGCCAAGTCGATCCACCTGACTCCTTCTTCGAACTCTGTCACAGGCTCGTAGGCTATGCCCAAAGAGTCCCTGTATTCAAGCAGCGGAAGATCCATGCCTGCCTTGATCGCAAGATCCACTGTCTGGCCCCACCGAGGATTGACTTCAAGTACTACTAGCGGCCCCCCGCGCTCGTCTCGCTTACACTGGACGGCCGCCGGACCCTCCCACTCAAGAGACCGCAGCAAATGGATCGCTATCGCTTCGGCCTCAGGATCAACATAGGATTCTGAGCAGCTCCCCACTCCGTAATTGGGAGGAAACTGCCTGACCGTCCTGTGCTGGGCAAGCGCTCGAGTCTCACCATCATCCCCGATAAGGATCAAGGTGGACCGAAGGTTGGAGTCCGGACCCTGCACGATGGACTGGATCACGACCTCCAGCTCCTTCTCTTCGACCCGTTCAAGCACTTGCAGCAATTCCTCTTTAGAGGCGACCTCTACCCCCTTACTCGTCTTACCCATCTGCTCTCTCCACAGGTGTCCGAGCCGTGGCTTAACGAACACCGGGAAATCGATCTTGTCCCCAAACTTCTCTGCCTCGGCCACTGATTGGGCTCGATATGTCGTGGGATGCGGAAGCCCCGCCTGCTGACACAGTTCGGCCATCCCCTCCTTGTCGACCACCTGCTCGAGAAGTTCAGCTTCTGGGAGGCGAAAGACAAAACGATCAGCCAAAGCCTCTCTGTTCCTTGAGAGAAATATCACGTACGGATCGCTGTTGGGCATCAGGACGGGTTGACCCGAAATCTGCTCCTCTAGTTCTAAAAGGGCTGCGACTAGCTCATCTGGATGAGCATCGGGATCCGGCATACAGTGAAACTCTCCGTACCGAGAGCTGCCTGCGGGGTGCTTTGGGGCCGAGTCAACGCTATGGACCGAGATTCCCGCGCGGCCGAGACTTCGGACCGCGGCCAGGCCGCCGGGTGACAGGCCGAGAATGACAGCAGGGTGTTTCATTTGATCAACATCGCATCACCGAAGCTATAAAACCTGTATTGGTTGGCAATGGCGGTCTGGTAGGCACTCATCACTCGATCAAGCCCCGCGAAGGCCGCGACCAACATCAGTAGACTTGACCGCGGCAGATGGAAATTCGTGATCATACTGTCTACCGCTTTGAATTCATATCCAGGATGAATGAAGATGTCTGTGACTCCACTTCCGGGCGTAATGGCTCCATTATTCGCAGCGACGGTCTCAAGTACTCGTACTGTGGTTGTCCCAACCGCGACTATCCTTCTGCCTGCTGATCTCGCAGCATTCATCTTCGCTGCCTCACTTGATGATACACAGTAACTCTCGTGATGTACCCGATGGTCGGCTACCAGCTCGGCTCGTACCGGTTTGAAAGTATCCCAGCCGACCTCAAGAGTCACTCTCGCGACCTCCACCCCTTTTTCACGAGCGGCCCCTAGCAGGTCCTCTGTGAAATGAAGACCGGCAGTGGGGGCTGCGATCGAAGCTGTTCGATCTGCAAACACCGTCTGATATCTGTGGGCCACAATAGGATCGGATCCCGATACCCCCGACTTCTCAATATATGGTGGTAGGGGAACCGCGCCGACGGACTGCATCAGGAGGCGCGGGTCTCCTTCGAACTCAAGTGTCCTTATCCCTGCCTCACCCACGTCCGCCACGGTGGCCGGGCAGGGGTGTTCGGTGTCTCCTGCGAAAAGCAGTCGGTCACCCAGTCTCAGTTTTTTCGCGGGCTTGGCCAATACTTCCCAAAGCTCCCCCTCAAGCTCTTTGATCATGAGGATCTCGACCTTCCCACCGGTTGCCCTGGTCCCGAACAAGCGGGCTGCCATAACTCGGGTGTCATTCACCACAAGGCAGTCACCTGAATCAAGGTACTCAAGAACATTCGCGAACCTGCGATGGGATGTCTCGCCCGTTGCACGATTGATAACCATCAGTCGAGAGGAGTCTCTGGGTTCTGCCGCCGCGCTCGCAATAAGCTTATCGGGAAGAAGATAGTCGTAGTCTGAGGTGAGTCCAGTCAAGAACTACAGCCCCTGGTCGATTGAAGAGAGATGTAGAGACACTTTTCCCATTGAACCCAGGTCGGTCCTGGGCTGAAAACTAAAAGATGCCTCGTCTTTGCCTGCGACATCTCCCATCGGCACCTTGAATTTCTCGATGACCCGGTCAAAGGCATCAAGAATACGGCCGTTGACCTGAATCGCCGGATAATCATGCTTGCTGTAATTGACTACTTTGCCCACGACCATCATCGCGCCGACCGGACTGGGCTCGAGGTGGCCCTGGACTATCTCGAGCCCCGGGAATTGATACCCGGCAAAAGTAGCCCATAAGAACAACATCAGCAGCAAAAGGAAGATGGTGGCTATCAACACCCAGACCCACCAAGGTATCCCAGGGTCAGCCCCGGATCTAGCCACCTGCATCTGAACCCTGAACGCGGGTCCCAGGTTGACCATCGGAGTAGCAATAAAGGTCATCTCACTCTTCGGGTCGAGTGTCCCAAGGTCGACTACAAAGGTGTCTATCTGTTGTCCCGCTGTATCAAATATCACTCCCTCGATGGCGATGTTCTGATATGTTCTACCGCTGGTATTGACCACGGTGCCGCTAATACTCTCAGATCCCCCCGGGCCGGCAACACTTTGTGCGCCAACAACATCAACCCCGGGGTAGCCGAGTACGGTTACCCGTGACCAGAGGAGGGCGATGATGAAAAGCAGGAACAAGAGAACGATCGCAACCCACATCCACCACTGAACGCCGACTCTCTCGTGTGCTCGACCTCTAAAAAAAGGTATACGCGTGGATAGTCCGGAAAAGAAATCGTAGAGGGGGATCATCGACGCGCGAGGGCGCTTGCCCCCGTCGATAATTCGTTCATCCCCCTCGTCGATACCCTCGGGGATCTCAGTCAGCAGCTCTTCTTCGCCGTCACGACGGTAGTACTCCTGTGCCTCACCAGGAGTAATGAGTATCACTTTCTCATACATCGGAGTGCGCCTTAGCCAGATAAATCACCGAGGAAAATCGTATCATAAGCACCCCGGAAAGGGTGATTCAGAACAAAGAGTCGTCGCTGTTTTGGGCTGCGACATTCGCTCCCCTGTCGACACCCAGATGAGAATACGCTCTTTCGGTCGCCATTCTACCTCTGGGAGTGCGCTTGAGCAGGCCCTGTTGGAGCAAATACGGCTCGTAGACCTCTTCGACCGTCTCTTTGTCTTCGCCTATCGCTGTTGCCAGAGTGCTAAGACCAACCGCTTCCCCGGTGAACTTGGTTATCAAGGTCTCAAGGATTCTCTGGTCAACCTTATCCAACCCCAAGGTGTCCACCTCGAGCATGTTGAGGGCGGTGTCGCACAACTGCTTGCTCACGGTGCCATCGCCTTTAACTTCCGCAAAGTCGCGAACACGCCTAAGAAGACGATTGGCTATCCGGGGGGTTCCACGAGATCTTCTGGCTAGCTCATGAGCGGAGCTGCTGTCCATCTGTACACCCAGGAGGCTGGCCGAGCGTTCCACTATCTTGGCCAGGTCCTCTTCGGGGTAGTAATCAAGTCGTGCGGAGACTCCGAACCTATCTCTCAAGGGAGCCGACAGTAGACCCATCCGGGTGGTAGCTCCGATAAGAGTGAATTGAGGAACGTCCAAGCGAATTGATCGAGCACCCGGCCCTTTGCCGATGACTATGTCTATTGCGTAGTCTTCCATGGCGGGATAAAGGATCTCTTCGACCGGCCTGGCTAATCGATGTATCTCATCGATAAACAGAACGTCGCCCGGCTCTAGGCCGGTGAGAATCGCTGCAAGGTCGCCCTGGCGTTCGAGAGCCGGGCCTGAAGTGGTCCGCATACTGACGCCCAACTCGGACGCGATGATGTTGGCAAGAGTCGTTTTTCCAAGCCCCGGGGGGCCTGATAATAGAACGTGATCCAAGGTCTCACCTCGGGCAAGCGCTGCCTCAATGAATACCTTGAGGTTCGTTCGTTGTCCCGCCTGGCCAACAAAGTCATCTAGGCTCCTAGGTCGAAGCGTTCGTTCAAGCTGTTCGTCGTCCGAGATGATATCCGGTTCGCTCATTTTAATTGGGCCAGTGCAAGTTTAAGGATCTCTTCCGCTCCCGATTCGGGAGTGATCTCGTCCCTTGTGCCTGCGAGGGCCTTTTCGATCTCTTGCGAGCTGTATCCCAATCCAGCCAGAGCGGTTCGAGCGTCGATCACGGCATTGGTGGTCGCATTAGCTTGAGCCACGGTTGACCCACTATCGACCGGAGTGAACTCTTCTTCAAGGGAGCCGATCTTTTCCTTCAGCTCGAGCAGAATACGCTCGGCTGTCTTCTTCCCGATTCCCGGAACAGCGCTTATCGCCTGCACGTCTGAGAACATGATGGCTTGCTTTAGGGATTGAGTGGCTAAGGTCGACAACACAGCTAATGCGACTTTAGGTCCGACTTTGGAAACGCCCAGCAACATCTTGAACATCCCCTCGTCATCCCTATCAAGGAAACCAAAGAGCTGCATTGAATCCTCGCGCACCTGCATCGAGGTGTAGAGAAACACATCATTTCCGATGGCATAGGCTGGCAGGTCCCGAAGCGGAACAAGCACAAGGTATCCAACACCTCCGACTTCCACAAGCACGGAGTCTTCCTGCCGCTCAATGGCCTTTCCGCGCAATGAACCGATCATGATTCAGTTCTCGCAGACTGGTATCGCCCTTGCTTGATGCTTTTCAATTCTGTCGCGGTCTTCTCTGGGTATTCAGACCTTGAGCGTGATGAGCCGTACGGAGATTTCGCCGCCTTGGGCATCCTGCGAGAGTTGTGATGACAGATCGCGACAGCCAGGGCGTCTGCCGCATCATCAGGTTTCGGCAGTTCCGCCAGGGACAGTAGCGTCATCACCATTCGCTGGACCTGGTCTTTTTGAGCTTGGCCATAACCAGTCACAGAGCTCTTAATAGTCGTGGGGTTGTACTCGGCAACCTCGAGTTCAGCAGTAGCAGCCGCCAGCATTAGAACCCCCCTAGCCTGTCCGACCGTGATAGCGGTGGAAACGTTCTTGTTGAAGAACAGGTGCTCAAGCGCGACCTCTTCAGGAGAATGAGTATCGATGATCCTGCACACTTGGGAATGAAGATCCACAAGTCGTTCGTGATCCGCCCGATCCTTAGAGGTCGTGAGAATCCCATACTCGACACACTCCATGGTCGCGCCTTGGCAGCGCACCAGGCCATAGCCAGTGGTTGCTGTACCGGGATCTAGGCCGAGTACGAGCACACGTCTCCTTCAAGTCGGATACAGTCCCAATCGAACACAGGTTCGTCTGCTCACAGTATCAGAG
>JAUVYG010000040.1 GCA_030603185.1 Actinomycetota bacterium | reverse complement strand
GGGCTACCCGTATGGCTCCACCTTGTGAGAGTCCGAGCATTGCCGCGATCATTCCGCTGTAACGAAGAAACTCTCTACGACCGATTCCTGATGCCATTGAACTCAATGGAGGCAGATTCCTACTGTTTCTTCTTCTTGTGCGTAAATCGGGCGAATAGCATCGTCAGATGATATAGCGCAGCCATCGGTACAGCCACCGCAATCATGGTGACAGGGCTCCAGTCAGGTGTCAGCAGTGCGGCCGACACCAATATCACTAGGTAGACAATGCGCCAGTTCTTCTTGAGTTGCTCCTGAGTGACTATGCCAAAACGAATCGCCCCGAGCAGAAGGAGGGGGGTCTCCATGGCAATGCCCATTCCCGCAAGGAAGAACATCGAGAATGAGAGATAATCTCCAATGCGATAATCGGTACTCACGTCAATGCTGGCTGCTTGAGCGGCAAGCCACTGAATTCCGATGGGATAGATGAACAGGTAGCCCAGCACAACACCGGACACACCCAGGAATGTTCCTGCGATCGTAGCTATATAGAGCCCGCGTCTTTCCTTTTTCTTGAGAGCGGGGGCCAAGAACAACATTACCTGTAGCAACACGAATGGAAGCGTCGCAATAACGCCTGCGGCCAGGGATATTTTTAGTTTCGCCATGAACGCCTCTAGAGGTCCAAGCGTAACGAATTTAACATCGCCTGGAAGTGCCTCGAGGGGGGCCCTCAGAAGATCTAGAATCGGATTCACGAAGTTCCAAGCGATCGCTGCCGCAACAAAGACGACAATGGCGGTCACCGTCAGACGCTTACGCAGTTCGTCAAGATGAGCGAAGTAGCTCATCCTTTTTTCCTTGTCGAAGATGGATAACGCGCCTAGATCTTTATCCGTCTCTTCCTTTTCATCTTCACGCTTCATCAGCGGAGTCGGAGATTTAGCCAAGAGATAAGTTCCCGTGTAATCCGGAGTCTAATACGAACCTACCCAATAATACGTAGGGCGAAGTCACTCCGTCAAACCCGACAACTAATGGAGCGGCGGTATTACCTACTCGGCAAGTGAAGCGACTGCGGCGTTCTGATCATCATGTATCTGGAATACCTTGGTCAAACCAGTAATACGGAAGATCTTAAGTATCTTCTCTTTGGTGCAGACGATATGTACGGCGCCGTCATGTGTGCGAACTCTCTTGAGACCGCCAACAAGTACGCCAAGACCTGAGCTGTCCATGAAATCAACAGCCTCTAGGTCGACAATGATCTGATACTTGCCCTGGTCGACCAGGTCGATCAACCTACTTTTTAGTCGCGGCGCAGTATAGACGTCGACCTCTCCCTCGAGTTCGATGACCGGAATACTGTCCACATGCTTCGTCCTGATCTTGAGATCCAAGGATTCCTCCTCTGAGCTTTAGTTAATGCATAGCCAAATCTGACTAATGCGGTGTATAAGGTCAATACATTATTCCCAAACAAGCGGTTTAATCCCCCACTTTTACAGAAAAATGCAAAAGTTGAACCCGAGTGACTGTTCACTCGAGTCCTGTCTACCTGACCTTGGTTCCTTGCGGTTCCATTTCAATCCGTTTCCGGACTTTCATCTCGGACCCGCCTCTATTGGCTATGGTCCTTTATGGTGAACGCAGGAACTGTTGCCACTACGTCTCTCCATCGATTCTAGGTCGACTTACTCTTCGTTACTTGGCCTCTCGGGCTCGGTGTTATTTATACCCGTGACAACCCCTCACAAACCAACTAATCCAAAATATCATTAGGAAAGATTAATCGTCCGGGTAAACTCAGCTGTAATATCCAACCGATAAAATGCCGAACGGTTGGGTAATAGCTTTTAAGTAACCATCCCGGTGACGGGTCGGAAGAAGAACACAAGAAGGAATGAGGAATGAATTGAATTCGAATAGATCGAGATCAAGAAGGGGACTGAAAGTCCTTTTGGCCCTTATTACGGGGCTGATGGCACTTTCACTAGTAGCTGCCGGCTGTCCAGCGGCAGAAGAGCCGGAGCCTAAAGCAGAGATTCCTGAAAGAGTACCGCCCGCTCCACCAGATTTTGTTAATGGCAAGGTCGTCTATGACACCAACTGCGCTACATGCCACGGCGAGAACGGACTGGGTGATGGCCCAGCGGCTGCCGGCTTTGACCCCAAGCCTACTGACTTCACTGACAAGGCCTTTGTCTTCCGTCACATTCCCAACGACCTTGTAAACTCGATCTTTTCGAGCAACCGGGAAATGCCTGCGTTCGAAGGAGTCATCTCTGACCAGGACATCTGGGACTCCTTTTACTATGCGAGGTTCTTCGGTAACGACCCTGCGATTCTTGAGACCGGCGAAGCTATCTACACTGAGAAGTGTGTTTCTTGCCACGGCGAGAACGGCGATGGTGCCGGACCAGGTGCGGCAACCTTCAATCCACCGCCTGCAAACTTTACTGATCTGGATTGGATGAACAATGGTGCCAGAGAGCAGGATCTTACTGCCAGCATCGAAGAGGGCAAGGGTCAGATGCCTGGATTCGAGGACCTTACCCCGGATGAGGTGACCGCGGTCTATGAGTTCGTACGCTCATTCTCGTACACGAATGCCGGCGTAATGGAGGCTCCAGCAGCTGATGCCGGGGCTACCGATGATGCAGCGGCCGCCACCGACGATGTTGACGCGGAGGCTACTGAGTAACGACTCACAGTCCTACACAGGTCTGGTAGAATCACGAAACTATGAGCAGCCTTCCAAAACTAGAGTTCGACGACAAGGGATTGATTCCCGCAATAGTCCAGGATAAAGACAGCGGCGATGTCTTGATGCTGGCGTATATGAACGAAGAGTCGCTTGAAAAGACTCTTGCGACTGGCCGCACCTGGTTCTACAGCCGCAGTCGGGGCGAACTCTGGCGCAAAGGCGACACCTCGGGCAACACGCAATTGGTCCGAGAGGTCAGGTATGACTGTGATAGCGACGCCATTCTAGTCCTAGTCGACCAGTTTGGCGTCGCTTGCCATACCGGCGAGAGAAGCTGTTTCTACCGTAAGTTCGGCGAAGACGAGCAGCCGAGCATGGCAACGGTCGGGAAACCAAAATCCGTCCTGCATGAGTTGTTCGACATGATCGAAGAACATAAGACCAGTCTTCCCGAGGGATCCTACACCACAAGCCTCTTCCTAGAAGGGCTCGACAAGATCCTAGCTAAGTTCAAAGAGGAATATCTTGAGGTCTACGAGGCCGCTGAGGGTGGAAACACAGACGAGATCGTGTGGGAAGCAGCGGATCTTCTGTACCACATGTTCGTACTTCTCTCGAACGAGTCAGTCACTCTCGAGGAAGTCGAAAAGGAACTGGTCCGCCGCCGCAAGTAGCTGTCGGGCCTAGTCTTCCTCGGCCACTAACTTCTCTAGAGGTGCGAAGGCCAGTAGCAGCTTCTTTTCCCCCTCGGATTCGAACCTGACAATCACTTCAGTGCTGCGACCGTCGCCCCTGACATCCACCACGCTGCCATCCCCCCACTTCTTGTGCCTGACAATATCACCAGGCCTCAGCTGCTCAAGATTCTTGGGAGCGGAGTCATCCTCGATAGGGCTGCGTGTGATCGGGCCAATGGGTCCTCCGAAGGTGGACTTCGAGAACAGTGAATCTTTTGGATTCTTAGATGCCGGCCCTGATGATGTTATGTATTGATCGGGAATCTCTTTAATGAATCTCGATGGGGTACCGTATCTGGTTCCTCCATAAAGATTTCGCTGAACTGCATGGGTCATATACAGGCGCTCTCTGGCTCGAGTGATACCGACGTAACAGAGACGCCGCTCCTCTTCTAGCTGACTCTCATCGCCGATACTTCTTTGATGAGGGAAGATCCCGTCCTCCATCGCGACCAAAAAGGCCACGGGGTACTCAAGCCCTTTAGCGTTGTGCAGAGTCATGAGGGTGACGGCTGAATCTTCGTCCTCGAAGTTATCAAGATCGCTTATCAATGCTATCTGCTCGAGCAGATCATCTATCCCAAGGTCGGGGAAGGATTCTTCAAATCCACGAACCATGACTACAAACTCTTGCAGGTTCTCGATGCGGCCTCGCGCCTCGAAGGCCTTGTCGTCCTTTTGGTTCTTAAGAGCTTCGATTATCCCGAATCGGTCGAGTACCTCTTCGACCAGCTTGGTGGGACCGGAGTCCTCGTCCTGGTAGATGGCCATACAAGAGCTCATGTGATCACGAAACTTTTCCAGGCCATTACGGGCAGCATTGGGAATATTGTGCACCTGGTCCAGGCCTGAGACGGCGGACCAAAGAGGCTCGTTGGAGGAAAGAGCGAAGGCTTCGAGCTGGTCAACGCTTTTGTCACCCACCCCACGCTTAGGGACGTTGATGATCCTTCGTAGATTGACTGAATCTACCGGATTAACGATCGTCCTGAGGTACGCCAGAAGATCCTTGACCTCTTGGCGCTCATAGAACTTAAGACCACCTATGATCCTGTAGGTCACACCATGACGAATGAATATCTCTTCGAGGACACGAGACTGCGCGTGCGTACGGTAGAAGATGGCGAACTCAGAGTACAGGTAGTCCTCGGTCTTTCGAAGGCGCTCGATCTCTGAAGCGACGAACTGGGCTTCATCATATTCATTGGTTGCGGCATACCGAGTGATGGCCTCGCCATCAGCATTAGCCGTCCACAGTGTCTTGGCCTTACGACCCCGATTGTTCTTTACGACATAGTTGGCGGCTTCAAGAATGGTCTTAGTGGACCGGTAGTTCTGCTCGAGCTTTACCACCCGTGCCTCGGGATAGTCGGTCTCGAACTCGAGGATGTTTCTGATATTAGCCCCACGCCAGCTATAGATACTCTGGTCATCATCACCGACGCAGGTGATATTTCTGTGTTTTGCAGACAACAGCAGCAACATCTTGTACTGCGCCATGTTTGTATCTTGGTACTCGTCGACCAGGATGTGTTGGAACCGCTCTTGGTAGCTGGAAAGCACGGATGGAAATGCTTCTAGCAGATTGACCGTGACCATCAATAGGTCGTCATAGTCCAGAGCATTGCTCTGGAACAATCTCTCTTGATACAGCTTATAGACCCTCGATACCACTTGATCGATCGGTGAGGAAGCCATGGATATGAAGCTCTCGTAGTCGACCAGCTCATTCTTGAGGCTGCTGATACGATCGCGCATGGCTCTCGGCGTGAAGCGCTTGGAGTCGATATCCAGATCCTTCAGGCACCCGGTCACCAACCTGGTTTGGTCGGAATCATCGTAGATCGCGAAATTCTTCTTGAAACCGAGTCGCTCGATCTCGGCTCTCAGTATTCGGACGCATGCGGAATGGAACGTAGACACCCATAGTCGTCTTGCCCGATCAGCCCCGATAAGTCCGTCGATACGGTCGCGCATCTCTGATGCAGCCTTATTGGTGAACGTGATAGCCAGCATGTTGTAGGGGTCTACCTTGTGCTCGATCACCAGGTAAGCGAGCCGATGCGTTAGCACTCGGGTCTTTCCTGATCCGGCGCCGGCTAGTACAAGAAGCGGTCCGCCAGGATGGGTTACCGCTTCGCGTTGGGCGGGGTTGAGAGCTTCTATCAATTCTTGGCTGGGTGAACGAGTTCCAGATGTCACTTGGTCATTCTATCACCGCACTATGACGAATCAGAGATACAAGATTGGGGAATAATCAAAGCGAAAGAGGTACACAACGCAGTCAAGGGAGGGATTACGATGATGCCCGAGAAGAACATAGGCGCAGTCGAGCATTTCTACGGAGGAATCTCAGTTGCTTCTCTCGATATCTCAGATGATCTCCATTTGGGAGATCGAATCCACATTCACGGTCGGACCACAGACTTCTTCGAGACCATCGATTCGATGGAGATAGACCATAAACCAGTCGCTGAGGCTCATCCCGGAGATCTCGTAGCCATTAAGGTTCCCGGAAGAGTCAGAATGCACGATGAGGTGGCGCTCTTGAAGTTGTAGTGATGGACGGGGGCATTAGCTCTACTATATATTTCACAAATGGTTCGTCCACTCAGATGGGGGTCTGATTGCTGAGTAGGGGTGTGTTGGCAGCGTGTCTCTTCGTTGCCCTTTTCACCCTAATTGCCATAGGCGGTTGCAGCTCGGCCTTTGGCGCCGCCAGTATCGATCTCGTGAACCCGGTCAGATCTCATGCATGGTGAATCCCATAGGGGGTTCAGCATCTGTGGAAATACCTGGGGGTATGTCCGAGGGGATAACCGAGTTTCGCTTGCCCGGCCTCGCCGCAGGAACCCACGAGATCAGTTGCGGCCCTGTGGTCGATGGAAGCCGTCCGAGTCTTTTCGTCCTGACCAGGAATTTTCAGTAACCTCCATGCAGATCTTAGAGAACCAGATCTATTGGGGCGGGACGTTGACCCTGGTCGTAGGCTTCGAGAATCCCGGGCTCGGAGACGAGATTATAAGGTGTGCGACCGCTTGATCTCAGGACTGACAAACACCCTCTCGGAACCATTCTTCGTCAGCCAGTAACCATCATCTGGGCTAGCCGGCCCAGATGGACTCGCCGGTAGAATCCGTTACCACAACCACTGGGAAATCGGCGAAGGTCATTCGAAGTAGCGCCTCGGGTCCGAGTTCCTCCCACGCTAGCACCTCGACCTTGGTGATTCTCTGTGAAAGCAGGGCGCCAGCGCCACCAACCGCACCGAGGTAAACGGCGCCATGCTTCTTCATGGAAGCAACTACCTCAGGGGATCTTTTCCCCTTACCTATAGTTGCCAGAACACCCTGCTCTAGAAGGCGCGGTGTGAACATGTCCATGCGACCGGCTGTAGTGGGCCCGGCTGCTCCAATGATCCTACCCGGCCGCGCAGGAGAGGGACCGACGTAATAGATCGCCTGACCGGCAAGATCCACCGGAAGCTCTTCCCCGGCATCCAGCAGCTCGACCAGTCTCTTGTGCGCAGCGTCCCGGGCCCCCAGGACTGCCCCAGTGATCGAAAGGATGTCACCGGCCCTTAGCTCCTTGATGTCCTCTGCCGAGAAGGGTGCCTCGATCGGCCTCACAGGAAACTCTCCCTTACTCGTGCAGAGTGGCATTGGAAATTGACAGCCACGGGCAAGCTCGCTATATGAGTCGGGTGGCTTTCGACGTGAACAGCCAGGGCCGTAGTCTTGCCGCCCCATCCCATGGGCCCTATGCCGGTGTCATTCACCATCGTCAGAAGACGTTGCTCAAGATCAGCGTACTGTGGATCCGGATTCGGCTGGCCGACAGGTCTGAACAGTGTCTTTTTGGCGAGCCACCCTACAGTGTCGAACGACCCGCCTACTCCGATGCCCAGTATCAACGGCGGACAAGAGTTTGCGGCACCCGCCGCGACAGAGTCCATTACGAATTGGATCACACCATCAACTCCCTGGGCGGGCTTCAACATGGTTTGAGTGCTCATGTTCTCGCAGCCACCCCCTTTTGGAAGTACGGCCACTCGCACCGATTCCCCCTCAACATGCTCGACATGCAGAAACGCAGGAGTATTGTCACCGGTATTGGCGCGATCGAATATCGGATCGGCAACGATAGATCGACGCAGGTAACCTTCTTCTGTGCCCGATCTAATACCCTCTGCCACTGCATCAGGCAGTGTCTCACCCTCAACGTGCACTTCGGATCCGATCTCGAGGTAGACCACTTGCGAGCCGGTGTCCTGGCATAAGGGGATTCTTTGAGCCGGCGCAAGTTCAGCGTTAGCCAGGATCTGGTCTAGGACCGACCTTCCTCGCCCATCGGATTCACGGTCCCGCGCAGCATTCAGTGCCGCAAGAACGTCTGCACCGAGCTCGTGCACTGCGGTCTCAACAAGCTCGGCAACGGTTTTTGAAATGACTGAACTGTTTATGATTCTCACGACCAAATCATAACCTTCCGGCATCTAAAAAAGCAGACATAAGGGAATGAACAAGATAGAGGCCTGTAGATGAGGTGTAAGTATGCTGCCGGGAAATTCTTTCAAACTGTTCAAGGTGCTGGGCATTCAGATAGAAGTGAATGTCACTTGGTTCATCATTTTTGGGCTAGTGTCCTGGGGGCTCTCGACTGTCCTGTTCCCGGCTCAACTGCCTGGACTCTCAGGGTCGACGTATCTAGTGATGGGCGTTGTGACGGCGCTGCTGTTCTTCACGTCTATCCTTCTTCATGAGCTCTCTCACTCAATAGTCGCGCTTCGGAATGACATTCCTATTAAGGCGATCACCTTGTTCATTTTTGGTGGCGTGGCTCAGATGACTAAGGAGCCTCAGACGCCGGGAGTCGAGTTCCGCATGGCCTTCGCAGGCCCTCTAGCCAGCATCGGCCTGGGTCTAATGTTCGGAGCCATCGCGGTATTCGGCTTCACGATCAACGCGCCGCTAATAATCGGACCAGCTTCGTACCTAGCTTTGATCAACATCGTGCTGGCCATCTTCAACCTTGTCCCGGGATTCCCCCTTGATGGTGGCCGCATTTTCAGAGCCACCCTTTGGTACTTCAACCATGACTTAGTAAAAAGCACTATCACGGCCGGTCGCGCAGGTCAGCTGGTTGCTTTCCTTCTTGCGGCCTTGGGGATCGTCTGGTTTCTTACTGGCAACCTGGTCAACGGGATCTGGTTCCTTCTGATCGCATGGTTTCTGGAGACAGCCGCTGTATCTGGTATGCAGTCCGCAAAGTTCCAGGCTGAGCTGACGGATGTGGCGGTAAAGGATGTAATGATCTCTGCGCCCGAGACAGTAGAAGGAAACATCACTGTCGGGGAGCTGGTAGACGATCACTTCGGGCATCTTGCACACGGTAGATTCCCAGTGATCTCCGGCGCTAATGTCGTCGGGGTTGTGACTCTTGAGGACCTTCGCAAGGCTCCGCGCACCCACTGGGGAGAGACATTGGTATCTTCGATTATGACCCCTCTGCACGACGATATGCGCACCTCGGCGGACCAAACTGCATTCGACGCGATGGGGCAAATGGCAGACAAGGACCTCGGTCAACTGCTCGTAATCGAACCGAATGGACCCCTTGGTCTAGTCACTCGGGGCGACATCCTCCGGTTCGCCAAGGTTCGCGAGGCATTGTCCCACTAATATTGGGTATATTTGCAACATCTGTTACTATATCTGTTACAAGTGCAGGGTCATAAGTCCATTAGGTGGCAGTGCTTGTAACAATTACTTATTACCGAAAGGTGATGTATGGCCGATTCTCCTGCTACCAAAAAGCGCATACCACCCGGGGTTATAACCAGACTGTCTGACTATCTCGGGTATCTCCTGCAGATGAAGCGGACAGGATTGAACAACGTATCTTCTCAGCAGCTCAACTCGTGCACGGGTGTGAACGCGGCGCAGATTCGTCGTGACATCTCGTACTTGGGAACCGTTGGACGACGTGGCGCCGGCTACGAGATAGACATGTTGATCGGACACATCGAAGGGGTCCTGGGCTCATCCGAGGATCACAGAATAGCCTTGATCGGGGCGGGCAGGCTTGGCTCAGCACTCATTCGTCTGTTCAAAGAGGCCGAGGACAGCACTTACAAAGGACTTGGCCGATACGGCTTCGATATATCAGCAGTGTTCGAGGCGGATCCCTCAAAAGTGGGTGACGTGATCGACGGTGTGGTCATACGCGATGCCAAGAATATCACCGATGCCGTAAGGGAACTTGAGATACCCATCGGGCTGGTGGCCACACCGGCTTCAGCCGCTCAACGAGTCACTGATCAATTGGTCGATGGTGGGGTCAAGGTTGTACTCAACTACACACCAGCGCTGGTATCAGCACCGGATCATGTGTTACTGCACTCGTCAGACCCGCTCCGTGATCTTTTCCATACTCTTTATTTCCTCGCCGAAGGACAGCGGACCACTTAGAGCAGACGTCATTCCCAGATCATCGTACATGCCGATGATCGATCTGCCTGCCGTAAGTGCGGCATCAGGTTTCCGAATTCTTGTGGCCGCCTCTTTAAGCCTAGAGATGAGACCTATCGATACATGGCCCGCCACCTCGCCCAGAAGCAATGCCAGCTGCGACCTTAGCTCTTCCCGGTCATTGGCCGACAGTCCTGCCCCATGAGCAAGTAGATACTGAGTGTTGAAGTCTTCCTGCCCTGGGATCGGCCTGTAGATGATCATTGGAATCTTCTTTGCCAGTGCCTCTGAGACGGTGATGCCACCGGCCTTGGTTATCAGTACATCAGCAGCCTCGAACAGTTCGTCGACATAGTCGACGAACCCAAGTGCCACTACATCTTTTGAGCTGAACTTGCCCTCTAAGTGTTGCTTCATCTTTGGACTACGTCCGCACACCACCAAGACCTGCGGTCGCTCGGGAAGTGATACGCATTCCTCGACGACTTCAGTGACGCCGCTCAGCATCCCGTAGGCTCCGGCCATCACGAGCACGACAGGTCTATCCTCGTCCAGTCCATGCTTCTGTCGCATCTCGGACTTCCCGAGAGTAGAGCTGAACTTGGGACTAATGGGAAGTCCAGTGACCTCGACCCTGGCCTCGTCGATACCGCGCTCGATCAGTCCGCCAGCGACTGACTCAGATGGCACAAGGTACCTATCCACCTCAGGGTGTACCCACTGGCTGTGCACCGCGTAGTCGGTGACCACAGTGACTACCGGTACATCCAGCCTACCCTCGTTACGAAGGGTTGAGATGACCCCGGCGGGAGTCGGATAGGTGCAGACGACCAGCTTGGAGCTCTGGCTGGTCAAATGCCCCAGAAGTTCATCCCGGCCAAGACTGTTCAGAAACTTCTGGGTCGGTGAGTCAGGCTTCACGGCATGAGTGGCCCTGTAGAACGCACCCCACAAGGAAGGGGCGTGACGTACGCTTTTGACATAAGTGAATCGAACCAAGGAGTTCAATCGAGGAGAGACGAAATCGAAGTAATCACGGACTTCGGTGGTAATATCCGGTCTTTCCCGCCTGATGACCTCATTGACTGCGGACGCTACCGAATCATGTCCCGCGCCATAGCTGGCGGAAAGAATAAGAATGTCAGCTGTCATAGGACGAGTTCTCCTGGTTCATCTTGTAGTTCTGTCTCATTCTCTCGAGCAGACTCGATACCAATGATTAACACACCAGTCATGAAATAGGGAAGCATGAGGGCCGGTATGATTATTCCAGAGTCATTGACGAGCAGGCCTAGAACGCCCGCTATTATCACTGCCGTCAGCGCCCCTTTTAGAAGAGGATACTCTTCTGTGAGACGTGCTACGACCCCCGTCTGCACCTTTATCGAGGTTATTGCAGCTCCGATCAACAGAGCAAATGGGACCGCCCAATCTGCCGAAGCGCTCAACCCGGCGACAAGCTTTCTAAGTACGATCGGTACCAGTGCCAGGAATCCGGATGAGGCCACCAGTTCTCCGGTCTGCCCAAGATGACTCTGGGCAATATCAGCTCGGCCTAAGTCGAGAACGGTCAACACTCCGAGCACGAGAGCAGCAACCCCGAAGGCTGCCAGCAAATGCACTACTCCGAGCCTCCCCCCTCTCCACAGGAATATGGCGACAGTACCAGCCACCGCCAGGGTAATGGTGCCGCCGACATTTGTGCCGATAGCCGGATGCCCGAACATTATCAATAGGACCAGTAGTCCCCCACCCATTAACAGGCTTCCTCGCAATCCCTGAGGAATTTGAACGTCCTTAAAGAGATTCACCCCGATCAGGAACACGGCAGCTATCATCACGGCCATCGTCTCATTGCCTATCCCGTAGAATCTCGCCCCGTACAGTGGGGAATAACCCAGAGGTGAATCGAACATCAGCGAACTACCCATGATCGCGTCGGCAATCGGTATGATCAACGCCAGCCCCGCCAGCAGCAGAACGGGCCTCAGGAACCGGGACATGAGCCGGGCAATCGCGGCCAGCAACAGCATCCCCACAAGCAATCGAAAGAAATAGGCGGTCGTGATCTCGGGTGTCCATATCTTTGCGATCAACAAGAACACCGTCGGTGCTGCGAGTAGAGACAGGCCGCCCCAACTGAGCACAGTCCGCTTAAGTGCTTCCCTCTCTCGCATCAAGCTGTTGACCGAAGCTCCCAGGAACAAGACCAGAAACCCTAGAAGAAACAGACCTAGCAGCCACGGGCGGGTAATGAACATCCATGCTGAGGTGGTTTCCATATCGATCACGTCGACCACTGATGTCCCCGATGACTGAACAACATCGATGGGCCGACCGGGAAGATCATTGGGTTGGTCCGCACCGGTCCAGGCCAGTACTGTCGCCGCAATATCGACGTTGCCAACCACCCCGGGTCGTCTTGTAGTAGGAGAACTTACCAGTCCGGTCTCAATACCATCACCGATCACAAGAATCGGAGGCATACCCAGATGCCCATCGCCCCTTCGAGGAGGGGTCGGGGTCACGGCCATGATACGGCCACCAGGACCCATAATGTCTTGAAGTTCTCTGATCATCAGAGCAGCTTCATCGATCGCGCCGTTCCGCAATTTGGTGACATGGCGTCCGCTAGCCACGTTCCTGTACTCGGCAACACGCGATGTCTCGCCGAATTGAACGAATAATACATCGACTTTCTCTAGCATCGAGCGCGCAGCTACCATCATGTCGCTGCGACTGTTCTGAATGCCCGGAAGGTAACTCGGGTTCCGCCTGGTCAGGTTGGAGCTCACGTCACCGAATGGCACCTGTCCGTTCGCATCCATGGCCATCAGCACCGCAGACCGATCTAACGCAGGATCACTGGAGCGTAGACTTCTGTCTGCGGTATCGGCATTCCCAATCACGCCTACTATCTTGCCTTGCTCTTTGAGGACTTCACCCAACCGACCCGGTACCGGATCAAAGGGGAGTCCCTCTTGTGCTCTCTGGGCCTGAAAGACATCCAGCTCTACTACCCCCTGCTCGGGAGCTGGTAATCCGCTCAGTGCGGACCACCTAGTGGCTGCCGTGACCCTATTACCCATGAGCTCATCCACGTTCCGAGCAGTCTCAGGCCACCAGAGCCCGCCGGCAATATTTCCTGCGCCAATGGCAACGAAGTAACGGTTCGGAGAGGATTCACCCTGTATGGGAGATGAGACGACACCGACAGCGCCCTCTTCGACTAATCCGTTAAAAGCGTCATTGGACCTCAACTGGGAAAGGCTGATCCAGTCGATGATGACGACAGCCACCTTGCCTACTTGCGGTGTGGTTGGATCAGCCGCAGACGCTGCATGAGAGGCAGAGACCATCATTAGAAAAAAGATTAAGGCGGCAGTCAGGCTTCGACGCATCGGAACTACTTAGACCTTTACTGCTAGTTCCTCGGCCAATTCAAGATCCATAGAGTCCGGTTCCAACACCGAAATGAGAGGTTCAGAGTGAGTTCCGCCCACCGTTCTAAAGAAGAATGAGATGAAACCGGCGGTGGTTCTCTGGGCATCTCGGAGCATCTTCTCGAGTGCCTCGTCGGCACAGCCATCATCGAGCTGATTGATGACCTTGCGTAGCTGCTTCGCGGATTTATGGGCGTTGTAGTCGACCCACCCGAACGCGGAATCATCCGAATAGTGAAGGTCCAGACCACGAAAGTTATAGACCCCGTCCTGGTAGAAAGCAAAGCGCCGGTAATCTTCCATTCTGCGCTCCCACTCGGTGTGCTCTCGAAGATTGCGAGTGGTCGTATGGAACGGATTAGCCAGATCTTGCACGAGGTGGGCGGCCGCACCGAGGTACATCGCACCACGGTCATAGATACCTTGGCTCCAGAACAACTTGGCGAGCGCAGTGAAGCGCTCGCAGACCTGTCCCGCATTCGGAAGACCCGGCAGGTAACCCCGATGGGACTTAGGTTTCAAGTAATGAGATCTAAATGAGGCGCGCGAAAACGCTCGCATCGATCCAAAATCGGCAAAATGCGAGCCCTGTTTCATGTTCTCTACAAGAGAATCCAGGTTGTCTAGGCTGTAGGCAGGTAGCTGTCCATCCGATTGAGCGATGATGGCTCCCTGCTCAAGGCAGAAATCGTGTATCTCTAGGCGCAAAGGCCGAGTTCTCCAATCATTGTGAAGAATAAGCGTTGATGTCTTTGAATAGGCTACCCCATGCCACAGAAAACACAAGAAGGGGAGGTGGACGGGGGTGTTTGCGCACCCATAAGACTGCAGGATATAATCTATCTACTTTTCGCTGGTATTTGTACCGGCTTTTATTTTCTGACATCTAACTAGGAAGCACTGCTTTGTCCGATGAACAAAAGAAACCATCCGGCGACTCAAAGCCCGATGGTGATTTCGAAATGGTTGACGAGCGCTCGGTAGGCGAAGTACTCGGCGGGATCGTAGTCGGCTTCTATAAGTGGCTTCGCTCCATGCGCACCGCCATGATCATGTTGCTTCTGCTTGCAGTGGCCTCGATCATGGGAACGCTTTTACCCCAGGTCGGTCCGGCACCACAAAATGTGCAGGGCTTTATCACCAAATACCCTACTCTGGGTCCTCTTTTCGATCGACTGGAGTTTTTTGATCTATATGGCTCGTGGTGGTTCCAGCTGCTGGTTGTGTTCCTCCTCGCAAGCCTGGTCAGCTGCATCCTGCCTCGTACCAAGGCGATCTTCAAACGAATGACCGCTCCGCCTCAGAAAACCAGCGAGGCTGCTCTTCGCAGGCTGCCTAACCACGTAGAGGTAAAGACGACTCTCGACCAAAAAGCAGCCCTCGAGGCATCAAAGGCCGTCCTGAAAGGTAGAGGGTTCAGAGCCAAGGAGCTCCCGGACACCGACGGAACCCAGATGTTCGCTCGCAGGGGGCGCTGGGGCGAGATCGGCAGCCTCTTCTTCCACTACAGCATCATCCTCATGATCGTGGCCGCTGTCTTCGGTAAGCTTTACGGCTTTGAGGGGGCCGCGTACATCATCGAGGGGCAACGCTGGGT
>JAUVYG010000076.1 GCA_030603185.1 Actinomycetota bacterium | reverse complement strand
TTAGCCAGACAGTACTTTAGTCCGCTTGACTCGTGGAGGTACCCATGTCCCATTTCGGGCCTTCGCCTTCGGTGCGTACAGCCGCATCGTAAGATTGTATTCACCCGCAGGGGTCGGCAGCCAGTTCGATCGCAACTGATCACCCGGATCTTCCCGCTGGATCAGTATGTCGATCGATCCGTCATCATTCTCACTTAGGTCGTATCTGTCGCCGATGGTGTAACGATCAAAATCATTTGCGGAGATGAAACCTTTGTCATCGTAAACAGTGATCGACCAAAAAGCGTCAATTGGTGGGTGCTGTCCTATCGGAAAGCTCAGGACGTACTTGTTGGCTCCACTGAGTCGTTGTGAGGTGTCGTCTTGATCGCACACCGGGTAGATCGCATCCTCGACCAGATTTGCGCCGAGACCGAACATTGCGATAGCGGCTCTTTGGGTGAATTTAGTGCCGTAGGTACCAATGTCGTTCAGAATAAATTTCCAATTATTTACACCTGCCCCAAGATGCCGTGTTGCATCCGCAACTCTGGTGTGACCTGCCATCATCGCGCCCTCAAGCACCCTGACAACCTCACGCTCGAGGCTGAAAATGTTCAGCTCTTGGCCAGGCTCTATCCCTACTGCTGAGAATGTCGAGATTATCCGCCCGTCATCGGCTTTGATAGGATTTACCTTCATCGACTTTGTCATTATCCCAAAGAAAGTCTGGGCGTCCATGTCAGCTATCTGATCCAGAGGGGGCGTCTTAGAGTCGACATTCGGATCGATCGCAACGTCCCGCGGTGGTGTGTATGCCGTACCCCATGCACTAAGAGGCGTCAAAGTGTACTCGCTCTGAATGGCCGAAGCAGCCTCAATATCACCATTACCATCAACCCGAGTGCGACCGATGATCCACGCTGTATTCGTCGGCGCATCAATCCTGGAAACGCCCTCGGGTAGCGAGCCGATCCACCCCGGTCCGACTATCGCGTAATCACCCTCCTCAGTTCCGGTAGTACGCGCTCCAGTCGAGTTAAAGACATTTGTATACGCGTCAAGAATAGGCATTAGATAGTAACGCCCACTCGTATCGGGGACATGCAGAATCATTGGCTCATTGGACAGATCAAGCCACGCCGAAGAATAGAGGGTGTCTCGATTTGGCCTGACGACATCTCTGAAGGTGTGACCAGGCAATGAGTCCGCGTGAGCGAACTGGTTAATCGGGGCCTTCATGGCCCCAGGATGCGCAACATTCGTCATTACATTCTTGGTGAGTTCCATTAATACGAGCGGATAGCCGAAAACGTAAGCGTCTTCGGCTATCTCCTCAAGCTCATTCGCTTTTTCTTGCGGTAGTGCCACGATCCCTCCCAGGGTCGATATTTACTGACTCGCAATGTATTCCGCCAAGGCATCACTCCAAAACCTAGTCCTTCCGGACCGTCTCTTGCGCCCTGGATGTCCCAGCACAGATTGAAGACGCGGGCGGGGATTTCCCGCCCGCGTCAAATCTCATCTGATGCAGTTCACAACAAAATCAGCCAACTCGTCTTTGCCTGTCTGTTGCCCCTGTGTCCTGCGGCGTGGTAGTCGTGCGGGCCGTCTGGGTGGTCTCTTCGGCCAGGTAGCCACCGTGAGTAGCGAGTGCGTAGATTACCAGAATGTCTAAAGCAATCACTATCGTCGACCACCCAGGATTGGCCGACAGGAATGCAAGCTGAGCGACTGCATTGAATGAGGCGATAATGATTCCAACCACTAAAGCCCATGATTCACCAGCCATAACTCCAATACCAGTGGCCATCAACAATAGTCCGAGACCTACATGAATCCAGCCCCAGGTCGTGTAGTTGAAGACCAGTAGGCCACTTTCAGCGACTACAAAGTACGAATTGTTGAACAGTGCAGCCAACCCCATGATGAAGCCGAACACTCCGACCATTAGTAATAGAATGCCTGCGAAACCAGCCAATCCTGTCCATCCACTATATCTTTCGTCCATGATTTCCCCCTTAGGTGTCGTAAGTTACCCGGTACGTGTACCCGCAGACTACACTGCAAAACACGCCCTATCCCTCTAGAAGCTTTTCCTTTTTCTCTGAGAACTCTTCATCAGTGATGAACCCCTGATCATGAAGCTTGCCAAGTTTCTCGATCTCACCGAGGTACTCGCCCGTAGTCGTACCTGTATGAGTAGCCGGTTGTTCCTGCGCCTGTGTTCGCGAATGCATAGCCTGTTGACGCCGACGAGTACGCCTGCGCGCTCCTCCTCTTCCGCCTGGTCCTAGGTCTGGCATCTCTATCACTCCCTCGCAGTGTTGCCATTGTCACTGCCCTTATTCCCGCGAGACTTTAAAGCTAACGAGAACAGTCTGGCCTCTGGAAATTCAGTCGCAACCACGGAAAGGGCGGTCGCTACATGCGCTGGCCAGAGCCAAAATTCCTGGTTGATCCGGTGCCAATAATTGTCAGCTATGTTGTTCTTGCGCAGGCCCGTAATTAGGCGAAACTCATCGTCTTGCCCCTCTAAAAGGGGTATTGAACTCCCCCTAAATCCAGCCAAAGCCAGTTAGGCCGCTGGTATCCCGTGCAATCCGGGGACAAGGTCATCCAGGGCCAGCTGTAGCAAGGCCCCACAGACGACAGTTCAGGTGCTTGGAACATATGTTTCAGCCCTCTTAGCGATCACTCCTAGACATCCGTAGACTTTGCCT
This sequence comes from Actinomycetota bacterium, assembly GCA_030603185.1. Classification (GTDB taxonomy): domain Bacteria; phylum Actinomycetota; class JAUVYG01; order JAUVYG01; family JAUVYG01; genus JAUVYG01. The sequence continues at coordinate 5,667 of JAUVYG010000076.1, read as the reverse complement.
TGGATTTAATCGAAGGAGGTGCAACCAGTCCAGAAGGAATTGAACAACAACACATCATTAAAGAGGTGAGCACAACGAATACCAAGTTGTGGAATACAGTGCGACGGAGAGTTCAGAAGGGCGCGATCGTCCTCACTCTCACAGGGCTCCTACTAGGTTCCCCGGCACAAGCTCTCATGGCCACACAAGGCCCCCAGAAAGCTTATGCAGCGGAATCGCAAGAAGCCAAGACAGACAAGACCAAGCCGTACATCGGCAAAGTAACCCCATTCAGCCCGATCAACCGTAGACAGCCAACACTCTATGCCCAGGTATGGGACAAAGAGAGCGGTCTTGACCTAGAAAAGACCCATGTGGTCGTCGACGGCAAGAAGCTTTCAGGCAAGGTATCTGAAAAGGGAACATTCAAGCAGCGGATCCCTCAGCACCTTGACATTGGATGGCATACTGCGGCAATCAAGGCCTGGGACAAGGCCGGCAACTACAGCCAAACCGACTGGAGCTTTGAAGTCCGAGGCCATAAAGTCAACAGTGCCAAGTACCAAGCATCACGACATGGCAACCAGCCTAAAGTAATTGTCCTTCACTCAACTGCAGGATCGTACCCTGGCGACTACAACACACTGATGGGTGGCGGAAAAGTATCAAGCCACTTCTATGTTCGCAAGAGTGGGTACATCGTCCGAATGGTCCCCGACAATAATGCAGCATGGCACGCCGGCCGAAGCTCCTTCAAGGGCATCAGCAACGGTGGAAGCCTGAACTCAGAAAGTCTGGGTATCGAGATCGAGAGCAAGAACCGTGGCTCTGGCGACTACACCAAGGCTCAGATCGAAGCAGTGGCTGAGATCGTTAACACCTGGCAGGAGAAGTACAACATCTCAGACGAGTATGTGACCGGACACGCCGGTATCACCGGACGCAAGTCTGACCCCAAGGGATTCCCGTGGGAAGACTTCTGGGGCAGTGTTCATTCAATTAAGTAACCGCTGAAACCAAACGAGAATCATGGGGCGCCGGGTGATTCTCACCCGGCGCCCCATTCCATTTTCCCAGGGGCATGCCGAGCCTGCGATGACCCTCCCCGGAGGGGCGCAGACAATCAGGTACGGAGAGAATCACGACATCACAAGAGGTGATCACAATGAATACTTTGTTCTGGAGCAAAGTACGACAGAGAGTTAGAAAGGGTACAATCGTCCTCACTCTCACAGGGCTCCTGCTAGGTTCCCCCGCACAAGCTCTCATGGCCACACAGGGCCCACAGAAAGCTTATGCAGGGCAATCGCAAGAATCCAAGGCAGACACGGCCCCTCGTATACAACCGACCCTATACGCACAGGCCTTTGGGGTATTTGGCTCTTTTGTTCAAGCCATCATGGCCATCGAGCTACCTCAGAAAACTACCGCCGCCGAGCCGCAAGAGTCCAAGAAAGATGCAGATAAGACAAAGCCATACATCGGCAAGATCAGTCCGTACAAGGTGACCAAACTCAGTCAGCCCACGGTCTTTGCCCAGGTCTGGGACAAAGGAGTCGGTCTTGACCTAAGCAAGACCCACGTGGTCATCGACGGCAAGAGGCTTCCTGGGAAAGTGTCCCCTAAGGGTGTGTTCAAGGAGCAGATTCCAAAGAAGCTATCAAATGGCTGGCACTTTGTGGCCGTTAAGGCCTGGGATAAGGCTAAAAACTACACTCAGACCAACTGGAGCTTTGAAGTAGATGCGACAAAGCCATACATCGGCAAGGTCAGTCCGTACAATCCTATCAACCGCAGACAACCCACGCTCTACGCAGAGGTCTGGGACAAAGGAGTCGGTCTTGACCTTAGCAAGACCCACGTGGTCATCGACGGCAAGAGGCTTTCCGGCAAGGTATCCTCCAAGGGCATGTTCAAGCAGCGCGTCCCTGATTACCTGGATGTCGGTTGGCACTTCGTAGCAGTAAAGGCCTGGGACAAGGCTGGCAACTACAGCCAGACCGACTGGAGCTTTGAAGTCCGAGGCCATAAAGTCAAAAGTGCCAAGTACCAGTCATCGCGAAAAGGGCACAAGCCAAAGGTGATCGTCCTCCATTCTACGATCGGTACGTACCCTGGCGACTATCGAACCCTGATGGGCGGAGCCAAAGTATCGGCCCATTTCTATGTTCGAAAGAGCGGCTACATCGTCCGTTTAGTCCCGGATAGAATTGCGGCTTGGCATGCCGGTAGAAGTTCCTTTAAGGGAATCGGCACAGATGGAAGCCTGAACGCAGAAAGTCTGGGGATCGAGATCGAGAGCAAGGGCCGAGGTCCCGGTGACTACACAAAGGCTCAGATTGAGGCAGTGGCTGAGATCGTCAAGAATTGGCAGAAGAAGTATGGCATCTCAGACAAATACGTGACCGGACACTCTGGCATCACAAGACGCAAGTCTGACCCCAAGGGCTTTCCGTGGGGAGACTTCTGGAACCGTGTTCATTCGCTCAAGTAGCAACCATCACGGCACCGGCATAGCTCCCGGACCATGACATACATGACAAAGGCCATCTGGCTCCATGGATAACAGGTTTGGATTAGCGCTGGTATGCGGAAAGTCCAAATGCGGCTCGCCGTACTCAGGATTACCTTCATAGAGTACTGCCTCGTTTCCATGACACTGAAGGCAGGCAAAGTCGGGGTGATTGTGTGGTTCCTCCCCAACCGTGTTTGAGACTCGGTCATCGTGGCATTTGCCACACCACTCCGCCCCATCGGTCACCCACTCTGCGTCCTCTGTCCCCAGGTCTGCGGCGGTGGCGGAGTGGTTGGGGGCCTTTGCGAGCAACTTGTCGTTGATTTCGGGATCTATCGTATTCGAGTAGTCGGAGGCCCCTTCGACCCCAGCCCCAGAGAACTGCCCATGCGGACTGTGGCAACTCGCACAGTACAGCCCTCCGTTAAGAGACACTGGAAACTGACCCACACTCGCTGTAGGCAGCATATATTCCACTCCGATCTCATCGGCACTGTCAGCAACCGAAGGAGTCGCGATGGCAGTAAGGCGGCCAGAGCCTCCGGGAATGTAATCCAAAGAGTCGGTCACCCCGTCTGCATGGTCAACCGTCTCCCCCTGGCTGAAACTAGTACCCAGACGATGGCCATACCTGCCGTCTGACCCATTAGAATTCACTAGGGGCTTTTGGTACGCCTCGAATGGAGCACCGGTGCCGACCTGATTGGCAGGGTCTTCCTCGGCCAAAGCCCAACCGGGGACCGGCGCCTCAAGACCCGAATATCCAGGATTGAAATTTAGAACGGAGCTTTGGCCCGGACGAGACCCTTGACTCACGATATTCGGGTCCGTCGAGTCCGGGGCTCCCCCATAATCCGTCAAGCCGGCTTGGTCACCGTCAAACTTGGTCACCCAAACCGGATCAGTTGATGATTGCAACAAACCCTCTAGTGGGATCAACTCCTGATATAGGGTGTGACAGCTACCGCACATGCCGGTGACTGTCGGCATCCTAGACAATACATAGTCACCCTGGGCCGAGTGAGCATCATGGCACTGGAAACAGGCGTCTGTGGCGGTGTTGTAGCCACCGTGAGGGATCGTGTCTCCCTCTGCCGCGTGTGCCATGTCAGCTGCAAGAACCAGCATTGCAAGCACCACAACCATAACAAGCAATGCTCGGTGTAAAAGCTTGGTGATCATTCCGCCCCCGCGCAAGTATCTCCGCTCCACAAATCCCATTCTGGTGTTTACCACATTGGAGTATTTGTAATCACGGTTAGGTGAAATAGTTAGACGCTACTGAGCAGGGACCTCTTCCACTAATTTCCGCTTTGGTAGCCAGAGCGAAAGAACCAAAGCGACCAGTGCGAAGAAGGTCAGAAGGCCGATTCCCGCCTTAGCAGCCTGGGTGCGGGAATCGGCATAGATCTCTCCGACCTCGCCAGAGATAACATCATCCGCGCCAGCTTGGTCTAGTCCTTCTTCAAGCTGTGTATCGGATACAAGTTGTACGCCCTCTTCGGCTGACTCGATCAATGGGGCCTTGTCGTCCGCTGGGATAACAGTGCTGCCGTTTATTTCGTCTGACAGACTATTAGTCAGCGCTACCAACATAATCGTTCCGATCAGGGCGACTCCAATGGCATTGCCAAGCTGCTCAAAAGTGCCGTTGATGCCGGCTGCCTCTGCGGTCTCGTCCGGCTCAACTGAAGATAAAACCAGGTTGAGCAGTTGTGAGGCGATGAGCCCAAGACCGATACCGAACAGTCCTCCGAGAATCAGGTCCTCTGGCCCGGCATCCGGTTGTATCGAGGCGCCAATAGAAGACAACCCAGCAATCGAGAGGATGAAGCCGACGATGATGATCCGGTTCGCAGAGAAGCGCGAAGACAGGCGAGACCCGAGTATGGCCATCACCAATAGACTCAAGGAGAAGGGCATGAGGGCGAGCCCCGTCTCCATTGCAGTGTAATCAAAGGACAATTGCAGCATCAGCGGTATGATGTAGAGGAAGCCAGCGGTTATCGCGAGCTGGAGAAACCGCACCGCGATACTTGTCTTTAGCCCTGCTCGCTTTAGGATGGATGGCCTGAAAAGTCCGTCCCCGTCATTGTCCTCGAGTTTTCGCTCCCAACGGAACAAGAGCATGATCACAAGGAATCCTAGGCCGATCATCACCGGACTTATCGAGAGGCCGAATGGGGCTATCTCTAGGGAGCCGATCACGAAAGGCTCTTCAGCCATGAATATTCCGTACTTCTGGGCGAGCAGGACACCGAACACTATGCTGGCCCAACCAACGACCGACAATAGTCCCCCGACGTAGTCGAAACTAGGACGCTTCTCGGGCAACTTGTCCGGCATAAGTGTTCTTGAGAGGATCAGGACGATCAAGGCGATGACCAGCTCGGTGCGAAAGGCCCACTCCCAGCCAATAAAGGTGGTGAAGTAGCCGCCGACAATAGGGCCGACTGCTGCGCCAACTGCTCCCACTGCACTGATGACCCCGTAAGAGAATGCAAGGTTGGCACCGTCATACTGCTTGCGCAGTAGCACCTGCATGGTAGGAAGCATCAAGGCAGCACCGAGTCCCTCGAGCACAGACCAGCTCACTATCAACCAAGGCAAGCTGGTTGAGAAAGAGGCCAGCGTTGTGCCGACAGAATAGATGACTAGGCCGATGATAAATGTGCGCTTGGTGCCGATGATGTCTGAGAGTCTGGCGCCGATCAGGATGAACGCGGCCATCACTAGTGCGTAAATAGAGATGGCCGCCTGAACACCAGTGACAGTAGTGTTCAGGTCGACGACAAGAACGGATATTGAGACGTTCATTATGGTCGTGTCTATAACGATGATGAACATCGCCAGGGCTACAGTGGCGAGCGCCCCCCATTTTTGCATGTGTCTATCCCCTGCTCCAGAGCTATTGGGTCCGAATATCCCCAAAACCTGAAGCGTCCACACGTGATAGTTCTACCGTCAGCCAGTAGGGCTCTAGCCGTGGTCGAAGTTTTCGATGTACCAATCAGCTTCTTCGTGGCCCGGGATGTAGGCTCCGTCATCCACTCCAATTTCGGTGTCAATCAAGTGGTTGAGTTTTGCGTTCAATGAGAGGATCAGATCCCGATGCCTCGCCGGGTCTGCAGCCAGATTATTCATCTCTTCGGGGTCGGCCAGCGTGTCGTACA
>JAUVYG010000014.1 GCA_030603185.1 Actinomycetota bacterium | reverse complement strand
GTTCGCTCGCAGGGGGCGCTGGGGCGAGATCGGCAGCCTCTTCTTCCACTACAGCATCATCCTCATGATCGTGGCCGCTGTCTTCGGTAAGCTTTACGGCTTTGAGGGGGCCGCGTACATCATCGAGGGGCAACGCTGGGTTGAGGGTCACCTCAACTACGACCAACTCCAAGAAGGCAAGCTGTTCAGGCCGAATGACCCACACAAAGGGTTTGAGATTCAGGTCAATGACTTTACCGCTCTATATCACGATGACGAGAACTTCTTCCCCAAGGACTACATATCCGATCTCACTGTTATCGATGATGGTGAGGTTGTTAAGGAGCAGAAGATTCGGGTCAACACCAAGCTCATCTACAAGGGAGTCAAGTTCTACCAGTCCAGCTATGGATGGGCTCCTCATCTGACCATCACCAAGAACATCACCAACGACGCGGGAGTGGTCGAGGAAGACCTGATGTACGATGCTCCTACCATTTTCTTCGGTACCGCATTCGTGGCCAACCGAACGTTCAGCATCCCGGCCAACCCCGATCCAAACGACTTGGATCAACTCTGGGTGGACGCCGAGTTCCTTCCGGATTTTGACATCAGTGCCGGGCAACCACGCTCCCCATACCTCGATCAGCGATTGATCAGTGTTCGCCTCCTAGAAGGACCGAGCCAGAGAGAAATCGGACAGAATTTCATTCTCCCCGGGGTGGAAAACATCACCATCGGCGATTACACGATCTCGATGCCGGAAGTTAAGGAGTGGACCGGGCTGCAGATCAATAGCGACCCCGGTGTGCTCTACATCTATATAGCGTTTACAATGATGGTACTGGGAATTGTAACGGCCTTCTATGTTAGTCACCGCCGCATGTGGGTGTTGACTGTCACAGAAGACCCCGAGAGTCCCACAAAAGGTACGACCCTGCTGGTCGGAGGCATAGCTGAGAAGAACAAAGATGTGTTCACGATGCAGTTCGAAAAGCTTGCCGAGGATCTTCAGGCGGAGATGGACCCACAAATAGACCAACCGGATCAGGTCTAATCAACGGAGGTAAATAGGGCGTGGATTACGAGACTTTATCACTTTACGGATACTTCGGGGCACTGGTGCTCTACATCGTCGCCAGCCTCTTTTACTTCCAATACCTGGCTTTCCGCAGCAACTGGGCTGGCCAGGTCGGGACTATCGTCGCGACCGTGGGCGTGTTGGTTCATGCTTCATCGATAGGTTTCCGCTGGGCAGCTACATGGGCAGATCGTGGTTGGCACCTACCTTTCTCGAACATGTACGAGTACACCTCGTTCTTCGCTTTCTTCATCATGCTCTCGTACCTGATCATCCAGCGCATGCGCAAGACCAGGGTCTACGGAGGTTTCGCCGGAGCAGTATCCTTCATCCTCATGGGTATCGCTTACCAGTGGTACACAGAGGCTGGGCCACTCATGCCAGCGCTCAAGAGCTACTGGCTTGATATTCACGTATTCGCGATGGTCGTCTCCTCCGGAGTTCTAGGTGTCGGATTCGTGTTCGCGATGCTGTATCTGCTTAAGAACCGCTCTGAAAAGAACGGTACTCCCCGGATGTCCGGCGGCTCGGACGCTGCCGAGGGCGAGATAAACACTGCTCCTATCGATGGCGGCATCATGTCTCGTTTCCCTTCCGCCAAGATCATGGATCACCTGAGTTATCGAACCATCGCGTTCGGGTTCCCCATTTGGACTCTGGGAATCATCGCCGGAGCGGTCTGGGCCGAGCAGGCTTGGGGACGTTACTGGGGCTGGGACGCAAAAGAGACCTGGTCGTTCATTACCTGGCTGGTCTACGCGGGATATCTACATGCACGGATCACCGTAGGTTGGAGAGGCAGTCGAGCTGCCATCCTTGCCACACTCGGCTTCGTAGCCGTCCTTGTGACATTCTTCGCAGTCAACCTCTGGATCTCGGGACTCCACTCCTACGCTTAGGGGTCACTTATCGTGGCACAACTTGAAGTAGTCCTTTTTTGGCTCGCAATCGCAGGGTACTCAGTCGGTACCATCGCTTATTTGACCTTTCTTGCTGCCAAAAAACCTAAGGCCGGACAGATAGGGCTTATCGCCCTTGTCGTCGGCTGGGTACTTCATCTGGGCGCTATCCTTACTCGCTGGATCGAGGTGGGCCATGTCCCACTAGCGACTCAGTTCGAGTTCCTTTCATTCTTCGCCTGGACCACAGTGGCCATATACCTATTCACTGAGGCCCAGACCAAGCAAAAGATCATCGGAGCCTTCGCGGTGCCGATCATCTGGATCCTAATGGGAGCCAGCTGGATCAGCTACATTACCGGTGGAGCAGAAGGCGCAGGGATTCCCGCTACACTTCAAAGCCCTTGGTTCGTGGTTCATGTCACGGTGGCGGTTGTATCGTTCGCCAGCTTCGCATTGGCATTCTCTGTCGCCCTCATATACCTGTTGCAGGAAAAACATTTAAAGAAAAAGACTACGAGCTCGTTCTTCAAACGACTTCCTCCTCTGGGGACACTGGACCACCTGAGCTACCGATCAGTCGTTCTTGGATTCGCCCTTCTAACAGTCACATTGATCACCGGCATGATCTGGGCTCAGTCCGCCTTCGGTAAATTCTGGGTCTGGGACCCGAAACTGACCGCAGCGGTCGCGACTTGGATAATATTCGGAGCCTACCTGCATGCCCGACTGACCGCTGGTTGGCAGGGCCGACGTTCAGCGCTGATCGCGACCATCGGATTCGCTGCAGTCTTGGTCACTTTCGGTATCAGCTACTTCACCGGCGCCCACCTCGAGACCTTCCTCCCGGGTGGTTGATATGTACTTACCTATCACTCTTGATGTCGGGAATAAACGATGTGTCGTGGTCGGCGGCGGTCGCATCGCCACCCGTAAGATTGAATTCCTTATCACGACCGACGCCGAAATCGTTGTCATCAGTCCCTACGTGACCGATGCTGTGGCCGCAATGGTCCAAGACGGCAAGGTCACCCACAAGGACCGCATATACCGTACTGGGGACCTTGAGGGAGCTGTTATGGCCATCGCGGCCACCAGCGACCCAGACGTCAACAAGGCGGTGCACGCAGAAGCCACCGACCTTGGAGTACTGATCAACGTCGTGGACTCCCAAGAGCTGTGCAGCTTCATGGTACCTGCGACGGTCAGGCGAGGCGACTTAACAATATCGGTGTCGACCAATGGCAAGAGCCCCGCGGTCGCTCGGCGCGTTCGTGAAAAGATCGAGGACACCATCGGGCCCGAGTACGAGCCATACCTGAAGATGATGGACGAGCTTCGTTCAACTGTTAGGGCCGAGGGGCGCGACAATCATTCTGCGCACAAAGCATACAAACTTTTCCTCGACTCGAACATTCTCGAGCTCATTCGCGAAGGCGATATGGCTCAGGCCGAAGAGAGGATGAGATCATGCATGTCGTAATGGTCGGCCTCTCGCACAAGACAGCTCCGGTCGAGGTTCGCGAGAAGGTGGCTTTCCCCGACGATCTCATTCCTGAGGCGCTCAGAGCCCTCCAAGAAATAGATGGTATTGGTGAGGCCGCAATCCTCTCGACATGCAACAGGACCGAGGTGTACGCCGCCTCGGCCAGTCCTGCCGATGCGATAGAGCAGATCAAGACCTTCGTGGATGGCTTCAGGGACCTTGGCGATTACGATCTCAAGCAACACCTTTACGGACTGGATTCTCTTGACGCCTGCGCTCACCTGTTCCGAGTGACCTCAAGCCTTGACTCAATGGTCGTAGGAGAAGGTCAGATCCTTGCACAGGTCAAAGAGTGCTACTGGATAGCCCAGAGCAACGGAGCGACCAGTACTGTTCTCAACAAACTGTTCCACGAAGCCATCAGAACCGGCAAACGGGTCCGTACCGAGACGAGCATCGGCGAGAACGCTGTATCGATCTCATACGCCGCCGTCGAACTTGCAAAACAGGTCTTCGGGGAGCTTCTCGGACGAAGTGCCTTGCTTCTCGGCGCTGGCGAGATGGCCGAACTCACCGCCAAACATCTATGCGCCAACGGAGTACGCAATATAACCGTTGTGAACCGCACAAGGGAGCGCGCAGAGGAACTCGCGCGCGTGATCGACGGTAAGGCCGGATCATTCGATGAGCTGGATGAGCTGATGCTCAATGCAGACATCGTGGTCTCCTCTACTGCCGCCCAAGAACTGATACTTGAAAAAGACCGCATGGCCAAAATAATGCATACAAGAAAAAACCGTCCGATATTCATGTTCGACATCGCGGTCCCTCGTGACCTTGATCCCGGCATAAACGATCTCTACAACACATATCTATATGACATCGATGATCTCAAGAACGTGGTGGCCGCAAACAAGGCCGAGCGGGAAAAGGAAGCGGAAAGCGCCGGTTCCATCATCGAAGAATCAGTCGACGTGTTCGCTCAGTGGATGTCCACCCGCGAGGTGGTTCCGACCATTACAGCACTCAAGCGCAAGGGCGAGTTGATCCTTGAGGCAGAGGTCGAAAAGGCTACCGCCCGCATGGGAGATCTGTCCGAACGCGAGGCAAATATCATCAAAGGTCTTGGTGTTGGTATCGTCAACAAATTGCTTCACGGACCGATCATCAAGATGAAGGAGATGAGCAGCAAGAGGGATGGTTATGTGTATACTGAATCCCTGCGTGAGCTGTTCGATCTAGACGCGCTAGAGGAAGCCGATTCAGAGGTTATCGCCGGCCGAAATGGGGACTCCCCAGAGGTGACTGTGGAACCGACCGAAGACGAAGAAGCTGCAACTGACGATTCCCTACGGAGGACAACTTGAGCGAGACCAGACCGATCCGCATAGGCACCCGCGGAAGCAAGCTCGCTCTCTGGCAATCCAATCATGTCGCCGACACTCTTCGGGAAGCCACAGGCCGAGAGGTCGAGCTCGAGATCATCAAGACGACGGGTGACAAGATACTCGATGTTCCACTGGCAAAGATCGGCGACAAGGGCCTTTTCACCAAAGAGATCGAAGTCGCGCTAGAAGCAGGCGAAGTCGACCTGGCCGTTCACAGCATGAAAGACATGCCGACCGCTCTTCCCGGCAGCCTGAAGATCGGTGCAGCACTAATACGTGAGAAACCCAACGACGCTATCTTGATGCGCAAGGATGTCGCAGCACCGTCAGACGGCAAAGAGCTACTACTCTCTCTTCCCGCTGGTGCCCGCATTGGCACAAGCAGCCTCAGACGTAGATCACAAATACGATATTTGCGCGACGACCTCGATATCCAGGACATCAGGGGCAATCTCGACACTAGACTCAAGAAGCTGGACGACGGAGAATTCGACGCGACTCTTCTGGCCGGTGCCGGAGTCCGACGCCTCGGTTGGGGTGACCGCATCACTGCCGAAATACCCACCGACACTATGCTGCCTGCCGTCGGGCAAGGAGCCATATGCATCGAAATCAGAGATAACGATCCTCATGCAGATTCTCTGTGCAAGATCCTGGATCATACCGAGACCCATCTGGCGGTCAGGGCCGAGCGAGGTCTCATGAGAACGCTAGAGGGCGGCTGCCAAGTACCCATCGGTGGCCTAGCCACCATCGACGGCTCCACGATCAATATGAGAGGGATACTGGCCAGCCTCGACGGCACCATACTACTTACCACAGAGGGCCAAGGAAGCATCGACGCACCTGAATCTCTTGGAGAAAGCCTGGCTGCGGACCTGATCAGTCAGGGCGGCCAGAGCATCCTCGAGGAAATCCGCGCCGCTCAGCCTTGAGGCACCCATGAGCGGGAAAGTCTACCTAGTCGGCTCCGGGCCTGGTGACCCTGGGCTTATCACCGTCAAAGGTCTCGAGGTCATAAGGTCAGCAGACTGCATAATCTATGACTACCTTGCCAACCCTCAGCTACTAGGCGAAGCGCGCCCTGACGCCGAAGTGATCTACGCAGGCAAAAGAGTGCACCACCACCACATCGACCAGGATGCCATCAATGCACTTCTTGTCGAGAAGTCCGGTGAGGGCAAGGTAATATGTCGGCTCAAGGGCGGTGATCCCTTTGTGTTCGGTCGTGGCGGAGAGGAGTGTCTCGCCCTAGTCGAAGCGGGGATCCGGTTCGAGATCGTCCCGGGGGTCTCCAGCACTAGCGCTGTCCCGGCCTATGCCGGAATCCCAATCACGCACCGCGGATTAGCTAGTGACGTCACCTTTGTTACCGGTCACGAGGGTCCGGGCAAAGATATTTCATCCATAGACTGGGAGAAGTTAGCTCTCGGGGTCGGCACTCTTGTTTTCGTGATGGGTATCACCAACCTTCCTACCATCACCAAGGAACTGATCGGCAACGGAAGAGATCCCGAAACGCCGGTCGCTTTAATTCGCTGGGGAACGATGGCCAAGCAACAGACTTTGATCGGAACTCTAGCTGATATTGCCGACAAAGCCTCGGCGCACAATTTCAAGCCACCCGCCATCATAGTGATCGGTGACGTCGTAAAGTTACGCGAGAAACTGTCTTGGGTCGAGGATCTACCACTCTTCGGCCAGCGTGTCATCGTCACAAGAGCGCAGACCCAGACCTCTAAGTTCTCAAAAGTGCTGAGGGAGCTTGGGGCAGAACCGGTTGAGATCCCCATGATCCGGACGATAGAGGCCCCGGACTACTCAGCCCTGGACGAGGCCATCATGAAACAGGCCCACGGCCAGAGTTTCGATTGGATCGTTCTTACCAGTGTCAACGGTGTCACTTCGTTCATCGATAGGCTTAGCCACCACGGACTCGACGTCCGGGCTCTGGCCGGCAGCAAGATCGTCGCTGTTGGGCCCGCGACCGCGAAGCGGGCGCGGGCCGCTGGCATCCACGCAGACCTCGTGCCAGCCAATTACATCGCAGAAGGTGTTCTCGAAACCATGAAGGATCATGGGGTCGTGGCCGGTCAAACCGTTCTCATGCCGCGGGCCCTGGTCGCCCGCGAGTTCCTACCCAAAGAACTAACAGCTCTAGGTCTGATTGTCACCGATGCAGCAGCCTACGAAACCGTGCCGGCTACCAACAGCAAAGAGCTGCTGGTCTCGGCCCTCGCTAGTGAGACTATCGATTATGTGACGTTCACCAGCTCCTCAACAGCCAGCAACTTCTGCAGGATGATCGATGATGAAAGCCAGCTAGGCGGCGTGAAAGTAGTTTCTATCGGGGCAGCGACTTCTCAGACCCTTAGAGACAACGGAATGCCGGTTCACATTGAAGCTACGGTCTCGACTATCCCCGGGATGGTCGACGCCATCCAGATGGACGTTAGCTGACGCTGTAAAGACCGATCCGGATCCAACGAGTCGGATCCTTCTTCTCGATCTTGGTCCCGGTGTAGTAGTGGGTCAGAATCCATCCGTAACCAACGCCGTCCTCGGCATAGCCGCGTGCCCCGGCGCCCGAGAGTCCAACCATATGATTGCCTGTGAGTGTCGCCCAATCGGTGATAAAGCCGTGAGGGTCCTCGACCGCAATACAGTATGGAAGGTCATCGGCACCCCACACTTCTTCTGCGGACCTGGTCTTGCCATCGGTACCGGCAGAATAAGGCGTCTTGGCAATCGCCCCGTTATAGGTCACGACCAGACCTACAGTGTCACTGACGGACTGAACGACCGTAGGCACCTGCTTCTCGTATGAATAGCCCGCATAGACCTGATCGTTGCCATTGCCCTGACGGCTGTTGAGCAGATCGTAGGGCTCGCCCGCATGCTTACCCCCGACTTCCAGGTAATGCATGGCGTAGCTGCGAGCGATGATCGACATCACCTTCAAATACTCGGGAGCGGCCTTGGAATCAGCTTCCGCAATGCCTGCAACATATGACTCGATAGGGAGCTCATTGATGGCCCATAGTTTCGATGATTCAGATGACCAAAATACCGAGATGTTACCGCTGAACTCGTTGTACCTGATCGTGTCATTCCAATTGGTGTCGGTGTGATCCGGCAAGGAAAGAACGGTATCGCCCTTTGGCGCGAACCTAACAGGCTTACTCAGTGGGTACTGCTTCTCGCCAGTGTCTACCGTGTAAACGCCGGCGCCATAGTAGACCTTGGCCACAGCGCCCGCCGCCAAGGTGACGACCACACCGGAATTGCTCGCGTCACGCACCTCGAACTCGCCATTAGCGCTCACATTGATGTGCTCGCCAGAGGTGTCGACGTAATTGGCAGGCAACATGTGCGGTTCGGCCCCGACCGGAGCCACCTGCGCTTGCAGCTCTGCCTGCGCGTCACCGGTTGACTCAACATCTAAGGTAACCGGCGTCTTTATCACAGTTGCGACGCCAGCAGAAGTCTCGAACGGTGAGCGGGGATCCGCTGTCGAAGATAGATGAAGCGGCACATACCCCAGTGATTCATCGGCAAGACCGTCGATCTCAACCTCAGACTCTTCAGCCGCCAGAATATCGCTACCGGAGTCTGACGCAGCCCATGAAAGCTTGACCGTATCGGTCGAGGGGCTTGAGAAGTACGGCAAAAGGGTCATCGCCAGTCCGACCACCAGAAGTACCGACAATACGGGCACACCGATGAACAGAAGTTTACGCATTACCGGAGACTCGACCTGCTTCAATAGGTCCTTTCTGGTTAGTTGCTACTCTATTCTAGGGTGCACTGGCTCAAGGCGGCAAATCACCCAGAGCAAATACTCTTGCTTTTCAACCAAATCGCCCGAGTTCTACTTAAGCCACTGCAGTAATACATCGATAATCAAAGAGATGTTATGAAGAAAATACTGATCGCGAGTCACAACTCAGCAAAACTGGATCTATTGACTGACGGCCTCTCGAAACTCGAGGAGCTGTGCGACCTTGCGTTGGCCGAAACTGCAGAGAGCGCGGTGCTTGCCATATCAGAGGAGGCTTTCGATATAGTCGTCATCGACAGAGATCTCGGGCCGGTGGACAGTGACGCTCTACTTACTTTGGTCAAGGAACGCGACGCTCAGGCAGTAAGGCTCTTGCTCGATGACACTGTCTCTCCGGACAGCAATCCCCAGCCCAAGGGACTCGCCCACCAGGTCATGAGTGGGCGCGCCAGTCCAGAAGATATTGCCGCGAATATATTCCGGCTATCGACACTTCAGGAAGAGATGGATTCAGAGGCGATGCAGCGGGTCATTTCGAGCATCGACAAACTTCCCAGCCTCCCCACCTTGTACATGGAGATCAACGCTGAGCTTCGCTCCCCTTCCGGGACTCTTGCGAATGTAGGTCAGATCATCTCGAAAGATATCGCGATGACCACCAAGATTCTTCAGGTGGCAAACTCAGCTTATTACGGGTTCTCACAAAAGATAGTGAACCCGGAACACGCCTGCTCCGTACTGGGCATCAACACGATCAATTCTTTGGTCCTCACCTATGGAATCTTCCAAGAGGCCCAGCCCGGATCCGGCACGGGTATCTCAGTGGATGACGTGATCAAACACAGCACGCAGACAGCCTTCGGTGCGCGAACCTTGGCTACTTCATTGCATCTAAACGAAGATCTCGAGGACACGTCTTTCTTGGGCGGCTTCCTGCATGACGTCGGAAAGCTGGTTCTAGCTTTCAACCTGCCATCGGAATGCAGGGATATCGCAGCGTTGTCCCAACAGAACTCGATTCCTTGGCATCTTGCAGAGAAAGAAGTGTTGGGTGTAGATCATGCCCAGGTGGGAGGCTACCTCCTTGGACTATGGGGGCTTAACGAAGCTGTTGCCACAGCCGTTCGATATCACCACAATCCTTCGGCATCGCACCAGGGCAAATTCAGTACTCTGACCGCTGTCCACCTGGCCAACGCCTTCACATACGTCGAGGATGCCTACGAGGACACGCCCGATGTCGACATCCCTTACCTGCAGTCGTTGGGCGTGGCGAATCAGGTCGACCATTGGCTCAACATGTACCTATCCATCTCGCGGGTACTCTTCACCACAGCCAACTAGATCGGCCAGAATTCGATGGAACCATTCGGGGTGCTGGTGCATCCTACTCATGAAGAGACGATTTACAGGAGACCCAAATTGATCACGATCACCACTGAAGGCAAGGCCTCATACAAGGCACACATCGACGGGCATGAGGTTCTAATGGGTGACGGCCATGTCTCGGACGTTGCTGCGCCGAGCCCAGTGAAGTATTTCGCCGCAGCATACGCTACATGCCATGCGATGGTTTCCGAGGCCTTTCTGCGCAAGCACAAGCTAGCTGACGAGGGCGTTAATGTGACAATCGATTATCAGGTAGCTCAGGGCCCAAAGCGGGTCGGAGCGATTCAGATGTCGATCGAACTACCGGTCGAGATACCCGAGGAACTGGCAGAGAGATATCAGGCGACCCTGAAAGCTTGCACAATAGGCGGTACCCTAGCAGTTCCGCCCGAGGTAGAGACCACGATCACGACGAAGAACGGTTGATCAAGAGCCCGGGATAACGTGAATGGTGTCTCGCTTGAGAGACATCCTGATCTCGCCACCCTCTTCAAGTTTAAGCTGCCTTCCCGCATGCCTTGGCAGCTGGACCTTGAGCTGCAGACCCTTAGTGGTCCGAACGATCACATCCCATGACGGACCGTTGCGCGAGATATCGATTATAGTTCCGGCCAGTTGATTCTCGCGCACCGCGTCTTTGACCGGGCGATCCGAGCGTAGGATCATCACATTCTCAGGTCGGATCGCCCACGTGAGTTCATCGCCGACCCGCAGCTTTATTCCACCCTCTGGCAGGTCGGCCTCGAACATCTCTCCATCGGCGGTAAATCTGACCCGCCCTTCTTCGATACTGTCTATGCGCCCTTGAAATATATTCTTGGTGCCCACCAGGCGCGCAATAGAGACCGTGCGCGGATGAAAGAAGACTTGTTCAGGTTCTCCCTGTTGAACGACCTCACCGCTCTCGACTATCACGAGTTCATCAGCGAGGTTCAGCGCTTCGAAGGGCTGATGTGTGATGAGTAGTACGGGTATGTCGTGTCGCTTGCACACTTCTTTGACAAGACCCCTCAACCTATCCCTGACAGGGGCATCGACCGCTGAAAACGGCTCATCGAGCAGCAGCAGATCGGGATCGCGAAGTAGTGCCCGAGCCAATGCAACGCGCTGCTTCTGGCCTCCTGAGAGCTCCTCGGGTCGCCGATTGAGCAGATCATGTATACCGAGTTCGATGATGACCTCATCCCGGTCGACCGGCTCCCGTCTTGGTGCCGCTGTCTTCGGCCTTCCCCACTTCTCGGCCTCTTTTCGGGAGATATCAATATTGTCCGCCACGCTCATGTGAGGAAACAGCGCATACGACTGAAACACGAATCCGACCCGCCGATCCTGTGGCCGTAAATCGATACCCTGGGCAGAATCGAAGTAGGTCCGATCTTCTATTCTTATCATCCCGCTATCAGGGGACAGCAGACCTGCGATCGAAGACAGCGTCACGGTCTTACCCGCTCCGGATCTGCCAAAGAGAACCGTAAACCGAGCATCCGTTGCAAACTCGATATTCACTTTTGCTCCGGATGAAAACTTCTTCTGAATGTTGACGGAAAGCGGCATCGCTACCACCTACCTTTTGTGAATTTGCCAACGGCAAGCAGTGACAGCACAGCCACTCCGGACAGTACCAGGGTCATGATCAGCGCAAGGGTGCCATCGCCGGACTGCACCGCGTCATAGATAGCTATGGACATGGTCTGAGTCTGGCCGGGAATGTTTCCGGCAATCATCAGCGTGGCGCCAAACTCCCCGAGGGCTCGTGCGTACGCAAGGACAGTACCTGCAAGTATTCCCCTCCAGGCCAGGGGAATTGTGATCTTCAGTGCGATACGTATCTCTCTCAACCCCAGAGTACGCGCGGCGCGCTCAAGATCGGAGTCAATGCTCTCAATAGCCGCCCTGGCGGAGCGAGTGAGCAGCGGGAGGCCGGCTACAAAGGCGGCGATTGCTGCACCCTGCCAGGTGAATACTAGACTGGATCCGGTGGCGCTCTCATATAGCTCCCCGATCGGCCCATTGCGGCCTAGAAGTACTAGCAGGTAATACCCCAGGACCGTGGGCGGAAGAACCAAGGGAAGAGTGACGATAGCGTCGAGCAACTCCTTGCCGCGGAACTCATACCTGGCAAGCACATAGGCCAAAACCAACCCGATGATGAACACGAATACCGTGGCGACTGTCGCTACGCGAAGGGACAGCCATAGAGGGTACCAGTCGACGGATGACAATGTCTCAATCACGTGGAATCACCGCAGCGACTTCAAATCCGGAAGCAGACAACAACTGTTCAGCTTCTGAACTGTTGAGAAACTCGACGAACTCGGTCGCCTTACCAGGTATCTTAGAGTCCTTGAGCACGACCGCCTCTTGCTCGAGCGGCTCGTACAGATCGGGGCCTACCAAGGCAAATGCTCCATCGGCCTCTTGGACTGCGAGGGACTTGGGAACTATTGCAACCTCGGTATTTCCGCTGCTAGCGAACTGGATTGTCTGTGTGGCGGATCCACCGAACACCAGACGTCTCTCGATCTTGTCCCATACCCCGACCTCTTGCAGGGCGGCCTTGGCGGCGATTCCCGTGGGCGCATGATTAGGATTGGAGATGGCGATCCGCTTGTACTGTTCGCCCTCAAGGTCGCTGAGATCATCGGGAGCATTAGTCCCTAGGTCATCTCTCCACCACATAACCAGCTGGACCAGTGCGAACACCTTTCGAGAATCCTCAAAAGCCCGCCCCTCGCTCAGTACATCATCCACGAAGCCGCGGTCAGCAGATATATATACATCAGCTCTCCCGCCCTGGATTATCTGTTGGCTAAGCTGGCCACTGGAACCGAACGAGAAATTTACTCTTGTACCGGTATCCCTGGTGAAAGCGGCCGCTATCTCGGGCAGTACTGCAGAAAGATTGGATGCTGAGAGCACGAGAAGTTCATCAGAATCATTCTTGGAATCCCCTGAACCGGGACACCCGACCGAAAGAACGGTCATAGTTAGAAGAGTTAGCGCGAAGAGTCCCTTGCATAAAAGACCGCGCAGCCGATTGGGCTCAATCAAGCCGCTTGTCTCCTTTCCAAACACGAGGAGGTGAAATCGTTTCCAATCCCACCCGAAACCGCTTTCGCGGCTCACCTTGCGGTGATCGGCCAATCGTCCGTTGAATAGATAATGAAATCTACGACATTAGGTCGAGAGGCTCGGAGAGTACTACTGGTGCGTAAGTCTAGCCAATAGCCCCTGCAAAGGCAATGTTTTCAGGTGCCGGAACCAAGCAGAAAATCCCTGGCGTACACAACCGCTTGGACCCGAGAATCGAGTCCAAGCTTTTCACAAAGTCTCTTAATTGCTCGCTTGATATCCAGTTCGGATACATCGAGGTACATTGCGATATTCGATTCCTTTTCACCCCGGGAAAGATGCTTGAGTACGTTCCACTCTGTGTCGTCCAAGGAGATGGGGCCCATATTGTCTTCAAATTTACCACTTGGTTTATGCAGGGGAACGATGACTACTGCCCCTGACAACACAGCTAAGATCCCCCCGATGAGTCGATCGGTCGTCAGGTCATCTTGAGTGAGGTATCCGCGCGCGCCCCTCTTCATCGCGCGCGCCAGGTCAATCCGGTTCTTGGATGCCGTGGCCACGATGATCCTAGTGTTTGGGCTGGATTCCAAGATGGGATTGATGGCATCAAGCCCACTGCCGTCAGGTAGTCCGATGTCGAGCAGCAACATGTCAGGCTTCTTTCGTGCCGCCTTAACTATTGTCTCTGCGACTGATCCAGCTTCGGCACAGATATCAAAGTCGACACCCCACGCGTCCTGCCCCTCCATCAAGATCGAGGTGATTCCAGCTCGAACGGCCATGAAATCGTCGACGATCATGACACTAATATTGGATCTCAATCGTTGACCTCCTTGCCGTCAGATTCGGTTCCCTTAAGAACTTTGTCGATCTTGCTCAACAGCTCTTCTATGGTGAAAGGTTTCGTGATCATATCCTGGTGGCCACCAGCTTTCATTCCCATCATTTTGTGGACGGAGTGCGAAAGCGCAGCTGCGATGATAACAGGAATACCTTGTGTCCGCTCTTGCCCCTTGAGCGTAGACAGAACCTCCCATCCATCAATGTCAGGAAGCATTATGTCTAGCAGTACAACATCGGGAAGATACTCAGTGGCCATCTCTATCCCCGCACTACCATTTCCGGCACTGATTACGCTGTGACCAGCAGACCTCAGGATCACACCGACCACATCTCTCATGTCAGGTTCGTCTTCCACGATAAGAATGGTGGCGCCCATTGTTCTGTCCAGCTCACCCCTTTTAAAGGAAATCTAAGGTGAGTCTCGGCCCCCGAGCCGAGTTCACTGTTCATCCATACCTCGCCGCCGTGGGCCTCTGCTATCGCCTTGACGACAGAAAGACCCAGACCAGTACTGTCGCCGTTCTTGCTTCTGGATGTGGGCTTCACATCAGACACCCCAGGACCATCGTCTCGAACGATGATCTCTATCCCCTTGCTATCTATATTCGTCGAAAGCTGAACAATTCCTTTTGAATAGCTGAACTTAGACGAGTTGTGAAGAATGTTGACCAGAGCTCTCGCAACCAAGCCTCCATCAACCCGAAGCAGTGGATCACACTCAATCATCAGGTGTAGAGACTGGTCTTTTGCATCAAAGAGAGGCCTGACAGTCTCGGCTGCTTGCTCGACAAGGACACTCAGAGCGAAGTCACCGAGCTCCAGGTGGACCGCCTTACTCTCGATCTGTCGCTGAGCTCTGCCTAGACCCAACAAGCCATTTCGAGTCACCTCAAGGTATCCGAGTACCACCGCAAGAGGGGTCTGGATCTCGGGAGTGGCAACCGCTACCAACTCTGTCTTGGGCCGGTCAAGCTCGTCAAGTCGATTGGTTGCGTTCAGCAGCTCATCTCTGTGTGTTGTTAGATTATCAATGAGCCTTCGATTCTCTATCGCTACAGCGACAAGGGAAGCCAACGACTCACAAACTTCGGTCTCTTCAGCCGATACGTGCTCTCTCGAGAAGGCCAGAATCATGGAGCCCACTCGCCCGCTGGGTGAGAACAATGGAAGTATTAGAAGACTCTGCATGCCGTACCAAGAGATCACCTTTGCCGCTTGAGTGCCGACGTCATCAGCCACGCCCTGAGGAACATCATGTATGAATGTCGTCTCGCTGGACGACATGAGCTCGTCTACCCAAGGAGCCGATACTGTACTGATAGACTCGGACACCAGGTCCCCGGAAGCCCTAGACGGCATGCCCAGGATCCGATAGTCCACGGTAGTGTCGTGATCTTCGATGATGAGCATTCCGGTGGTCGCCCCGACCATTTCGGAGGCACTAAGGAGGGCACATTGAGCTACCTTGCTCTCGGACCCTGAGGCGATGATCCTGTGCGAAGCGGTCGTCAGTGCTGAATTCATCTCGGCTCGGCGCTGCTGCGCCTCATACAGCCGGGCTCGCTCAAGTGCGGATGCGATCTTTGAGGCCAGGGCATCATAAAGCCTAAAAAGCCAGGAATCGGAGCTATCATTCGAGGCACCGATCAGCATCACGCCAAGTACTCGGCTTCGTAGCACCAAGGGAACGCAGTATCCACTTGTCGCCTTGGGCATAAAGCGCGATGCCTCATCTTGGGGCATTGGTTCTACCGTTCTGGTCGCTACAGCTCTACGAATGGAGTGGCACGACGATAGATCGACCTCATCTCCTCTTGCCATGTTGCCTCGGGGATCCTGCGAGACCGCAGACGCTATCACTGTGGACGTTGGGCAGCCTTCATCCGGGCAGTACCCCTCGGGACACATCGTGACAACGCACTGCTCTGCTCCTGTCGCTTCTATTACTCGCGCTGCTGCCGCCGTCGCGACCTCACCAACAGACATGAACAGGGACATCTCTTTTTCGATACTGATCAGATCAGCAAGGTAGGCGTTGGTCTTCTTGGTGGCCTCGGCCAACTGGGTGAACTCAAGCAGGGCAGAGAACACAGAACCGAGCTCATTGACCGAATCTAGATCATCTGACGAGAATTCCGGGGCAGATTCACTGCGCGCAAGGGTGACAGCGCCGATGGGCATACCTGCAACAGAGAGCGGCGCTACCAGCTTATGTATGGACTCCTCTGATCGGTTTCCATCAAGGTCACGATTCCCCGTGTATGTATAGCCCTTCCTGGTCCTGATACTCTCGCCGGCATCAGAAAGACGAGATACGGAGACTGCCGTCTCTCGAAGAATACTCACCTCGTTGGATTCAGACTGCCAATCGACGATGATGTCGGCTATGCCTTCTCGGTCGGGCATCAGAAGCAGAATGCTGCCGCAGTAGACAGGCAATCTTTCACCGATGGACTTTAGGACAAGGGTGGCAGCTTCGGATATCGAAGGCCGCTCCCCCATGAAACTGGTACTAAGTTCTAGCAACTGACGAAAGTGGCAGTCGCCACTTTGACAGTCCGCTTGAATGTCCATTCAGCCCCCATGCCGAAAAACAAAGATTAGATGTTTCTAAGAATTGACCATCTGTGGCTGGGCCGTCAAGACGGAATAGCAGTTCGATTGCTGGCACAAATAAACACCCCCCAGTCCGATCAACATCGGATTGGGGGGTGTTTATAAATAGCTGTGAAGTGGAGTCTACCTAGGCGGTACCGACCTCTTCCTCTGGCTCTGCCACCTCGGGCTCAGGGCCACCGAGATATCGGTTGATCGCAACGGCCGCGTCTTTACCTGCACCCATGGCGGTAATAACGGTAGCTGCGCCGGTCACAATGTCGCCACCTGCATATACACCAGGCTTGCTCGTTGCACCAGTAGAAGGATCAGCGAGGATATATCCCCATTTGTTTAGATCGAGATTCTTTGTAGAGTTTGGAACCAGCGGATTCACGCTGGTTCCTATGGCGACCACAAAAGCGTCTGCCTCTATCTCGTACTCAGAGTCTGGAATCGGCACTGGACGGCGACGTCCGGAATCATCCGGCTCACCAAGTTCCATCTTCTGCACCTTAACGGCCTTGACCCAACCGTCCTCGCCGATCACCTCGACTGGATTAGTCAGTAGTTGGAAGTCCACGCCCTCTTCCTTGGCATGGTGCAGCTCATCGATCCTGGCGGTCATCTCTGCCTCTGAGCGACGGTATACCAGGGTCACTTCTGCTCCCAGACGCAAAGACGTACGAGCGCAGTCCATAGCTGTGTTGCCGGCTCCAAGTACTACCACTTTGTTATGCGGCTTAATAGGGGTATCGAACTCGGGGAATTGATACGCCTTCATCAGGTTCACTCGAGTAAGAAGTTCGTTGGCAGAGTAAACGCCGTTGAGGTTCTCGCCTGGAATGTTTGCGAATGCCGGAAGTCCTGCGCCTGTGCCGATAAAGCAAGCGTCGAACCCAAGTTCGTCAACAAGCTCGTCGATGGTGAATAGTTTTCCGATGACCGCGTTGTACTCGATGTTGACGCCGAGTTTCTTGATCATCTCGACTTCAGAATCGACAACGGCCTGGGGTAGACGGAATCTCGGGATTCCGTAAGCAAGTACTCCGCCAGGAGCGTGCAGTGCCTCGTAAACAGTCACTGAGTGACCGATCATAGCAAGGTCAGCGGCTGCAGTCAGGCCGGCTGGTCCAGCACCGATGATGGCAACTTTCTTGCCGGTGGACTCTGGCAACTCGATTGCGGCATCGTGGTCACCATGATCACGCTGGTAGTCAGCTACAAAGCGCTCAAGCGCACCGATGGAAACAGGGTCACCCTTCTTGCCGACAACGCAGGGTGCCTGACACTGCTCTTCCTGCGGGCATACGCGTCCGCATATGGCTGGAAGATTGTTGGTCTCTTTGATCTTATTGGCAGCAGCGATGGGGTCACCATCGCGTAGCAAGCCAATGAAGTCCTTGATAGGAACCTCGACTGGACAGCCGGGACGACAAGGCTCGTTCTTGCACTGAAGGCATCGGCTGGCCTCTTCTTGGGCCATCTCCATCGTGTACCCGGTAGGCACCTCGTCAAAGTTGCCGGCTCGGACCTTGGCGTCCTGCTCGGGCATGGGCACGACGTTGGGGTTTAACTTAGATGGCTTTGGCTTCGCAGCGCCGCCATTGTTGCTTACGTCACTCATCAGTTGCCTGCTACTTCCTTTACTTTTGAGTCCGGATCTGAGGCCGGTTCACACTCGCATCCCTTTTCCTGAATCTTCTTGAAACGCTCGTTCGAGGCTTCCTCTTCGGGCTTGTAGGTAGTCTGTCTTATCATTAGAAGGTCCCAGTCGACCTTGTGAGCATCGAATTCAGGACCGTCAACACAACCGAATTTCGTCTCGCCATCGACCATTACTCGGCAGGCGCCACACATTCCTGTGCCGTCCATCATGATCGGGTTGAGAGAGGCAACTGTGTGAATACCGTGTGGTCGAGTCTTCTCGGCCGTCATCTTCATCATGATGGCCGGGCCGATGGTGTGAACCATATCGATCTGCTCGCCGTCCTCGATCATCTTCATAAGAAGATCAAGACCGAAGCCGTGGTATCCCTTGGAACCATCATCGGTCGCAATAAGAAGCTGGTCCGACTCAGCGGCCAGCTCATCTTCGTACATCAACAGATCCTCGTTGCGGGCTCCCTGGATGACAGTGACCTTGTTGCCAGCCTGCCTAAGTGCGCGAGCCACAGGAAGAGCCTCGGCTGTTCCGACGCCGCCGCCAAGGAAGACAACGTGTCCGTACTTCTCTAGGTGAGTGGGCTCGCCCATCGGTCCGGCGATATCCCTGATAGAGTCGCCTACTTTAAGGCTAGCGAGATGATTGGTGGTCTTGCCGATAGGAAGGAAGGCCATCATTATCGTACCGGCCTCTGGATCCCAACCAGCAAATGTGAGGGGGATGCGCTCACCAGTCTCGTCGATGCGAAGGATAAAGAACTGACCCGCCTGGGCCTTCTTTGACATCGCTGGCGCCTCGACCTCTAACTCAACGACTCTTTGACCCAAGACTCGTCTGCTAACAATCTTGTGCATTGTCGATCTCCTCTCGTTCTGCGGGTAAAAAAACAGTGCGGCCTATTTTGTTGTTGAACATGCGAAAGTCCGCATTTGGAGCGACCTCCACCCGAAGCTTACTCGCTATGGGTTAGGAGCGCCCGAATGGACACCAAGTGATTTTACCTCATTGAATGTGGCTCAACAAGAATTTGGTGCGCAGGTAGCGACCAGGCTAAACGCTTAGATGAACCGCCAGTGGGTTAACGGTGCCGAGCATCTCTTTACGCAATTCCTGCGGCAGCTTCATCATATCAAAGCCTGGGGTTAGCATCTCGTCAGCCAAATGCCTGAGATCGACCTTCTTGCGCACGAGTCCGTTTAGAATACCGGCCTTTTCAATATCGCCTACCACGACGAATCCGACAAGGTTGTTGCCGTCGAACACGACTTGTCTAAACCAAGGCATACCGTTCTTCATCTCTCCGGAAGCTCGCAGGGACTCATACCCATCGCCTCCGCAGGCCAGACCGCCAGCGATAATAGACAACCCCCAGAAATCCAGGGAATTCATTCCGTAGAAACCCTCGGCACCATACTGCGCACCGGCCATATTGGCACCCGCGATTCGGCCCTGATGGGCAGCGTTCGGCCAGATCGCAGCGGAGCGCTGCTGACCTCTTAACAGGTCGAACGGCTGCGTGCAGTCGCCCGCCGCGTAGATATCTCGATCGTTGGTACGCATCATTGCGTCTATCAGCATGGCTTCGTCACACTTCAGTCCAGCATCTTGGGCAAGATCCAGACGGGCGTCCACACCCTTACCCACGATTACCAGCTCGCAGGCCAGCACATCCCCGTTGGCCAGTTTGACCGCGCTGACGCCTGAAGCCTGACTTCCGATGACTTCAACGACATCGGTTTCGGACATCACCCGGATGCCCTTTTCCTCAACGTGGCTGCGTACGACCTCGGCCGCCTCGAGCGGCATCGTCTGGGAAAGAATCCGGTTTGAAGAGACAACCACTGTTACGTCGATGCCCTTGCTTGCAAGTGAACGAGCGCTGCTCATTCCTACGAAGCCGCCACCAATGACCACTGCACTCTTCGTAGTCTGGAGGCGCTCGAGAATCTCACGAGAGTCGTTCCAGGTACGTAGTCTCTGGACGCCGCGAAGATCAGCGCCGGGAATGTCGATCTTGCGCGGGGAGGCGCCGGTCGCGAGAAGCAGCTTGTCATACGGCAGCTTCTCGCCGCCCTCCAGCTCGATATTCTTTGAGCCCCGGTCGATCTTCTCAACCATCCGGCCGAGATGGAACTGGACGTTCAGGGCGTCGAACTTGGATGAATCCCTCAGGGGCATCCGCTCATCTGTGACCCAACCAGCCAACAGATAGGCGGTCAGGGGCCTTGAATAAGCCGGGAAGCTCTCGCCGCTGATAATCGCGATCGAGCCCTCGGTATCTCGTCCGCGAATGGACTCGGCCGCTCTAAGGGCTGCAATTCCGTTTCCGATGATCACATATTTCATATCTCATTATCCTTCGGTGAACAGTGAGTCGTTGTCGACCACATGATCGGCGACTGTGGGTTCGTGCAAATAGCCCTCTTCGGTCTCGGTGTGGATAAGCGCAGCGGTCGGGCAGTGTGAGACACAAGCCGGAGTATCCAGGTGAGGACATAGGTCGCATTTGGCGATCTTCTTGTCTTCCTTTAGGGGCTTTATCACGCCGTAAGGGCAGCTCATGATACACATCCAGCAACCGACACAGCGATCCTTGTTGTACTCGGTCCGTCCTTCGTCATCCTTGAGAAGAGCGCCCACGATACAGGCGTCGATACAAGGAGCATCTTCGCAGTGGCGACACTGCATAGCGATCGAGTTGCCTACCTCTTTGTCGAATTGAACCTCGATCAATGAAACAGGATTCTCTTGGCGGTACTTATATGCTTTTCGAGATGGGGAATGCTCTATGCCGCACCAGACCTCGCAAAGTCTGCAAGCTATGCAGTATTCCTCTCGAGCAAAAACGCGTTTCAATCTAGCTCTCCTAAGGGATCACTTGAACACATGAAATGGCCAGTGGCCGAGAACAGATTATAGCGAACCCTGCCCTCGTCTACTACCTTACAGATAAGGATCGGACGAGGCTCCAGTTTTCCACGTGATCCCAGTGCGCGGGCACATGCAGTCTGATCGGCCAAGTACCGCGCCATGGAGCGCGCCACCATTTTGCATACCGCGAGCTACTATCCATACGAACCGTATCCAAGTACGCCCATGATGTGCCGTTCCACCATTGGATGTAAGCGACCTGACCCGGATGTCTGGGCTGAACCTCTCCACTGATTCTCACGAAGCGACCGAGCGTGGTAGAGGACCTTGATAAGGACAGAGTAGGTTTGTGCCGAACCGTCTTAGTGACCACGTTAGACCGGTATTGGGATCCCATGGTGGCGACTCTGTAGCGAGAGGTGCCGTAGGGCTTGAACCAAAAATCGTAGTAGCCGGAGCCCGCAGTCGTATCGGTGGCCTTCCAGACCCAGGTTTTAGAGGCATAGTCCCAGGCCTGAAGAAACACTCTTGTCCCTCCCATGCGTGCACCGCTTCCGCTCCTAAGTAGCCCATGCACCCGAGTCCATTGGCCATAGGTTCGAGTCGCATATGGATTCCATGCAACAAGTCCCGGGGTGACCGTAATCTTGCTGGTTCCGGTGGGGCGTTCGAGGTACGTGGCGGATCCAGCCACAGAGGCACGATAATCACGTGTGCCGACCGGGAAGAACCATTTCTGAAAGTAGCCATTGGAATTAGTGAATACATTGGCTATCCAGACCGGATCACCCGATTGGTTCAAGCGCTGGATGTAGACCTTTTGTCCAGAAACCGGTGCCCCAGAACCGGTTCGAAGTGTTCCTGCAACCTTGCCTTGGCTGCCAAATGAGACCAGGGGAGTAGAGGCATAAAACGTAATGGTGCGCTGATCCAGATAAACTTTGTCCGACGCAAGACCACTCACGTCCGCCGACTGGTCGCGAAATTGAGCGAAGACTGTCTTTCTGCCGTCACCAGAACTCAGCTGCCAGCCAATGGATGTCTCGGAGCCAGGTCCGGGAAATGACCTCCACCGCTCTTCCCCGCTAGGACCCTTATCATTGAAGTTTCCGTCATTAGATACTCTAAATTCCGTTACCGGAATGAAAGGTATTCCACTGGCTTCGAGGTCAAGACTCACCGATCTCGAAGCCACGGTGGCTGAGTCGTCCGCGACCATGACTGATCCAACGATTGCGGAGGGATCATATTCGCTAACGGATCCGAGATTGTAGAGAACGACGGCAAAGTCCTGATCTGTGATGTCCCCGTTGCCCGGTACACCGTCACCGGCAATCTCATTCGCCTCGATCGTCACATCGATCCTACCTGTTGTGCCAGCCGGCAGAACCACGCCCTCGACGTTGTTCAACCTATCGTGCATGCCTGAGTTGGCCAAAGAATAGCGTCCGCTGAATCTATTCCCTTTGTAAACATCCCCGTTCACTGTGACTTTAAGATCCAGATCATTAACCAGCGCCTTCGGGGCAGTTGTTGAACCGGGAGCATCAGTCCAAACAAGCGTCACACGAACCTCTTCCGACGTGTTCGAGACGGTACCGGACAACCCTTTCTGCTGAGTCGTAGCACCAAAGGTCGTCGCTTGGTCATCGAAGTACTTGGGAATCGAATCGACTAGGCGACCAACGTCGACCATCCCGAATCCCTGGTTGGGAGACGGAAGTGTGTCATTGGCGCCATTACCGGTCAGATACCTGGCACCATTTATCAGAATCGCCTTGGTCATCGCAGGACTGGGCGATGCCCCTTGAGTCCTGTTGTAGTACTCGTGGACCAGCGACGCGGCCCCGGCTACCGCTGGGGTTGAATGGCTGGTACCGCTAGACCAGGTATATAGCGTTTGGCCGAAAGGAAACATAGCGTCATCACCGGGAGCGGATCCATCGTTCGAAGGAGAACCGCATATCCCATTTCCCGAGAATCCGGGAATCTGGCTGGCTGCGCCCTGAATGTGCGTTCCTGGAGCGACGATGTCCGGCTTGATCCGCCCATCATCGGTTGGGCCCCTGCTCGAAAAAGATGCGATATCGCGCACATCGTCAGCGGACAAATTGCCGATCCCGCAGCCGTCTGTGCCGTCCTGTCTGAAATTTTCAGCGGCTCCCACGGTAATGACATTCTTTGCGGTACCTGGGGGTGATATCCCACTCAATCCGTGGTTGCCAGCAGCGAACACCATACTCATGTCTTGTAAGCCACTTACGCCTGAGTCAGAGTCTCGCACCAAATAGTCATACTCTGCAGCCATCAGTTCGTATTCTCCGATATCTGATGACCCCCAACTATTGCTTGAGATCCGGGCACCCCGGGAATACGCCTCGGTCGCCAGAGGTTCAAAGGACAAGTGCAGGTATTCCCAGGCGCCGCTGTCGGCGAACACCTTGCTGGAACCTAGTCTTCCGTACGGCGTCACTCCGAGTCCGTAGGCGTAGCCCGAGGGGTCGTTCGTCACATTGTTGTAACCACCTGCTATAGCCAGGTTGAGAGTTCCGTGACCGCCACCCCCTTGAGCATTCGAGTCTGCCGTCCAATCTATCGCGTATCCGACTCTTGAGCCGCCAGGGGTCGCTACCCCGTTCAGGTAAAAATCCGGATGAGCGGGAGAGGTCGCGGATCCATTGTCGAATCCATCATCCGCAACATCCACCAATGGGTAGTCGGAAGGATTAGTTGAAAAACTACTAGTGGAGAGCCAAGTCAGGTAACTCTCGGTCGATGGGCCCGTTCCGTTGCCGCTGAATCTTCCGGCCATCACCAGAGACTGCCGTTCATCGAGTCTCTCAGGGTCATGATGCTTCTTGATCGAGACCACATTCTCAAGGTCAGCTATCTCACCTATCGAAGCAGTAGTCAGGCTCACCCGGGCAAACCTTAGCCCACCACGAGCCTTTGTCCCCTCAACAACTTCGCCGCTAATGGACTCGATGGTCGCGATCGTTCCCGGGTAGTCAAGCGAATCAACAATGACGATGTCGACCTCAAATTTCAGTGAGAGACCCATGGGGAGCCTGGGGGTCAGTCGGGCCTCGACCTTGTCTTCGGCTTTGAACTTTCGCAAGGTGGGAGTTCCAGAGCTTACGGAGATTCCACGCAGTCGATCCAATCCCGATTCGGTCGCGCTAACCAGATAAGAGTGGTCTGACTGAAAACCGACCACCCGTACACCCGAGGTGCCGTGCAGCTGTTCCACCCAACTATCTTGAACCTGTCCGGGGTACTGAATGACATAGAGTTCGGACGCACTGGAATGCGCGGGCGTTATCAAGAATATTGAGACAATCAAAAGCAGGAGTCCCAGAAGCCCCTTCTTACTGATGCTTGAAATCAACCCACTAGCCCCCGCTGTGCATGGCCAATTGGCC
>JAUVYG010000114.1 GCA_030603185.1 Actinomycetota bacterium | reverse complement strand
TCGTGCTGAACACGGGCACCCGCAGTCTGATACCTCCCATTGCCGGGCTGGACCAGGTGGACTCTATTCATGCAGGTAGCTGGCTGGAAAGGCCACAGCTTCCCGAGCACATGGCTTTGGTCGGTGGCAGCTACATAGGATTAGAGATGGGCCAGTTCTATCGCAGAATGGGCTCTGAGGTGACCATAATCCATGGCACCGATCAGATAGTACCGATGGAAGACGCAGACATCGCGCAGTCCCTCCAAAAGACGCTTGAAGCCGAGGGGATAAAGTTTCGACTGAACGTTCGGGCATCTCAGGTAAAGGCGACGACGAGTGGCGGGGTCGTTGTCACGCTCTCAGAGACAGATGGATCGACCAGCGAGGTCGAGGCGACCCATCTGTTCATCGCCACCGGACGCACCCCGAACACTGATGACTTGGGCCTTGAAACCTTAGACATTGAGCTTGGCAGAGGCGGCATGGTCCCAGTGGACAAGCGACTACACACCTCCGCCGAGGGAGTCTGGGTTGCCGGAGACATCCGTGGCGGTCCTATGTTCACTCATACCTCGTGGGACGACAATCGGATCCTTATGTCCCAGATCACTGGCGATGGAGCTAGGACCACAGACCGAGTGGTTCCCTACGCCGTGTTCACCGATCCAGAATTGGGCCGAGTCGGAATCACTGAAAAGGAGGCGCGCGCGGCGGGCAAGAACATCCGCGTGACTCATTTTGATATGTCTCGCAGCGGCAAAGCCTACGAGATGAGCGAGACAGAGGGTTTCATCAAGGTGATCATCGACGAAGACAACGATATGGTGCTTGGGGCCGCATGCCTCACAGTCGAGGGTGGCGAGCTAGTCCACATGTTCGTGGATCTGATGAACGCGGGCGCACCCTATACAGTCATTCGGGACGCCATCCACATCCACCCCACACTTGCCGAGGCTGTTCAGAGCGCGGTTACTTGATTGAATGGACTTCACTGTCTACTGGTTCATGTTTCCGGTCTGCATACTCGTCGCGGGTATGGCGATGTTCTCTGGGATTAGCGGTGCCGCCCTCCTCACACCCCTATTCTTTGTCGGATTCCCCCTCATGGGAGTCCCGACTCTGACAACCATTGAGGCGATAGGGACCGCCCTATTCCTTGAGACTTCTGGATTCGTCTCTGGTGTCTACGGTTACATGAAACGAAAACTAATAGACTGGAAGCTCGCGACGGCACTCATTTACTTCGCCCTCCCCGCGGGGGTGTTCGGGGCGCTCATAGCTCGCCAGGTTCCTGCCCAGGCTCTCAAGATCACCTATGGACTCGCCATGTTTGGCCTTGCCTATCTGCTCTTCAAGCATGTGGACCTCGATAGAGCTGAGATGGTCTGCGGGGGCGAACATGGGGGCGACGAGCGGACCGTCACCTCTTCAAGCGGAGAGACCTATGATTACTGTGTGCACGATCTTGGTGTATCAAAATCTCTATCTGTTGTTGGAGGCACAGCCACCGGGATGATATCGACCGGTATTGGAGAGACTACGCTCCCTACTCTAATCCGCCGTGTCAGGATGCCGGTTGCCGTCGCGGCCGCCACTTCCACATTAGTGGTAGCTGGAACAGTAGCCGGGGCGGCCACCACTCACGGAATCCAGCTAGCAGCAGAGGGCGGGCTTGAGGCCATACCATGGAACCTTCTGGTGTGGGCAGTACCCGGTGCCATTATTGGCGCCCAACTGGGAAGCAGGCTTCAGGGACATATTGATGAGACCGCCTCTAGGCTGTTCTTCGCAGGTTTGTTCTTTGTGATCGCCACAGTGACGGTGCTAGCCTTCACGGTGTTCAACTCCACGTTCTCAGGCAGCTCATGACTATGCCAATGACGATCACTACCGACCGGATGATTCTAAAGCCTCTTGGTCCCGATGACGCCGGGGAACTTCATTCCCTGTGGGTCGATCCCGATGTTCGCAAGTACCTGTGGGATGACCTTCCTGTTCCCGAAGAGCAGGTGGCAGATATCCTCGAAGAGAGCCAGAGACTCATGGCGAAAGCCGGTGTTGGACTCTTTGGAGCTACCCTTCGAAGCCATGACGAGCTGATCGGTTTTTGCGGTCACTGGTTCTTCCATGACCCTCCTGAACTCCAGATAGTGTTCGGAGTCTCACCCGACTGGTGGGGCCAGGGTCTGGGAACAGAGCTGGCTAGAACGATGTTGGACTACGGATTCAAGGATCTAGAACTCAAAGAGATTATCGGCAGCACCGATGAGCCCAACGTGGCGTCATTGAGAGTCATGGAGAAGTCCGGCATGCACGCTCTTGGCCTGGTCGAAAAGGCAGGGCAGCCGACGGTTTACTACAGGTTGAGCAGGGACGAATATCAGGCGGCTACTTCGGCTGATTGAACTCAAGCACTACGGTGGTACCCGAGTCATCGGTGGCCAGCAATAGTTGATCACATAATTCAAGCATTATCGTGAAGCCCATTCCGAGAGATGTCTTGGTAGAAAAACCTGCCATAAGGACGGCTCTTGGCAGGTGCAGGAAATCGATTCCGGGTCCGTAATCCTTCACTGACACCTGCAGCTTAGGTGTGTCTTCAGTCTCTAGTCTATGAACCTGGACCATACAAGAGCCTCCGTGTTTCACGCCATTCGTTATGGCCTCCCCGGTAGCCATCACGGCCGCCCCGAGGCCCTCTAGGTCGGGGAATAGCTTTTTGATGGACTTTCGAAGCCATTTCCTCATGTTCTCGAGATCGGCGAACCCGACCACGGGCATTGACCCACCCACCAGGGGACCGAGAATCAATTCGATCTCGTTCTTGCCTTTGACCACCAACTTTTCCTGGGTGACCGCCTCGAGCACATCTGCGTACGCGCGACGAATCTTGTGCTCATGAGCCGAGAGCTCCGCCTCTAGGCGTTTTTGGTCACTGATATCAGTGATGCTGACGATTACCTGGTCAACCCATCCCTCGTCCGGTGAAGCAGGAACAAGAGAGACCATTGTCTGAATCCTCCGACCTCTGAGAGTCACGTATTCAGCTTGTGCATGACAGCTAGGTGCACCAGCAGCTATACAAACCAGCATCTCTTTCATCGCCTGAATGGACTCTTGAGTGAACGTCTTATGGTACTGAGATATCAGCTCATCCTTCGACGATGCCTCGAACATCTCGACCGTCGCACTGTTCACATCCAACACCGTAAGGTGGCTGGCAATATCAAGAACAGCCCCCGGATTATTGTTCAGATAGACCTCTATGCCTTCGGGTGAGCCTTCCTTGAGTCGACCCAAGACCTCGAGAACACCTGAAATATCTTCAACCCAAAGGGATACTGGCGCACCATTAAAGACACCGTAGTACCGCTTCTGAGCACGCTGGGCAACGACAAACGCCCCGCGTAAATCCTCGGACATTATCCTGACCGGTATTGCTGTCAGGATAATTATTATCCAAGCAATGACCAGATCATTGATACCCGTCTCGGCCACAAAGGGGGTTTCGTAAATACCCCACACTTCTCCGAGCACAATCCCGGCGATTAGCGCCATCACAGTCGCGGCAATACCGATGAACCATCTGGTACCTAAGAGGAGACTTGCTACGACAATGGCCGCCGGGAAAAGCAGCATTGCCAAGTCGTGGACGCCAAGGCCGATGAACGCCAAGTATGTAGCCACTACCAATAGAATGGCGATCAAAGTTCCTGCAGCTACTTGCGTACTTCCCCGCTGTTGAAAGAAGTACGAGACCATAAGTAGAAGCAAGCCGACCGAGAGCGCTATCGCAACCTTGATCTCACCTTCGACAACCATGACGAGCGCCGAGACGAGGCCCCCGATGAAGAGAGCAGCCAGAATCAATCCCAGGGCATGGGACACTTTGGAGTCTTGATCAAATTCCAGTCCGTTACCGCGCTGGCTCTCAGTCACCTTCGTGGACGTGACTCCCCCGATTGCCGTGTACTGACAAGTCGCACCTCTACCGTATACCCAACCATAATATTGCCATTCCTCCAAATAACTGATGAGTATTGGGGAATAGACTACGTAGGAGGTGCCCAAGTGAAACCGGAAGACAACCTTGAGCGAGTAATGCCACTGATAGCAGCTGGTGACGTGGACAGTGTTATGAATATGATGGGATCTGACCCCCGTATCAATACATCTATTACAGGGTCAGCAGTCGGCACTGACAATGTGAGAGCCGCTCTCAGACGTCTATCTGACTGGATCAGCTCCCTCGATGCGACACCTAGACCCCTGCGGACCCATCGAGGGTTCTACCCCGGAATCGAGCGAATAGCTCATGAACTAGTTCTGGATTTCACTGACGGGGAGGACACATTCGATCTTCCCATCCTGATCGTCTCCGACCTTGGTGGTGACCGCGCTGGGGAAATACGTGCGTATCACTCGATGTGGCCCCTCATCGGAAAACATCAAAGACGAGCCGCAATACTTCCTCATGATTCGTCCATTGTCACCACCCAGCCATTCACCAGCTACGAAGAGGCCATCAGGATGGGGGATCCTGAGTTCGTTGATAGTCTGTTTGAGCCCGATGGCTACGCCCGGGAACCGAGCGGGGAACGATATCGATTCGCAGGTGTCGACAGACAAAAGAAGTTCTACGAACCCATACTGGCAAAGGGAGGAATCGAGCTAGATCTTTGCACCTTCACTGCGGCTCCAGGCTCAGTATTTATAGAGTTCAATGCAATAAAATGGGCCGGGGCGGACCTTGGAAATGTGCCCGGCGGTGCTGTCTACGACATTAGCCAAGAAGGACGATTTCACGCTGCCCGCATATATGACGATGTGGATCCACCAATCTAGACCACTTCCCAGCTGCAACTGATATCCTCGTAGCAGGATGAGAATGAACAACTGGACCATGGAA
>JAUVYG010000081.1 GCA_030603185.1 Actinomycetota bacterium | reverse complement strand
TCCAAACGAGCCGATGCGCTTCTGCTCGATGGGTTCGTTTTCGGGGCCTCCTCTTAGAGTGCCGCCGTATAGCTCAGGAGTCTGGGCCGCAGTGATCGGAACGTCCGCTTCGGCCGTTAGTTCCTCATCGATCTCGTCACCGGTTTCGGATAGTAGCTCTTGGATGACGGTCTCGGTCTCGTTGTAGGCTCCCTCACCGATATGGTCGTACCGGATGTTTCCGTCGCGGTCGATGAGATACTTGCGCGGCCAGTAGCGGTTCCCATACGCGTTCCATGTCGCCATTTCATTGTCCATCGCGACCGCCCACTGGATGTCATAGCGTTCGAGCGCCTCGGTCACATTGCCAACGTCCTTTTCAAACTCGAATTCGGGGCTATGAATACCCACAATGACCAGTCCATCGTCAGAATACTTATCATGCCAGGAGCGGATGAATGGGAAGGTCCTTTGGCAGTTCACGCAGGTGTAGGTCCAGAAGTCGATCAGTACCACTTTGCCGGACAGATCACCCATGGTTAGAGGGTCGGTGTTTAGCCAGGTGTCGATTCCGGCGAACTCTGGAGCCCGTACCCCTCCGGCGCTAGTCTCGGTTGACGATTCCACCCTAGGTAGAAGGTCGTAACGAAGAAGTAGTACCGAACCGACTAGAATGACTACTAGAGCTATAAGGATAAGCCGTGGTTTATTCATGCTCTATATATACCCAAGGGTGATTACTTAAAGGTTGAGCTTGCGAAGCCGAGGGTAGTAGAGTGATAGAGAATACGGCGAGGTAGCAGGTGGCTAGATGTCCGTGCAGATCAGCGCAGAGCGACCGACGGACGAGGTCAAGCGCGAGCGCCGGGTAACGGCGTGGGATCGCATTCGTGGTGCGCTCGGATTCATCATATTTATGCTCATCTGGGCCGTGGCGATCGCTATCGCAATTTTAATGATCATGAATCATTCTGACACAGAAGTATCCTCAGCCGTTCTCTCTGCGGAGGTCAATAAGCCCGGTCCACAGCCTGGCCTTTTTTCAGACATCACTCTCGAAGACGGTGCCGCGCTAACCGTACCCGAGGCTGAACTCTTTGATTTCGGAGTCATCCACCACCGGGCATTATCCATTCAAAACCAGTCCGACGGAGCCATGGTTTACTACGCGGGTCTCGAGCAGCTAATGGTCGCTGGAAATACCCCAAGCAAGGAAAAGGTGGTATCTGTGGCTCAAAGGCTCAACGGCTATCAAGGTGAGCTTGCCGAGCTTAAGAAGAATCTTCCCGCAGGCTCTGAGATCCGTGGAGGCCTGGCCCTTGACCGGATCAACGGTAGCGTTGCGGCCTATCGCAGGGCCATGGAGTCTGCTTTTGACTATCTGTTCAGTGGTGACAGTGCCGAGATCGAGGTCGTATCTCAAAGTCTTGCAGAGGCTCAACGTCTTCGGGGTCTTGGTCTAACGGCTTTAGATGCTGAGAACGCTCGAGTTTCGGTGTCGGGATTCTATGATGCTGGACCCTCGACGAATCTGACCGAACACACCAACTAGGGAGCAGCCGTCTTCCCGGGGTGTGAGAAGACTGGATCGACCAAGCCGACCAGGGTATGACCGGGCTTGGGTGAGATAGTCGTGTCTGCAGCCACGATAGTCAAAGAGCCGTTTTCTGCTTTGATGAACATAGGTACTGCATCCTCGCCATACCTAGCAAGGTAATCTGTGTATGTGAACTGCTCTGTGATCGAAGTGCCCTTCACCTCGTACCCTTTGCCTATCTTCTTTGTCAGCGCTGAGTAAGTCGCTTCCTTACCGAACAGGAGCCGGCCACGAAGGTGTTTTGGACGCTCCTCATGGCCGCCGATCTCTTTGGTCGGTAGATGGAATACACCTTTGCGCCCGAACAGCTCAAGGTAGTGGAGGGCGGCAAGGGCGTTGACCTCGTCGTTGGGTGTTGTCGCTATCAGGTAGCCTAATCCGCCCAGATCCATACGATCCCAGCTGTCGTCGGACAACACATCAAGCCGGACCGCGGGGAGGCCCAGCTCTTTGACCTTCCGATAGTTGGCGTAGTTCGAGTCCACCACCATGACTCGAACCCCCTTCTCATGCAGCACCTGAGCGATGTTTCTTCCCAGGACTCCGGCGCCGACGATCAAGACCCCTTGGGGGTTGTTCTCAGAGATTCCGAGTCTCCTAGAGAGCGGGGACGCAGACAGTCCGTAGATAGCTACGGATCCGATGATGACCAGGAAGACTATGGGGACGATCTTTTCGGCTCCGGGGTAGCCTGCCTCGGTCAAGGTGAGCGCAAAGACCGAAGCCACCGCTGCGGCGACGATGCCTCGAGGTGCCATCCAGGACAGGAATATCCGATCCGGTCTCGACAGCTTGGATCCAGCAGAAGACAGAAGAACCGCAATGGGGCGGATCAGTAGGATGAGGACTGCCAAGAAGGCAAGCTCTCGAACGCCAATACTGGAGATCTCATCCATGGTCAGTCGGGCCGCAAGGATGACAAAGAGACTCGAGATTATTAGAACCCGCAGGTTCTCGCCGAAATGAAGAATGTGCCGCACAGTGATGATCTTTTGGTTTGCAAGCGCGATACCCATCACTGTCACCGTCAATAGACCGGACTCGGCCTGGATATGATTTGATATCGCATATGTGGCCAGCACGATCATGATCGCAAACGGTATATCCAGGAAGTCGGGAATCCAATATCTCTTGATCAGGATGACAATAATCGCCGCACCAAGTACCCCGATAGCTCCCCCGACGACGATCGTGGTGAGTACGCCTGTCGCGACGATGCCGAAGGCGTCGGACGGTGTGGCGTGGACCAGCGCTTCAAGTACGAGAACTGCGATGACTGCGCCGATCGGGTCGACGACGATTCCCTCCCATTTGAGGATCGGACCGCTTTGCCCGATCGGCCTAACATGCCTGAGCAGGGGCATTATCACCGTGGGCCCAGTGACGATCAGGACTGCTCCGACAAGTACCGCGAGCCCAGGATCCAGACCGAGGATAGTCCAGGCCGCGAGGGATATGAGCACTAACGTAGCTGCAGCGCCTACTGTGATGAGGCGGACGACCACAGTTCCACTCTCTCGCAGTTCGGCGAAGTTCAGATTGAGTCCACCCTCGAAAAGGATAAGAGCGACAAGCATGGCCACTACTGGGAGCAACAACTCACCGAGTAGGGCGTCCGGATCCAGAAGTCCGGTTGCCGGGCCTGCGACTAGTCCGATGACCAGAAGCAGAAGGATGGACGGGATGCGCGTGGCCCAGGCGATCCATTGGGCAGTGACGCCGAGCAGGACTATAGCGGCTATTGCAAGTATCAGGGATTCTTCCATGCGGCTAACTCTACTGTTGGAGGGGGGGGAGGTCTAGCTACTTGTGAGCGACCGCGGCTTCGCTATCGGCCCACTCGTGACCCCAAGCGACCATGCTATCGATGACACCATGCAGTGACG
Source organism: Actinomycetota bacterium (assembly GCA_030603185.1). Lineage (GTDB taxonomy): Bacteria > Actinomycetota > JAUVYG01 > JAUVYG01 > JAUVYG01 > JAUVYG01. The sequence continues at coordinate 4,198 of JAUVYG010000081.1, read as the reverse complement.
TGCCCTTTTTGGTAAGTGAGTACTCGACCCACGGCGGCATCGAGGATTTGATCTCGCGCTCGACTATTCCATGCTCTTCTAATTCGCGGAGTCTTTGGCAGAGAGTGCGTGGATTCACGCCGCCGAGATTTGAGGCAAGCTCATTGAATCGCCTCTGCCCCTGCTGGAGCTCGTGGACGATTTGAAGGGTCCATTTTGGCTGTAGAAGCTTGATCGTAGTCTCTACAGCTGACTGGCTTTTACTGCAACAATTACTCATAGTTTGAAAAACATACTGTCGATTACCTGCTACAAGAGGATAACACCTGGCGCGTCGGGTAACAATACAGACCTATGATGTAGAATCCCTCTCATGTGGAAGACAGCACTGAATTGGGCTCTAGTCCTGGTCGCCATCGGGGGAGTGTTTTGGCTAGTCACTTCCAGCGGTGTCTTGGACGATAGCCCCGAAACTAACCAAAGCACGGTAACAGGCGACGCCGCTGCATCGGCCCCATCAACCTCAACGACCCAGGCCCAGCCTATCGCTGAGGTAACCACTACAACAACAAGCAGCACAACCAGCACCACGGTCCCAGAAAATGAGTTGTCGGCGGGCAAAGGTCCGATGCACGTGGTCATCGCGGCAAGTGAGAGCAGTAGGGCAGGCGCCGAGACGAAAGTGTCAGAGCTTGAAGCTGCGGTGGGCTCGCCCACCGGTTTCACCATAGATCAGTCCGATCATTTCGACGGACTTGCAGGCGGTTTTTGGGTGGTTATTCATGGTGCCAAAGACAAATCCGCAGCCGACGCCGTAGTGGCGCGGTCAACCAAAGGCTCCTTTCGGCCCTATAGTCGTAGCGCGACCAAGACCTGCGAAGACGCTATAGCTATTGAGTCGTAGGTGACTATTCCGTCGGCTCGACCTCTTCTTTTTGACCAAGCATTTTCAGGCACAATTTGAACACACTTTGTTGATGTCTAAGGGTCAGGACCTCGAAGGCGACAGGGTCGCCATCGAAGAACTTATTGATCAGTTTTGCATCCATGTCTGTCTCAGGCTTTATGGGAATGATTATTACACTTGCAAATCGCTCGCAAAATCGACCGGGTTTCAATAGACTGTAGTCTCGTATTTCCACTTCTTATTAGGGGAGGGGTGGCAAAGTATCGACTCGCAGTTCTCTGACTTTAATCTGACTGTATACGGCACAGCTTTCATTATGCTGGGCCTTGTCGTGTTCACTCAACTGAGGGCCGTCAGGAACACAGACATCGCCATTCTTCCCGCGCTGCCCTATCTGGGCTGGTTTGGGGTCACCCATGGAATCCACGAATTACTGGTAATGCTGGCGACGGGGGGAGGCAATCAAGCTCTGATCTCATCGGTGTCCATCTTCCTTCTGGTGTTCTCATTCGTGATGCTTGGAATGTTTGGCCACCGGGCTATGCAGGCTGCGGGGATATACATTCCAGCGTACCTTCCCATCATCCTGGTCGCTCTGTTCGTGATGGTCCCGTTTGTGACCGGCAGCCCTGATGCCCTGCACCTAGAAGTGGCAGCTAGATATTTCCTTGGACTTACCGGAGGGATCGCCGCTGGCGCGGCTCTTCTTGTGAACAGGAGTCTACTCGCCCAGGAGTTTTCGGAACCAATCGGTAAGTATGTAGTGCTTGGTGCGGTCGGCCTGTTCGGCTATGCACTGCTCACAGGGGTATTCGTCCCGGCATCCGTGATTTTTCCGTCTAATCTTCTTAATGCCGGGGGATTCATGGATGTTATCCGTCTTCCCGTTCAGTTGTTTCAAGCCATCACAGCCATTGTTATCGCCTGGAGCATCTGGCGGATCTCTGAGGTCTTCAATATTGAAGCCTTTCGAGCTTCAGATCGTCTTGAGGGAGTCCTAACCGAGGATAGGAACGTGATCAAGATTCTTCAGAAGGCGATTGCGGAGGAGCCCTCTAGGATCCGGGGTGTGAAATCGGACAGTCGCTATGTCTCAGCCACGGACAACGCTGAGGTCGGTGGGGACTTTTTCGACATCTTCCCCGTCAAGGATGAAAAAGTCGGGATCCTCATCGGTGATGTCTCGGGCAAAGGGATCGGGGCGACCCGTTTGACGTTGGTGGTCAGGCACACCATCCGAGCGCTAGCCTACGAGCACAACGACCCAGCGGTCCTGTTGACCAAGGCTAACAAGGTGGTCTGCGAACGATGTCGGACCGGCGACTTTGTCACTTCGCTACTGATTGTCGTAGACCCGAAAAGTCTTGAGATGAGGACAAGTAGCGCCGGGCATCACTTCCCGATCATGATCAATGAACAAGAGAGCTTTTCGGTCCCTTTGTCGACGAGCATGGCCCTGGGCGCAATTCCCACTACTGCCTATGTCGCAGACGCTCGGCAATTGCCAGGCGGTACATCACTCCTCCTGTACACAGATGGTGTGATCGAAGCGCGCCGTAAGAGCGAGATGTTCGGTATCGATAAACTTATCGACGTTGGTCACAGGCACGCAAACCATAGTGGGACCCCCGTGCCAGCCGGCGCGATTCTTGATGAGGTGCTCTCCTTCACAGGCGGACGGCTCAATGACGATGCGGCGATTTTGACCTTCTCACTGGATCAAGCCATCAACGGTGATTCAGCATTATATACAGCTGGGATTGGGTAAACATTCAATAGAACAAAGAATATGGTCTCAGTGGGATCGGAATGCTGGAGGTGTTCGCAATGACTGGCTTTACATATGCTCTCTTGGGCACATTGATCTTGGTTGAAATGGGGGCTTTCGCGGTTGTTCTCGGGGTTCAGGTCTACAGAGCATTGAGCCATCAGTTCTATGCTGTGCCGATCACCCACGCTGAAGGCGAGACCAACGTCCGGTTCATTGCTGATCACAGAGATAGTTCAAGGATAGATCGCAAGGTCGCGTAGGTTCACGCAGACGCTGAGTCAGGGTGCCGAGAGTTTCTCGGCACCCTCTTCGCATGCTAGTCCGTCACCATCAGAGTCCAGTCTGTGGGTATTTCCCCGGTCATACGAGGTTAAGAACCAGGTCGCCCAGCTAGAGTCGAAGTCGAAATCACCGCAGTCACATGCTGCTAAATTCACCCCACATTCGGGCTGTTCGTAGCTTGGTTGAGCGGATCCACCTCCGCCTCCGCTCCTGGGAGCGGATCCACCTCCACCTCGGCGAGGTGCGGACCCACCTCCGGAAGAGAGTCCCCCAGAAGACTGTGAGGCTGAGGAGTTTTCTGCGACCGGGGTTGAATCCGCTTCTTCACCCTCACCGAGGGCGCCGAAGATGAAGTAGGCTGCTGCAGCGAAGCCGGCAATACCCAAAGCCACAAGAAGCGGCGTTGAGGCCTCTCCTCGCTCATTCGAGAAGAGAGAGGAGATTACTCTATTGATGCCTGAAACGGTCATTGGCCCCTCATATGTGTACGCTCTTCCTCTACAGGAATATCGGGAAAAGACACGCCTATATCTAGTAGTCTATCGGCAATTCACGGAAAAGAACCTTGAAAAGCTCACCGAATAGTATTTGAGTCCGATTAATACAAAGTGGGAGTTAAAGCATACGACCAACGGAATACTTGCAAGAGTCAGGGTGAGACGAGTGCTTCAAACGTGAGTGATAAGAAAACGGCAATAGATATCCTGAGAGAGGTGGCGAAGGCTGTCTCGAATCGCACGGGTCGGAACTTCCTGGACAGACTCGTTGTCAGTTTGGGCGACACACTCGACGCAGAATATGTATTCGTCGCCAGCTTGACAGACAATAATACTGCGGCTCAGACCGTGTCACTCAGTGTTAATGGTGAGATCGCTGACAATATCAAATATGACCTCGATGGGACTCCGTGCTATAACGTAGCCGGTAACGAGACCTGTGTTTACAACGGGGCGGTGGCCAAGGCCTACCCCGAAGATCTACTTCTGGTCCAAATGGAGGTAGAAGCATACACTGGCTCCCCATTGTTCGATTCGAACGGCAAAGCTCTCGGACTTCTGGTTGCGCTCAAGAAAGCGCCCTTTGACGACGTCCAGCTTGTCGCGGCGGTTCTCGAGGTATTTGGGGGTCGTGCCGGATCTGAACTTGAACGACAGCGCTCAGAAGCTGCCCTTATTCAAAGTGAGACCCGATTCAAGAACTACATCGATGAGTCTCCGACCGCGATATTCATCGTGGACGAAAAGGGTAACTATCGATTC
>JAUVYG010000080.1 GCA_030603185.1 Actinomycetota bacterium | reverse complement strand
AAGCGGGTGTCCACGGCTTATTGTTGCCCGATGGCGACAAGCCATGTGTTGAGTGTCATGCCGTGCACGAGAACAGGGGCTCGGACAGAACTCCGGTCGGGTACTTCCACGATGAGCGGAAAGATCAAGAATGCCTGGAATGCCACACTGACCCTCCGCATCATTCCTCATCTGAATGTAAGGACTGCCACAGCTCGATGACGGATTGGTTTAAGACTACGTATGATCACCCACGAGTCAGAGAGCATTCTTACCGGCGGTGGACCTGTGCCACTTGTCATCCCAATAACTACGAGGAGTTCACCTGCCTTCGGTGCCATGTCAACGAAGATCCGCAGGACGATGATGAACACATGCGCAAGGGATGGAACGATGAGAAGGACTACCGTCGCACAAAGACGACCATTGACCGCGAGCTGTTTTAACCCAAAAAGCTAGCGGGTATCATCATTTCACCCTTCGGTCTCTTGTTGCTGATTAGCGATTTTTGGGAGGGGGATACTCTGTGCAGGAGGCGACCGAATAATGGCACAAAAAGTGGAACTAAAGACCAAGGTCACTGATCAGAGCGTCGATGATTTCTTGGCATCCTTAGAAAATGAGGACCGTCGCGAGGACTGTTATAGGGTGCTCGAATTGTTGCGTGACGTGACCGGTGTTGGGCCTAAGATGTGGGGCGAGAGTATCGTTGGCTTTGGTTCATACGAGTACAAGTACGCCAGTGGCAGAGAGGGCGAATGGATGGTCACTGGTTTCTCGCCTCGCAAGAGTAATTTGACTATCTACATCCTACCCGGGCTCCTTGATGAGCAAGAAGACATTCTTGAGCGTCTGGGCAAGCACACCCACAGTAAGTCCTGTCTTTACCTCAAGAAGCTGGATGACGTCGATTCGGAAGTTCTTAGGGAGCTTGTAGAGGATGGGATCGAGCGGCTGCGTCAGACAGAAGGTTGTACGGTCACTTCGCCTTGAGTAGTCTCTCGACCAGACCTCCTGAGTGAAGCCCGAGGAACGGCCCTGACCATGGTTCGATGTGAGAGGCGAAATCCTTGTCGTCGAATGTCACACGGTCGATTTGTCGGTCCTTCAGGATGTAAGCCGTACCGTCGCGGCCGACCATGATGTCTAGTGCATCAGGGTGGGAGGCGTAAGCGGCTGCTAGCGAACCATCAAGATTCGAGTAAGCGAAAAGATCATATCGTGTCCTCGATCTTACACAGCCATCTCGAGACTGACCGCCCCATCCCGGAACTGGGGCCTCTAGGAGACTTTGGCTTTCAGGGCACTTCGGGTCAATCACAACTTCCACAGGCCTGTAGACGATCACATGAGTTCCTATGTCGGCTCCGAATCTTAGTTTTCCCGCATTATCCGGTTGATCGACGTGTATTCTTCGCAGGACACCCGCCTGGCCCAAGAGAATCAGGTTCGATCCAAATGTGCCCCAGTAGTGTCCGGCTCGAGAGGCGCTGTTCAGTACCGGAAATGGGGATTGTGACCCACTGACTCGATCGGTGATCCTTGCCACACGCCTGAATCCGCTATCGCGATCGAAGTGGTAGATGTTGCGCGACATCTCGGCAGACTGGTCAGGGGATGTCGCAGCCAGAATCGACACCATCGCCTCGGAATCATTGATGCATGTGATCCCTTCGATGAACCTCAGGTATCTTTCGGTCTCGCCGTACGGATTGGGAAGTGGGATCGACTCGAGCAGTCTAGCTGTCTTCATGCTGTAGATGAAAAGGTAGGGATCGTTAACGTTCCAGAATTCTTCTGGGGCAAGGAACACAGCACCACACACTGCTCCCTTGCCGGGCATCTCACCTCGATGTTGTGATGTGGCGAGTATGGTGGAATTGAACACGTCTACAATATTCAATCGTACGCTGCGTTCCATGGAAGTGGGATAGGGGCGACCTAGGTCACTGGCAAGAAATATCCGTCCATCCGAAGAGGTACCTATCGGATTCCACTTATTACCCTCTGGCTCAGGCACACTTGCAAGCTCACGACCTGAGAGGTCATAGATCTTGAGGAACACTGAGGTTCCGAATCTATGTTGTGATTCGAGAACGCCGGTATAGAGGGTTTCGATCTCGGATGCCGGTGCAGTGTCGATAGGGGAGGGATCACGGTCGAGAACGCGGAGCCTGCCGTTTATTGCAGTGGTGAGTGCGATCAGATTATCGTCGACGTAGGGCGCGTCGTGGACCCCACCGTCGGTTTCATGCCGCCATAGTAACGACCCCGATGTGGCATCGAGCGCTACCAGGCTCCCTTCCTTTGGAGTTCCCGCTCTTGGCACAGTTTGAGGAATTTCGCCAAAATAGACCACATTGTCATGGACTGTCGGGGTACCGATCCTTCTCTGGTTGCCCGGGTGCCCGAATTCCCACAGCTTTTGTCCAGTCGTGGCATCTAATCCGTAGATTACGCCTCGCAATCGCTGGATCAGTAGGTTGTCGTTGACCATGATCAGTGGTGTGACTCCACCGTTGAGATCTGTCTTGAATGTCCAGATCACTTCGCCTGAGTCGCCATCGAGGGCGGTCACCAGCGAGTACTGAGGTGGTGGACCAGAGTAGTCGGTGGCAACATAGATCTTTGATTCATCTACCGCTAGATAGCTATCCCCGGCTACCTCAGGCGGAAGTGTGATCTCCCGTTTTTGGGCTCCGTCGGTCAGGTCGTAAACTCGAAGGGCTCGCCCCTGGGCGAAAGCGAGCCCTCCATCAGAGAACTGACCATTCGAGATGACGAAAAACTCATCTTTCGTAGTTGCGATATTCGAGTGGACAACGGTGTCATCGAGATCGATCTGTCTGATAGCCTGGCCCTCTTCAACGTCGAAACTGGCAATTGATACCTGCTCGCGGGACAGGACCGCATTCTCGTGATCCAGCAGTCGATAATCGGTGTCTTTGGATGCCAGTTCGATCGTGCTGTGATCAGTCATGCGCAGAGAGTAGATGTCATCACCAATGACATTCTTGGTCCATTCGATTACTCCTGTATCAGCGTTGAGCCGGTACAGGCGAATGATTCCTAGTAGAGCTTTCTCGGCGTTGGGCCCGTCGACCTCCGCCGCTGCGAAGAAGACTGCCCCGTTCGAGTAGATAACGGGCGAAAAGGAAGCACTGTTCTCGTCGACGACCCACAGCAGTTCGCCTTTCTCACGGTCATAGGCATGCACTCCACCTCCGGGTGCTAGATCGGGACTGCCGGTCCTTGCCTGGCTGAATTGTGTGAGAAAGATCGAGGTGTCCGATGCGGCGGGAGGGCCGTACGTCTGGGATGTCGGGGTCTGCCAGATCAGTCGAGGCTCCAAGGTTGTAGGGGGCTGAAGGTGATCCTGGACCGAGGTCACAACCGGGTCCTTTGCAGCAAAGCTATTGCCAGACAGAGTTATTGCTGTAGACGCGATCAGGGCAAGCAGAACTATTCCCAATCGACCAAGCATTCAACGCCCCCATCATCGAAAACAATCTCACACGATGATGGATTAGGAATACACCGTTAGCAAATCCACGGTCAGACGCGGCTCAAAGCCGCATACAATGGATGAGTTTGTTCTGTTGTGGCGTGGGGTACTCTTAGCCTTTATGCATCAAGTCATCAGCGAATAGAGGAGGACCCATTGTCCGAAGAAACTACCGGGCTGAACTCTGCCGAAGTAAAGGTCGGCATGGGAGCCCCCTATATGGTGACGGGTGACGTCCGTCTGATTGACGCGAACGGTGATGATTTACACCTTAATGAGCCGGTTACGGCCCTCTGCCGTTGTGGGCATTCCAGCAACAAGCCCTACTGCGACGGAACTCACAACAAAGTCGGATTCGTAGGCATGAAAGAACCGGATCGACAGCCAGATGTCGTTGACGAATATGTTGGTGACGACATCACCATTTTAGATAATCGCGGGGTGTGTGCGCACTCGGGGGGATGTACTGATAATCTTCCATCAGTATTCCACCTGCGAGAAGAACCATGGATTTATCCCAATGAGGCATCACCTGAACAGATAATCGGGATCGTAGAGGCTTGCCCCTCAGGCGCATTGGGGTACAGGCACGCCGGAGTCGAGTACAATCCACCTTCTACCGCGGCGACTATTCAGGTCATACCGAATGGCCCACACTATGTGACCGGACCGCTTAAGCTCAACGATGATCAGGGTACGGTTCCGCAGTACGCCGGCAAGTACACATTGTGTCGCTGTGGAAAATCTAAGAACAAGCCCCTATGCAGTGGCGCTCACTGGGACGGCTTTGAAGACGATGGAACCTGGAAGGGCGCCAGCTCCTAAAGAGCTGACGCTTTCTGCCTACGTGCCTTGGCTCTATCGGTCGAATTGATAAGAGTTTTGCGGAGTCGAAGGGCCTTGGGGGTCACCTCTAGAAGTTCGTCGTCCTCAAGGAAGTCCAGACTCTGCTCGAGACTGAAGACTGTAGGTGAAATCAGAACGATTGCAGCATCAGCAGATGAGGCGCGAACATTGGTCAGCTGTTTCTGCTTTGCCACGTTGACTTCGATATCTTCCTGCTTTGAGTTCATACCTACTACCATCCCAGCGTAGACCTTGGTCTGTGGTGGGATGAAGATGACTCCGCGAGCCTGAGCGTTATTGATACCGAACGGAACAGCTTGACCATCGTTGGACGCGATCAGTGCACCGTTACGCAGACTTGGCACCGCTGGTCCTTTTTCCTGATGGCGAATGAATAGTGAGCTCATAACGGCTGTGCCGCGTGTCGCGGTCAGTAATTGGTTTCTGATTCCAAGTAGACCTCGGGTCCCGATCTCGTAGGCCAGGCGGGTCGATCCGTCGCCACCCTCTGTCTGAGAAGTGAGGATACCTTTGCGACGACCGACCTCAGCAGTGACGGCGCCGGCGAATTCCGTTGCGACGTCTACTACAAGCTCCTCGATCGGCTCGTGGATCTTGCCGTCGATCTCGACCATGATGACCTGAGGCTTGCCGACTTCGAGCTCGTAACCTTCGCGGCGAAGGTTCTCGATGAAGACTGCGAGGTGAAGCTCGCCGCGCCCTGAAAGCACGTACTGGCCATTGTCGGAGCGGGCCAGTCGGAGTGAGACGTTGGTCTCAAGCTCTTTCTCGATTCGTTCGATCAGCTGGCGACCCGTTACGAAATCGCCTTCACGACCAGCAAAGGGTGAAGTGTTGGGACCAATGGATATCTGGAGTGTCGGTTCTTCGATCTCGATGGTCGGGAGTGCTTCGGGAGTAGCGGGGTCAGCAATGGTGTCGCCGATGCTAGCGGCCTTCATGCCAGTGAGAGCGACTATGTCACCGCTCTCGCCCTTTTCTGTCTCAACTCGCTTGAGCCCGTTGCTTACATACACTCGATCCACACGGTTAGTCTCTTCGGTTCCGTCTTTTTTCAGCACCTTGAGTGAGTCACCAGGGGAGACTGAGCCACGAGTAATGCGACCAACGGCGTACTTGCCGACGAAGTCGTCCCGGTCAAGAGTGGATACCAGCATCTGGAATGAATCACCCTCGGCCGCTTGCGGTGCGGGAATATGCTCGACGATTGCCTCGAAGATCGTTGTCAGGTCCACATCTTCGTTGTGATCGGCGGGCATCTCGGCCCATGCTTTTCCTGCGCGACCGTTTGCGTAATAGACAGGGAAGTCTAGGTGAGAGTCTTCGGTTGCTAGATCCAGGAACAGGTCGTGAGTCTCCTCGATGACCTCGTCCACTCGAGCGTCTCTCTTGTCGATCTTATTAACGATAACGATGAGCTTAAGTCCAAGCTCGATCGCCTTACGAAGTACAAATTTTGTCTGTGGCATCGGACCCTCTTGGGCGTCGATGACGAGGATCGCACCGTCTGCCATGTTGAGGGTTCGCTCTACCTCGCCCCCGAAGTCAGCGTGACCCGGAGTATCGATGATGTTGATCTTGGTGCCCTGGAAGAATACGGATGTGTTCTTGGCCAAAATAGTGATGCCACGCTCGCGCTCTTGGTCATCGCTGTCCATGATGAGCTCCTGGCTCATCGCTGCCTCGTTCTCGCGAAAAGTCTTGGACTGCTTAAGCAGACCGTCGACCAAAGTTGTTTTTCCATGGTCGACATGGGCGATTATTGCTACGTTTCTTAGTGGCATAGTTCGGTGGGTCTCCTGAAAAAAATGGGAACTTGCGTCCGGTGGCATTTGAACGGAGAATCCGCACTAGGATCGATCTGGGTACTCCGAGCTATAACCGCAATATTCTACGACATGGAGTGAACTATTGATAGCAGTCTTTCGCGCAGCCGTCCCCATCGCACTTCTCTTCGTAGGTGTGACACAGCTCCGACTTTCCCTCTCTGAGCAGTTCTCGACTGATCTTCCTGTTGGTTTTGTGTTCGGAATTCTCTACCTCGGCATAGCTGGCCTATTTCTGCGCGACGAGCGCATAATCACCCTGGCGCTGGGCGTGATCGTTCCCTTAATCGGCCTAGCTATCGGAGGCTACAGCTTCTTCTTCATCTGGGATGATGTGCCGACAATTCTCCCGGCACTCGGACTCACAGTCGCCGCTGTGATCCTCATGTCCACCTACCTACTTGTTGCGGCTGGAGCGCGAAATCGGGCTCAGCGAGACACGGCACAGTAGGATTTTCTTACAGTTGGTGACCTCGTAGTGGATCTAGCAGTTGTACTGCTGATAGCGGTCGGACTCGCGATGGACGCTTTCGCTGTGTCCATCGCGAGCGGCATAGGGATGAAGCACTTAGGTTTGCGCCACGCTCTTCTGATTGCTGTCTTTTTCGGCGGTTTTCAGGCCCTTATGCCGGTCCTGGGATGGTTTGGCGGTCGAACTGTGTCTGAGCAGATAGCCGCATTCGATCACTGGTTGGCTTTCGGCCTTCTCTCGGCCATCGGCATCAAGATGATCTACGAGGCCTTTCGGTTTGACGAGGCAGAGAGTGGGCCAAAGCGACTCAGTCTTCGTCTACTTCTGATACTTTCCATCGCCACTAGCATTGACGCTCTGGCGGTCGGCCTCAGCTTCGCATTCCTGGATGTGGGAATCGCTACCCCCGCCATTATTATTGGTGTCGTCACATTCGCGATGGCGTTCGCGGGGGTCTACTTAGGCAAAAGAGTGGGTCATCTGTTCGAGGGGAAGATAGAGGTCATCGGGGGTCTGATCCTGATAGGGATAGGACTCAAGATACTGATAGAGCACCTAACAGTGAGATGATCATTGGATAGAAAACTGTTTCTGAAAACGGTGGGACTGGCTTGGCTTGTCTCTCTCGGCTTCGATTTCTTCCTGCACGGGGGGATTCTGGCCACTGTCTATGACACCGGTGGTCCGTTCTTTTTGGAGCCTGAGACTCAGTTCAGGTTGATACCGATCGGATACATCTCATTTCTGCTCATCACCATTCTGTTGGTCGGGCTCATGGGTTCTCTGCGAATATCCGGTGGAAGAGAAGGAGCAAGGTTCGGGCTGAAACTCGGAGCCCTGATATGGGGAGCAGAAACTCTTGGACTTCTCTCGATATCGACTGCGCCTCCCCTGCTTATGGCCGGTTGGTTCCTCGGTCAGACCATCGAGCTTACGATCGCTGGCTGGGTGGCGGGACTTGCGACCTCAGGCAGTGCTCTGCGGCCTCTATTATTCAAAGTGGTCCTGTTCGTCTTCGTGATGTTCGCGCTGACCATTCTGATCCAGTCGGTGATCATCAATTGAAGATGCCCAGCAAGTCTGCACAGACCCGATGGAGGTGGCTGAGTTTCGTGGCACAAATTACAGATGAGCCACCCAGACCTTGACCGCAGCTAGCAGCTGACAAAGAATATCCCTCATGACTACAACACGATTCGGTATATCTCTGGACGACGATCTGCTAGGTCGTTTCGACAAGGCCATTGAGTTCAAGGGCTATGCAGCGCGCAGCGAAGCTATCCGTGACCTGATCCG
>JAUVYG010000044.1 GCA_030603185.1 Actinomycetota bacterium | reverse complement strand
GTTCAATAATTCAAGTGGCCTACTCCGGAACGGTGACAACATCTGGACCGCGACCTCAAGCTCAGGAACCGCCGACGTTGGTGCTGCAGGAGTCGGCAATCGCGGATCATTGATCCCGTCGGCGCTTGAGATGTCGAATGTGGATCTTGCGCGTGAGTTCACTAATATGATCATCGCCCAGCGTGGCTTCCAGTCCAATGCAAGGACTGTGTCGACTGCTGATGAGATGCTTCAGGAGCTTGTGAATATCAAGCGATAGTAGTTACTAGCCGATTAGGTTAATAGCTGATTAGGACGCGGGCCGGGCGCTAATGCGCCCAGCCCGCGACTCCTATTGAACGACGGGGACTACCCTTGGAGGGAATATGATCAAGGTCCACCGACTGAACGGCAACGAAATAGTGGTGAATGCGCACCTGGTCGAGACTGTGGAAAGTACACCGGATAGTGTGATTTTGCTAACGACAGGGCGCCAAATTGTCGTATTAGATAGTGTGGACGACATTATTGAGCAGGTTGTCGCCTACAGAGCCCGCATTACCTCTCTAGGTCGGAAGAGCACTGACATAGAGATTCAGAAATTAGTGGAACTCGGCAATGCTGAGCTTGAGTTCGAGGGACAAGAAGACACAGAGAGTTGATCCTGCTCCCATGAGACAAGGAAGTCGATCGGAGTGACCCGCGCATGAAAGCAGATTTAAGTACCGCTATAGGTGTCGCCGCCGCTGGCGCGGCTATTCTCATCGGTATCACCCTTGAGGGTGGTAGTGTTGGCTCCGTCTTTGAGCCTACGGCTTTTCTTATCGTGGTCGGCGGTGGCGTCGGCGTTACCCTGGCATCCTTCACGATGGACGAGCTTAAAGGCATCCCTGGGGTGATGAAACAGGTCGTGTTTACCTCGGTGCAACCTCCGAATGAGTCCATCAAGATTCTTGTTGAACTGGCTGACAAGGCTCGCCGCGAAGGCATTCTGGTCCTTGAGAAACGAATGAAGGATATCGACGATGAGTTCCTTAAGAAGGGTATTCAGCTGGTCGTAGATGGCAACGACGCTTCGGTGGTCAGAACCATCATGGAGAGCGAGATCGAGAACCAGATGGCCAGGCACCATGTAGGAGCCAGTTTCTTTACGACCCTTGGTGGCTTCCTTCCGACAATCGGCATTCTGGGAACCGTTCTTGGCTTGGTTCATGCGCTTGAGAACCTGTCAGACCCATCCAGCATGGGGCCCGCCATCGCCGTAGCGTTCATTGCGACTCTATACGGTGTTGGATTTGCTAACGTCATCTTCCTTCCTATCGGCAACCGACTAAAGAGACAGTCCGAAGGTGAGATCCGCGTTCGAGAACTTCTTTTGGAAGGCATTCTGTCCATTCAGGCAGGCGCCAATCCACGAGTGGTCGAAGAGAAACTGAACTCCTTCGTCGCGCCAAGTCAGCGCGAAAAGGTAATGGACTGATCCTCTTCTGAGGTCGGTGTGATGTTTTATGGCAAAAAGGAAAATCAGGGAAGAAGGAGCGAGCTCCGAAAGATGGCTGCTCACTTACGCCGACATGATCACTTTGGTCATGGCGTTTTTCATCATGATGTTCGCTATGTCCCAGGTTGACCAAGCCAAGTTCAGAGAGGCCGCTGAGGCGATTCGGGCAGGCTTCGGAAATACTGCGGCAATAGACAGCCCACCGCTTCTTACTGGAGGGGGGCCGACGGACTTTCCACCCACCTTCAAATTGATAGAGAAGAACGATTTGGTTAAGACCACCGATCTTCCACAAAAACTTGATTTTGTAGTGGCTGAGGATGACGATGGCGAACCGGTTTCGACACCAGACGCAGAGGTTGAGAACGAGCCCAATAGTGCGGTCGACGACGAAATCGGAGCCTCTGAGCAGCAGGCTCAGGCAGTAGCCGAGGCTTTCGATGCTACCCTTAAAGAGGTTGAACAGCTCACAGAGGTCGGAGCTGGGATCAAGGAGGTCTTCTCAAACCTTGGGCTGACCGAGGACGTGAGCTTGGACTTCGATGAAAGAGGTCTTGTCGTCCGAATCAAGTCCGACAACATCCTGTATGAGCTGGGGCAAGCAGAGCTAAGAGCGGTCTCATTGCCCATATTGGATATGGTCGGAACGATTCTTACTTCGGTACCAAATCACGTCAGAGTCGAAGGTCATACCGATTCTTTGCCGATATCTACATTTAGGTACCCGTCTAACTGGGAGCTCTCGACATCGAGAGCCAGCAGTGTAGTCAGATATTGGTTGGCTACGGGAGTGCTTAAGGCAGACAGAATATCGGCATCCGGCTACGCAGACAGTAGAGCGGTTGGATCGAACAACACGGTAAGCGGTAGAGCCCTCAATCGCCGGGTTGAAGTAGTCGTATTGTGGAAAGGAACTTGAGGTAAATGGCTGATATGAAAGAGTCTACAGGGACTTCTCCCCCACCGGGGCCTATAGGTGGTGGCCTAAAAGATAGGGCACCTGAACCGCCGGTAGACCAGAAGGCTCAAAGGAAAGCTGCTGCGGACCAGAAGAAGTCAAAGGCCGCCGACGCCAAGAAAGCCAAAGCTCAGGCAAAGAAGGCGGCTAAAGTTGCAAAAGCTGTCAAGGGTGGGAAAAAGGGCGCTGAACCCAAAGATGCTGACGCAAAGAAGAGTCCCCTTAAGAAATTAATCCTTCTAGTCCCGGTTCTGGCAATAGCCGGAGCAGGAATGCTGTTCTTCGGAGGTGGTGGCTCAGAAGAGGAGGGCGCGCCAGCCATTGATGCAGATCATATCGAGCTGGCCCCTGCGATCGTTGACATCGGGGATTTTGTGGTCAATCTCAGTTCCGACAATCCGGATGAACTCAGATATGCCAAGGTCGCTGTGTCTATCGGTGTTGACAGTGAGGCGACTCAAGAACATCTAGGAGAGGTCTCAGCGTACTTCTCGGACGCTATTGTTGAGAGAATAGCGAGCTCGACTGCTGAAGAGCTCGGCTCCGCAGAAGGTCGCGAGGCTGTGAAGGCAGATCTTTTGGCTGAGTTTCAAAAGATGGCTCCACACGGGGCTGAGATACAGAAAGTATTATTCACTCAGCTCGCTTTCCAGTAGTCTTATACGCAAGGACTTGTTCACCAGGAACGAGGTTGATATACGATGACAGACTCCGATGACTCAAATGTAGTCATGCCCGATGAACCTGCAGCTAATGAGGGCCGCGAAATAAACGCGCGTCCAGTTCGATTTGCCCCCTTACCTGAGTCAGGCGGGGCGAAGAGAGAGGGTCACCTCAGTCTGCTAGAGGGAGTCACCGCCAGGGTCAGCGTTGAACTAGGTCGTTCTACCATGCCTATCAAGCAAGTTCTCGCCCTGGCACCGGGATCGGTAGTTGAATTAGACCGCCTTTCCACTGAGCCCATCGATATTCTTGTGAACGGGGAACTGGTGGCACGAGGCGAAGTGGTCGTTTTGGAAAATGAGTTCGGCGTCAGAGTCACGGAGATAGTGAAACCATATCCGGGATAACTCGCTTTAGAAAACCTTTCGGGATGATCTGGATCGGCCTCGCAGCGATCATGCTTCTCGCTCTCCCAAATATCGCACTGGCTGATAGCCATGATCTAACTGCTGATGCTGCCGCAGAACCCGCCGATGTATCAGCCGCAGGTTCTGCGTCTACTGAAGACTCTTCAGTGACTGAGGACGGCGGATTTCTGTCGGGCGTTGACGAAGAACCGGAAAGCAACGTTGTTGGTCTCGGCTCGACCATTCTTCGCTTGATAATCGCTTTGGCTGTGACTGTCGCGTTGATATATGGCGTGGTATGGGTCTTAAAGTTCCTTGGGATCGGTGGCGGGACGAGTAGGCGCACACCCAGAGGAAGTCTTATTCGATCTGTGTCATCGACGAACCTGACCGCTCATCACACTGTTCACTTGGTTAAAGTTGCCGATAAACTGCTGATTGTAGGCGTATTTGATAAAGGTATGACACTACTTGCCGAAATCAATGATGAAGAGACTCTTTCGCAGCTCGATGAAGAAATCGGTCAGAGCGAGGAATCGTTCGCGGACCTTCTCGATGCGTCCGACCCAGAGATGGGAATGTCTGAAACTCGTGTGTCAGGCATGGCCGGACAGGTAGGGCCAAGGAATTGGCTTCAAGAGAAGCTAGAGACTCTCCGACGCTACACCGCTAGGACGGCGGGACGAGGTACTAACAACAGGGGCAGGCTCTCAAGGAAGGACGCCTCCTCTAAGCAGTCCAAGGTGGTGTCACCTCACGGTGATGACGAAGTCGGCAAGAATAGGTAGTCATGCCTCAAAGCGAGTTCCTCTAGCGCTACTGACCCTACTGACCCTACTGGCCCTGGTTTCCACGCTCCTTATCGACGTGGCTCCTGCGAGCGCGCAGGTGCCGATCCCCAGCATAGGACTTGAGGTCGGCGAGGCTGATTCCCCGCAAGAGATAAGCTCGGCCCTGCAGGTACTGGTCATCCTGACCCTGCTTACACTGGCCCCCGCATTTCTTCTGATGATGACGTCATTCACACGGATCATCATCGTCCTTGGGTTTATCAGGAACGCGATGGGAACTCCCAACATGCCTCCGAACCAGATTCTGATCGGAATCGCCCTCTTCCTGACCTTCTTTGTGATGTCGCCGACCTTGAACGAAGTCAACGAGGAGGCGCTGCAGCCTTATCTCGCCGAGGAGATCACCCAGGAGGAGGCCATTGAACTCGGTAAAGCTCCCCTTCGTGACTTCATGATGAAGCAGACTCGTGAGCGCGACATCGCGCTATTCGTGGATCTAGGCGAGATGGAGCGGCCTCAAACCGCTGACGACGTTGAGATGACCGCACTTATCCCCGCATTCATCCTGAGCGAGCTGAAAACGGCATTCACTATAGGCTTCTTGATATTCATTCCGTTCCTGCTAATCGATATGGTCGTTGCATCCATCCTAATGTCGATGGGAATGATGATGCTTCCCCCTGTCATGATCTCGCTACCGTTCAAGATCCTGTTATTCGTCCTGGTCGACGGGTGGTACTTAGTCACCAAGGCCCTTATTCAATCCTTTGGCTGACGGGAGGGGTGACAAGTGACTCAAGAACTTGTGATGAGCTTAGGCAACAGCACCGTGTTTGTTGCCTTCAAGCTGGTACTGCCAGTTTTGCTGGTTAGCATGATCGTGGGTCTGCTAATCAGCATCTTTCAAGCGGTTACTCAGATTCAGGAGATGACACTGACTTTCGTTCCGAAGATACTAGTGACTATTCTTACCCTCATTGTCGCCGGGCCGTGGATGCTAAGCGTCCTACTGGATTTCACAATCAGTCTTTTCACCGCAATACCGACTTATGTCAGGCCTTAGGTGACTGGATTTGGAATTCTTCGGCATTTCCGAGGCCAACATTGTTGGGTTCGTGATGGTGGCAACCCGCATCGCGGGCCTGTTCGCGGTGGCCCCGATATTCGGCTCCCAGGGAACGCCTCCACAGATAAGGGGTGGCATAGCTCTGGTGATCACATTCACCCTTGCACCGATAGCCGGGATCGATACTGTTGTGGACACCGATATCGGCTCGATGATTCTTGGCCTGGGCGGGGAGTTTCTGCTGGGACTCAGTATGGGATTTCTGATGCAACTCTTGTTCACGTCTATCCAAGCTGCTGGTCAGACCGTCGATATGATGATCGGGTTTGCCATGGCCAACATCATAGATCCTCTGACCAGCTTTCAAGCCACGATCATAGGTCAGTTCTACAACCTGATAGCAGTGCTAGTGTTCTTCACAATAGATGGTCACATTCTGTTGATTCGGGGTCTAGCGCAGAGCTTCTCTATCGTTCCAGTTGGGCAAGCGGCTCCTTCCCCCGAGCTGTTCGGAATTCTGATAAGAGCGTTTGGCGATATTTTCGTTATTGCTCTGATGATTGCGGCACCTGTAGTCGGAACGATTATGGTGGTGGATATGTTCCTCGGGGTGATGGCCAAGGCCATGCCAAGGATGAACGTGTTCTTCGTCGGTTTTCCGCTTCGAATCGGAGTAGGACTCGTCTTCGTTGGGCTGGGAATGACTTACGTGGTTCCCTTTATCGCGGACCTGTTGATGGGTGGCTTTTCAACCATAGGCGACGTGATGGTGAACTCAGGGGGCGGGTGAGGCATGGCTAAAGAAAAGGACGGACAAGAAAAGACCGAAGAGCCGACGCCTAAAAAGATAGATGACGCCCGGGAACAAGGTCAAACGCAGAAGAGCACCGATCTAAGCACCGCCCTTGTGCTTCTTGCGGCATTTGGAATCCTGGCCGTTTCGGCTAATACTCTGCTGGAAAATTCGAACCTACTGTTCCTTGAGATTATCTCAAGGATAGACACTTTCCAGGGAACCATCTCAGAGACCGAGGCCCTCAGTATGATGGCTCTACAGTTCCTCGGAATTATTATGGGGCCATTTTTTGCAGGTCTATTTGTCGTCGCGTTGATCGCACCAGCCATTCAAGAGAAATTTAAGATAGCGAAAAAGGCTATGGAGCCCAAATTAAACAAGTTGGATCCGATCAAGGGTGCAAAGAAGCTCGTTTCATCAACAGCACTGGTAGAGTTCGTCAAAGGTATTTCTAAAATGGTCTTCATCGGAGTGGCTGGTTACTTCATTCTCACTGCGGCTGCAGGCCAGTTCAT
Source organism: Actinomycetota bacterium (assembly GCA_030603185.1). Taxonomy (GTDB): domain Bacteria; phylum Actinomycetota; class JAUVYG01; order JAUVYG01; family JAUVYG01; genus JAUVYG01. The sequence goes on along the minus strand of JAUVYG010000044.1, from coordinate 7,560 downwards.
GAACCTGATCGGCTTACCGGTGACTGCCCTTTTCACGGCTGTGGGAACGGTCGGTGCCCAGATCATGTTTGTTGGTGCTGCCATTCTGTTGTTACTGGCCATTCCAGACAAGATATATAAGAGCTGGCATTTTAAACAAGAAAACAAGATGACCAAGAAGGAAGTCCGGGACGAGATGAAACAGACGGAGGGTGATCCGTACATCAAAGCCGAGATCAAGCGTTTGATGAGACAGGCTGCGGTCCAGAGGATGATGAGCAGCCTCGAGACCGCAGACGTGGTCATTACGAACCCGACGCATTTTGCGGTAGCGCTAAAGTACGATGAAGAGATCGGCGCGCCGCAGGTGGTAGCCAAAGGCGCGCGCCTCCTGGCTCAGAGGATCAGGGAAAAGGCCACCGAAAACAATATTCCCATAGTCGAAAATCCTCCAATAGCACGTGCCTTGTACCGTCAGGTTGAGATAGGTGCAGTAATACCAAAGGATCTCTACCAAGCCGTGGCCGAGGTACTGGCCTTCGTGTACGCCCTCAATCAAAAGAAGAGGCGAGCTTAAGTAATGCCTACTTTGCTAGCCAGAGTACAAAAGAATGCAGACTTATTAGTCGCTGTCGTGGCCGTGCTTGTCGTCGTGATGTTCATCATCCCGATTCCTTCGGAGATGCTCGACATCCTCATAACCATCAACATCGCCGCATCGCTTATCGTCCTGCTGATCACCATGTACACCAGGGACTCACTTGAGTTTTCAGTTTTCCCGACCTTGCTGCTTGCGACAACTCTTTTCAGGCTTGCCCTCAATATTTCGTCAACAAAGCTGATCCTTCTGGAGGCCGATGCAGGCCAGGTCATTTCTGCTTTCGGCAACTTCGTTGTCGGAGGAAACGTAGCGGTTGGACTGATCATCTTCTTGATCTTGGTAATCGTCCAGTACGTGGTCATCACCAATGGTTCCAACCGAGTTGCTGAGGTGGCCGCAAGGTTCACGCTGGATGCGATGCCAGGAAAGCAGATGGCGATCGACGCAGATCTAAACTCTGGGATCCTCGGCGAAGAGGAGGCGCGGGACCGACGCCAGAAGATCTCGGATGAAGCCGAGTTCTACGGTTCCATGGACGGTGCGTCTAAGTTTGTAAAGGGTGACGCGATCGCCTCGATCATTATCGTGTTTATCAACCTGATCGGTGGCCTGATCATCGGTATCACGCAGAGGGGATTGGACTTCGCCACAGCAGGAGCCACCTACTCTCTCTTGTCGGTCGGCGACGGTCTCGTTTCGCAGATTCCCGCACTTCTAATATCTGTTGGAACAGGCATTGTCGTAACTCGCTCAGCTTCTGCGGGCAATCTTGGCGAGCAGCTGACGGGTCAGCTCTTCAATTACCCAAGGGCCCTGATGGTGGCGGCGGTCGCTATGCTTGGCTTCGCAATCGTTCCGGGGCTTCCTACGGCTCCCTTTGCTTTGATGGGCATCTCCCTTGGAATCGTCTCGTACATTCTTAGAAGCGACATGAAAACTGAAGAGACCCGTGAAGTGGAAGAGGCCGCCCACGAGGCCATTAAGCCCGTAGACGATCAGCCGATGCTCCCTAGAGTCGACACTATTGAGCTTGAGATCGGACATGGGCTCATTTCATTGGTGGATGCGTCAGCCGGAGGCGACCTGATTGAGAGGATCACATCCATTAGAAAACAGGTCGCTCAGGAATTCGGATTCCTGCTTCCGCCAGTCAGAGTTCGTGACAACGTGCAGCTGGCCCACAATGTATATGCGGTCAAGATCAAGGGTGTCGAGGTCGCGAGAGGTGACGCCATGCCCGGCTGGGTCATGGCTATGAGCTCAGAAGGTCAACTTGGCAACCTCGAGGGCATCGATACTACTGAACCTGTTTTCGGTTTGGCCGCTCGATGGATCGCAGCGAACAAGGCGGATGAAGCCGAGCTGCAAGGGTTCACGGTCATAGACTCTGTCGCGATGATCGCTACACATATCACCGAGGTCGTCAGGTCAAATGCTTCTGAACTGCTCGGCCGCCAGGACGTTTCCGGCATGCTCGACCTGGTCAAAGAGACTCACCCCGCGGTTGTCGGAGACATCATTCCAGAGGTGCTTTCACTTGCCGAAGTGCACAGAGTGCTGCAGAACCTCCTTAGCGAAAGAATCCCGATTCGAGATCTCATCACTATCCTAGAGGTGCTTGGTGATAAGGGCCGTATTACCAAGGACCTAGACCTGCTCACAGAATTTGTAAGACAGGGTCTGGCAAGGCAGATCACTCAGCAATACAAGCATGGTGATGGAAGTATCCACGTTCTTACATTGGACCCACAGATAGAGCAGACTATAGTAGAGAATATTAAGTTCACTGAGCACGGTTCATACGTAGTCTTGGAACCATCGCTCGCGCAACAGATACTAGAAAGGTTGCAGCTGGAAGTGGAACGGATGACGAGCATGGGATACCTCCCGATCTTGCTTTGTTCAGCCGCGGCGCGACCGCATGTGAACAGGTTCTTTAAGCAGTTCGTTCCTAAGTTGGTGGTCATCTCGCACAATGAGGTGGACGCAGGCCAGAAGATAGAGTCCCGAGGAATGGTGAGTCTGAGTGCGAGTTAAGACCTATGAGGGCACAGATATGTCCGAGATCGTCTCTGAGATCAAGGATGAGCTGGGGCCAGACGCCGTCATCCTTCACACGCGTCGCAAGATCAAGGGCGGCGTCTGGGGTTTCTTCGGGAAAGAAGTCATAGAGGTCCTCGCTGGTCTTGAGATCAATGTTGAACTCAACGAATCTTCGGGCGAGGGCGGAAGCGCGAACGGTAGTTCCTACGCTGACGAGGCAAATGCCATAGCTGCTCAGGCCGCAGCGGCAATCGAGCAAAAGACCGAATCATCCGAGGGCATGGGGCTTGATGTCACAATCGACGAGGATATTGATATCACTGAAGAACCGGAACCTGCTGAGGAAGCAGATGACGAGGCGCCTGCTCCGCCCAAGGTTATTGAGCAGATTACCCCGGTGGAGATAGATCCAGTGGAAGTCGCTGCTCCTAGCAACGGGGACGTGGGGGAGCTTCGAAGCGAGCTTTCCGAGCTTAGGGACACAGTCGCCAAGCTTGCAGCCTCGGTGAAGGATGGCATATCGGCCGAAGAGCTTGAGGATCTACCGCTCACCTATCTTTTGGCGCAGGGTGTTTCACATCAGCACGCCAAGGAGTTAGTGGATAAAGCGGGGCTCTCTGGCCCGGACAAGTTCAACACCGAGCAGATCATTGAGAAAGTATCGGATTATCTTTCTGGTGAGATCAAGGTGACCGGTCAGATTCGAGTTCCGACCAAGGCAAAGACAAAGACCAAGGCCAAAACTGGACCGAAGAAGGTTGCCTTTGTGGGGCCGACGGGCGTGGGCAAGACCACGACCATCGCAAAGCTGGCCGCCCGGTTCGCTCTTGGAAAACACAAAGACATCGCCCTGATCACCGCCGACTTTTTCAGAATCGGGGCTGTGAGACAACTCAAGACCTATGCCGCGATCACCGGTGTGCCCCTGGACGTCATTCACACTGCGGAAGAGCTCGAAGAGGCGATTGAGAATCATAAAGACAAAGAATTAATCCTAATAGACACGGCGGGTCACAGCCAGAACAATGAGTCGGCGATGGAAGAGCTGGAAAAATTGTTCAGCGAGACCCCATTCGGTAAGGCCGAAGTTGATGAGTTCCATCTAGTGGTCTCTGCAACTTCAAAATACGAAGATTTGAAAAGAATCGCATCCGTATTCGACAATTTGCCACTCACGGCATATCTGTTCACAAAGCTTGATGAGTCATCCACCTATGGGCCTCTTATCAGCCTCCTGCTTGATAACAAGAAGCCAGTGTCATATCTGACCAATGGCCAAAGAGTTCCCGAGGATATCATGACTGCCCGAGCTGAGCATCTCTGCAAGACTCTTATTAAAGGGAACCCTGAGGAGTAATGAAGGATCAAGCCGAAGGACTTCGACTTCTAGCACAAAACATGGGACATAAGCAGGGGCCGAAAAAGTCGACGCCGCGGCGGCCCAAACTCAATACCCGAGCCATCGCGATAACAAGCGGTAAAGGCGGAGTCGGCAAGACCAACATAACGATCAATCTTGCGATCGAACTGTCGAGACGTGGCCAACGAGTGCTGGTGGTTGACGCGGACTGGGGTCTGGCCAACGTAGACGTGATTCTAGGAGTGACACCGCAACTCAATCTCTCCCATTTTCTTAGCGAAGAAGCTGAACTGGAAGAGATTCTCTACAAGGGGCCAGAGGGCATTCTTCTCGTTCCCAACGGCAGTGGCCTCACCGATCTGGCTAACCTTTCACAAGTGAAGCAGAGGAGGGTCTTTGCTGCGTTAGCCGAACTTGAAGACAAAGTGGATATTATCTTGCTGGATACGGGCGCTGGCATATCTGACAAGGTACTCAATTTCGTTTATTCAGCAGGTGAGGCGGTGGTGGTTGTAACTCCTGAGCCGACTTCCATCCGGGACGCTTATGCCGTCATCAAGACCATAGTCAAGAAAGCTCCCAAGTGTAAGCTTGCGCTGCTGGTAAACATGGCTGAGGACCCCGAGGAAGGCCTGGATGTCGGGGAGCGCATTACCTCTGTGGTCAAGCAGTTCTTAGGTCGAAACATCGATCTTCTTGGCTCAGTTCACTATGACCGTGCGCTTCTGCAGTCTGTGCGTGAACAGACCCCAGTGCTTTTATCGAGCCCTAAGAGCCATTCCGCCCGAGATATTCGAGCAATAGCTGACAGGATACTCCCAGTAGGTGAAACATCTGCTGATGGCGAGGACAAAGAGGGGTTTTTTACCAGGATGTCGAAGATGTTTCGTGGATGAGAGTCTTATCGAGACCCTGGTCGCAGATGGGTACCCCTGGAAGATCATGATTGAAGAAGACGTCACTTGGGCCCAAGTGACCGATCACACCGACTCTGTTGTAACGCTTCTCTTCCCCGTTGAAGAGACTTGGCGTTTTGCCAACCAGCTCTCCTCTGGGGACCCCATGAGGGTCGAGGTCACACAGGACTCAGGGATCTACAGGTTCGAAATGAAGTTTCGATCGCTGGTCGAAAATGGGGATCGGTTTGTGGTCACCGCAAAGGTCGGGGAGGCGCTCGATCGTACCCAGCGAAGGGATGCATACCGAGTGAAGCTGCTGGTCGACGCTAAGGTGGGCCCACCTCATGTTGAGACACCAGAACCAGACGAAGAGATCGAAGCGCTGATCAGAGACCTTAGCGAGACCGGTGCGCGATTATCGGTGCGCACCGGTGGGTCGAAGTTGGCTGAGGGAGCGACCATCTCAGTGGTCTTCTACGTTTCTGGATTCGGTGGGATGGCCGTCAGGTCAGAGGTCAGATGGATTCATGCTCGGGCGATCGGGAATGAGATAGGTGTCAGGTTCATGGACCAAAGCTCAGGGGATTCCAATAGATTGCGAAAATACCTTTGGAACATCCAAAGAATGAGGGAAGAAGGGGATCGTGGATCCAGCTAGCGGGAACGCGTTTCTGCAGGAAGGTAGCCGGTGGCGGCTTGAATGGGGTGACAAAGTCGTCTGGAGCACCCTCTCTTTATCGTCTGATGATACCTGTGTAGTCCATGTTGAAAAGAACTATGCATATAAGCTGAAGGACGCCCCTCCGCTACCAGGCACAAGACTTTCGGGCTCGAGTGTGATCGGCGGAACTAGGATCCGTTTTAGTGTTGAAATGGTAAGGATGCGACATGAGACCGAATCGCCGGCACTCCTTCTTACGGTTCCTGTGGATGTTAGGGAATCAGATCGTAGGGGCAGTCCTCGTATCTCGGTTCTGCTAGATGCGTCCCTGGACTTCACTAATGGCTCCCAAACATTTGATACCCTTGTAAGAGACCTCAGCGCCACTGGCGCTAGAGTTGTGATCGGTGCCGGTCCTGAAGCCTTTGACGAGGAGCCGAAAGCCAGTGATTCGGTACGCCTCGGATTCGAGTCGGAGTCAATCGGATCGATGAGTATGCGTGGTGAGGTCGCAAGGTCGCTTGACCGGGCGCGTGGAACAGAGATCGGGATCAGGTTTCTAGAGGATTCTGTGGTAAAACGCCAGGTATCCACCTTTATCGAACAAATAAGCACAGATCGTAAGAAGAGAGGGATCATGCCGTGAAAAGGGCATGGGAGCAGTTCGCCCTGATAATTTTCGGCTCAATGGTCGGAGTCTTCGCCTTTGGCGTTTACTACAACATGAGTCTGGACACTATATTGCTTCGAACACTCATAGTAGGAGTGGTTCTCGTTGCCATCTTTAGCCTGGTACACACCTGGTTGACCATGGTCTTCACCGGGTCGCGCAGGAAGGCAAAATCAAAGGCCGGGGATGACGCGAAGGACTCAAAGGCCCGCCCATCATTCGGAGGCTCCTCGGGCGATGTACCTGCTGAGTCCCACCAGTCAGCTGAGGACGCGGCAGGGGAAGATCCTTCTGCAGTCAGTAGAACCGAGTCCGGGTCGTAGATTAAAGTCTAGCGAGCGTATGTGCGATAATAGTACTAGTAAGTTGGGTTGATCGCCTAATATCCTAGGTGGATGAGTCATGACGCAGCTCTTTAATATCCAAGGTTTAATGGCCGCTTCAGCGCAGGCCCAAAAGGCAGCCCAGATCATCAGGAATGGTGGTGAGGGCGGCCAGCTGCTGGCCGCTGCAGAGACCGCAAGGAAGGCCGAAGAGGCCAAGGGACTCGTCAAACCACCTGAACCCTCAGAGGCAACTCGAAAGATATCAGAGGACGATCGTCGTGAGCGGGGCGATAAACACTCTCGAGGGTCCAAAAATGACAGTGACGATGAAGATGATCTTGATGATGAGCCCAAGGCTCACATCGACGTACTAGTATAGGAATTCAATGGCCAAAAAAGAGGATGACGCCCCAAAGAAGAAGGCCAAAAAGGCCGAGATGGATGCTTCGGATGATGCGGGCGACGTCACAGAGGACGAAATAGCAAAGGTCGAGGCCGAAATGGCTGCGGCTGCAGCTGCCGAAGAAAAGGTCGAGGCCGCTGCCGAAAAGGAATCTGCGGAGCCCGAATCCGGCGCTGAAGATATCGACGAGGATGAGATCGCGAGGGTCGAGGCCGAAATGGCTGCAGCAGCAGCCGCAGAAGAAGAAGCCGCTGCCAAAGCCGAATCCGGCGCTGAAGAACCAGCAACCGAGCCTCTCGCAGACACCACGGAGGAAGACGAGATCGCCAGAGTCGAAGCTGAGATGGCGGCTGAGGTCGAAGGAGATGCAGCCAGCTCTGTCCACAGTACGGCAGACAGCATCCGGAGCGGGGTTGCAGAGGAAGTCTTCAAGCCGCCCACAATGCCCAAGGGTCGACCCAAGCAGGAAAGCCTAGACCCTGAGAGTGACTCGGACCTCGGACCCATGCGCGACGTTGAAGTAGAGATCAGGGGTGTGATATTTCAGAAAGACGCCACTGTGGGTGAGCTCGCCAAAATTGAGATCGGCAGCATAATGAGGGGTGGCTCAGCGGAAGA
>JAUVYG010000046.1 GCA_030603185.1 Actinomycetota bacterium | reverse complement strand
GCGCTCCAGGCGTGCCCGAACAGCCTCTACAAGACCCGTATCAACAACCTTACCCGTATCCTCCGTCGCCACTGGGAATGCCGCCGCAACCCCAGTATCCACACCAGCAACCTCAGCCGTACCCATACCCATATGGGTATCCACCGCAGCCGTATCCCTATCCTCCAGCTCCGCCAGGGCAGCAGCCACCGCAGGCCCCATACCCACAACCTCAGCCCCCACAGCAGCAGCCAAAGGAATAGTCGTTAAATGGCCTGGTCTGAGAGGCTAGGTGCGGGAATCTAATAGGTGCTTCTGCATGTTGGTCGCGAACCTTTTGGTCCTCAACACCCAACCCATATCTTCCAATGAGCGCGAAATATTCAGGCATTACAGTTCATTGATCTATTTAGTCAGGTTCACTCAACCGCTATTTCGGGAATCTCCTATGTATTGACCGTACCTATGATTCGGAGGACACATGGCTGACGATAAAACAAAGCAACCCCTACTCACGGCCGGAAAGATCGCAAAAGAGATCGGATACTCTGACGGCAAGGTGAAGAAGGCCATCAACGAGCTAGGAATAGAGCCTGACGAAAAGAAGGGTAATTGTGCCTATTATGGCGCAGCATCCATAGCCAAACTGGAAGCCCACCTCAACTAACGAGGCCAAGGAGTAGTCTTGTCTGACACCCGTGCGATAGACGTTAGAGGTATCTCTTATAGCTATGGGAACCTACTCGCCGTAGATGACATCAGTTTCTCTGTAGAACCGGGGGAAATACTTGGATTTCTAGGGCCCAATGGAGCAGGAAAATCAACGACCATCAAAATGTTGACCGGACAGGTGGACCCAAAGTCAGGCAGCATTACGGTCTTAGGTTACGACGCGATCAAGAGTCGTGCAGAAATGCAATCCAGGATCGGGGTGTGCTTCGAGGAAAAGAACCTTTATCTAAATATGACTGCTGCCGAAAATCTTCGCTTTTTCGCTAGCCTGTTCAACATTGCAGATTTTGACCCTGAGGCGCTGCTTCGAAGAGTCGACCTTGTCGACAAGTCAGGCACTCACACAAAGGGCCTATCAAAGGGTATGCGTCAAAGGTTGATGATGGCTCGATCTCTTGTGAACCGACCTGACGTGCTGGTCCTCGATGAACCGACCGACGGGCTGGACCCTGTATCGTCCCGCGCCATCCGCCGTATCATCCGCGAAGAGGCGGATAGAGGTGCTGCGGTTATCCTCACGACGCATGACATGGAAGAGGCGGATAAACTCTCTGACCGCGTCGCCTTCATTAATGAGGGTAAGATCGCAACCTTGGACACCCCAGAGAACTTGAAGCTTGCGTACGGAAAACGGTCAGTGAAGGTCAGGTCTCGAGACGGGGATCAGATAAGTGAGCAAACTGTCGCCCTGGATGGCCCCGAAGCCGGCGAGGAGCTCAAGGAAGCCGTTGCCAGTCCAGGACTGATGACAATCCACACCGAGGAGGCGACTCTCGAGAACATATTCATTCAGCTGACCGGTCGTGGTCTTGAATGAATCCATCGGTATCACGATTCGCAATCATCAGGGCCATCGTCGGGAAGGACCTAAGGGAGTTCTCACGCGACAAGTTCTTTATGCTGATCACAGTTCTCGGCCTCGTCGCCTACGTCGCTCTCTACTGGTTTCTACCCAGTGATGTCGAGGAATCGATAAGTGTTGGTATCCACCAAAGTGGAATGGATTCGCTCTTTGCGGAACTTGAAGAGGACGGCGGGATCGAGTTCACCTTAGTCGAATCCCGAGTGGACCTAGAGACCGCCCTCGGATTCGGAGACAGTGAGCCTGATAACAAGTTGGATATCGGGCTCGAGTTCCCGCCTGACTTCCTGTCTACGGTCTCAGCTGGAGAAGTCGCCTCCGTGAGTGTTCTAGTCGGTCCAGAGGTGCCGCAGGAAATAAGGTCGGCGATGTCCAGCATGGTTCGTGAGATCGCTTATGCACTCGCTGGAGACGAACTACCGGTCACCCGGTTACCGGAAGAGGAGATCATCCTTGGACAGGATCGTGCTGGATCCCAAGTGCCGATCCAGGACAAGTTTCGCCCCCTGTTGGCCTTCTTCGTCCTGATCATGGAAACAATGGCCCTTGGAGCCCTGGTGGCTGCCGAGATCCAGTCCAGGACTGTCACCGCAATACTCGTTACTCCAGCAAAGGTTAGTGACTTTCTTGCGGCCAAGGCAATACTCGGGACGCTGCTGGCTTTCTCGCAGGTCACTTTGCTGATGGTTCTGGTTCGCGGATTCGACAACAATGCACCGTTAATGATCACTACATTGCTTCTAGGATCCGCTCTTGTCACAGGATTCGGCCTCCTTATCGGATCTTCCGGAAAAGACTTTTTGAACCAGATATTCTATTCGATGGCTCTACTGATACCCCTATCCATTCCGGCCTTCGGTGTACTGTTTCCTGGTGCCGCAGGTCCTTTTGTCCAGCTTCTGCCTACCTTCGGCCTAGTGGACGCGATGGTGGGTATCTCTATCGATGGGGCGGGCTGGAGGGATGTCGCTAGCAGTCTCGGGATGTTAGCCGCTTGGGTGCTCATCGCCTTTGCGCTTGGCCTAACCCTTCTAAAAAGAAAGGTGCAGACACTATGAGCCTGTCGCGAATCCTACGCATCCTAGCCAAGGATCTTAGGCTTGGCCCACGCTCTCCGATATTCCTGTATGCCATTGCCTTTCCAGTGATCCTCACTTTGCTCGTAGTCTTCGTTTTCGGCAGTCTATTCGCACCTTCTCCGCGGCTAGGGGTCCTGGATGCCGGGAACTCATCGATCACCTCGAAGATCCAGCAGGTGGGCGGCATCACAGTCACTATGTTCGACTCCGAAGATGAACTGATAGAACAGGTTGAGAATGACAATCTAGATGCGGGGCTCATTCTTCAGAAGGACTTCGATTCATCCTTAATCGCCCGGGAGAGACCGGTTCTTCAGTTTTACGTCGGCGGCAATAGCCTATTGTCGAATCGGACCATTCTGGCGGTGACCACGATCGATCTGATCAGAGAGGTTGGCGGCTCCACAGGAAAGGTGGATGTGTCCATCGAGAAGCTCGGCACCGAGGAGTCCATCCCCCTCGTGGATCGATTGCTTCCCATGCTTCTGATCTACGCAGTGATTATCGCAGGACTCTTCGTTCCAGCCTCGAGTATCGTTGCCGAGCGTGAGTCCGGAACACTCAGCGCCTTGATGGTAAGCCCAGTACAGATCCCCGACATCATGATTGCCAAAGGCGTGATGGGATTCATACTTGCTATGCTTGCGGGTATTGTGACTTTGATCATTAATCAAGCTTTCGGGAACGCTCCGCTCGCTCTCGTCTTGATCCTGACTCTTGCCTCAGCGATGGCTGTAACGTTTGGTTTGATCTTTGGCTCTCTCGCGAAAGACGCCAACAGTCTGTTCACTGCCGTAAAGGGAATGGGAATATTTCTATTCGCTCCCGTCATCTTCTTTATCTGGCCGGGGCTTCCACAGTGGATCGGCCAACTGTTCCCGACATACTACTTCCTATTCCCCCTCTTTGAAGTCGGCGTAAAGGGCGCCACCCTTGCAGACGTTGGGGCCGAGTTATGGATCGGGTTCGGCATCACTGCCGTATTCGCAGTAATCGCCGCCATGACTGCGAGAAGGCTCCGGTCGGCGCTGTCTAGTACCTGAGACGTCCCCAGCAGAGAGGTACACTAAGTGCAAGAGCAATCTAAAAGGAGCAGCTCCATATGTCTAATGTTCGGAAAATAGCTGAGACGTGGAAAAGTCAGCCGACGATTGAGGGTGCCGGTGTTCATCTGAAAAGGGTATTCGGCAACCACGATGTCCCGAAGCTCGACCCCTTCCTCCTACTTGACGACTTTCATTCCAACAACCCTGATGAATATCGAGCTGGATTCCCGTGGCATCCGCACAGAGGCATAGAGACCATTACATATATGCTGCACGGTCGAGTCGAGCATGGTGACAGCATCGGAAATGAAGGTGCTATTTCCGCAGGCGATGTCCAGTGGATGACCGCTGGCAGCGGAATAATTCACCAAGAGATGCCCGGTCAGGATCTTGGACTGCTTTGGGGATTTCAGCTCTGGGCAAATCTGCCGTCAACCCACAAGATGATGGATCCGCGGTATAGAGATATTAAAAACGAGATCATTCCCAATATCGAGGTTGGGAAGGGAGTCCACGCGCGCGTTATATGTGGCCGCATCGGCGACACGATCGGTCCAGTACAAGACATAGTCACCGACCCAGAGTATCTGGATATTACAGTATCGCCCGGAGCCACCTTCACACACACGGTCAGGCCCGGCTATACGGCGTTCGCATACATTATCGAGGGTGAGGGTAAATTCAGTCCCCACTCAGAAGAGGTCCAGGAAAAAGAGACCCTGGTGCTCTATGAAGACGGAGACACCATAGAGGTAGCAGCGTACGACGAGGGAGTTCGTTTCCTCTATTGCTCAGGCAGGCCAATCGGTGAAACCGTTGCTTGGTACGGACCGATCGTCATGAATACCGACGAGGAATTGAGTCAGGCGTTCAATGAGTACCAGAGCGGTGATTTCATCAAGGTCTCGGCAGACAGCTAGAGCTACAGGACCGAAGAAGCTTCTCGAGAAAGCCTGACCAGAGAGTCCTCCGAGAATGGATTGGCCGGTGGTAGGCCCATCAGGCTGTAGAGCGAGGGCGGAACCCCGATGTCCGCCAGAAACAGCTCTCCCGTTCTGGCGGAGGCGTCCGGTTGAGACATTCCCGTCTTAGGTAAGGCCAAAGTCATAGTGGCCGATGCGGTTATGGCATCCCCATCAGCTTGCCCTGTGTCTACATCGATCCCTGTCGGAACATCCAGGCTTAAAGTCGGCGCCGGATACTCATTTGCCGCGTCGGCCAACTGAGTGAATATGCCCGCAAGAGGGCCATGAAGTCCGTAACCGACAACGGCGTCCAAAAGAAGATCGTGGTCCGGAAGCTCACCTTCAAACTCGAGCACGTCCTGCTTCATGGCGCGCAGGGTGTTGAGCTGATGATGCGCGACACCGTGATATGCAGCTCTGGGACCGGCCAGTACGACCGTTACATCAGCACCCCATCCCACCAGGCGACGAGCGGCTACTAGGCCTCCGCCTCCGTTGCTTCCCGAGCCCGCAACTACCGTGATCCGGGAACCAATGAATCCGGCCCCAAGATAGGCGCGAGCAAGCCGAGCAAACTCGCGCCCGGCATTCTCCATCATCTGTACGATCTGAACACCGAAGCGATCCACCATCAACTCATCGACTTCCTTCATCTGCTCGCGGGTGACCGTGGGCAGATGGCTGAGTGATAAGACTGGAAGATCGCTGAATCGTGTAACCATGAGAGCAGTTTACCCGTTCCAATTTGAGATTACCCTCGCTTTTCCTGCCGGTAACCGCGTGGCAGCTTAGATTCGATCTCACCAAGAAGTCTATCCAGCCCCGACTTTGTCTTTGCCGAAACGAACAATCCAGTGCTCGCCCCAGACTCATTAATGCGAATGTCATCTGTGCGGATCTTATCCACTTTGTTGAGCACATCCAGTCGCGGTATATCAGACGCCCCGATTTCCGACAATACCGATTCAACCGCCTCGGCATGAGTGCCCATCTCTGAAGAGCTTACGTCCTTCACATGCAAGAGCAGATCCGCTTCCCGAACCTCGTCGAGAGTACTTTGAAATGCTGATACCAGTTGATGAGGGAGCTTTCGGATGAATCCTACTGTATCGGTCATCACGACCTGTCGCCCGCTCGGCAACCTGAGTTTTCTGGCCGTAGGGTCCAGTGTGGCGAATAGCTTATCGGCCACCCCCACATCGGATTTGGTCAGAGCATTAAGAAGGCTGGACTTGCCGGCATTCGTGTAGCCGACAAGGGAAACAGTCGCGACCTCCCCTCGCTTGCGTGACTTGCGCTGCACGCCGCGTTTTAGAGAAAGATCCTTGAGTCGGCTCTTTAGCTTAGAGATACGATCCTGAATGCGTCGTCGGTCCGACTCTAGCTTCGTCTCGCCGGGGCCCTTGGTTCCAATACCACCCGCCAACTTCGATAGCTCAACACCTTTTCCGCGAAGCCTCGGAAGTAGATAACTGAGCTGAGCCAGCTCCACTTGAAGCTTGCCTTCGGCGGTATGAGCCCTCTTTGCAAAGATATCCAAAATAAGCGCGGTTCGATCGAGCACTTTTACGTCAAGGTACTTCTCAATATTGCGTTGCTGTGACGGCTTTAGTTCGTCATCAAAGAGAACCGTGGTGAGATTCTCTGCTCGTACCCGGTCACGCACTTCTTCGAGTTTGCCCGAACCTATGTAGGTTCGAACATGTTGAGCCGGGCGCGATTGAAGAATCTCGCCGACCACTGTAGCACCTGCTGTAACAGCAAGCAGAGACAGCTCACTCAAGGATTCCTCAGATTCCAGAACTGATGTGTCTCCTGCCCGCAGTCCTACCGCGAGCGCCGTCTCTTTGCTATCCAAGCGCCTCCACGATACAGTCGATGGCCTCATCGATCCGATCGTCCTGTAGGGTCATGGTCATTCGAATGAATCCTTCCCCACTTGGGCCGTACGCACTCCCCGGCGAAACTATTACGCCTGCTTCTTCAAGCACGAACTCTGCAAAGGATGCCGAAGTATAACCGTCAGGGACCTTCATCCAAAGGAATACGCTTCCTTTACACGCTTTCACATCCCAACCAAGGCCCTCAAGCCTTGCGAGCATGCGATCGCGGCGTCCTGAGTAGATGTCTATCATCTCTTGCACGCAGTCCTGAGGTCCCTCTAGGGCCTCCATGCCGGCGTACTGGATGGCATTGAAGATGCCCGAATCAATATTCGTCTTTACGCGACCGAGTGCCTCGAGGATCTCTTTGTTGCCCGCGGCGAACGCTATTCTCCAGCCGGTCATGTTATAGGTCTTGGACAGTGAGATCAGCTCTATGGCTATGTCTTTAGCACCTGGAGTCTCAAGCACGCTTGGAGCGACGTATCCGTCATAGGTCAGGTCGCAGTAGGCACTATCGCTAATCAGGGCGATATCGTACTGCTTGCAGAACTCTACTGCCTCGGCCCAAGTATTCTTGCCGGCGATGGCTGAAGTCGGATTATTGGGGTAGTTCAGCAGCAGCAACTTGGCTGCCTTGGCATCCTCAGTGCTTATCAATGAGTAGTCCGGAAGAAAGTTGTTCTTTTCTAGCAGTGGAAGGTTGATGGTCTCAGCATTAGCGAGGATCGCTCCGGTGTGATAAACGGGATATCCGGGATCAGGGATTATCGCTTTGTCTCCGGGATCGGTGAGTGCCAGGTAGAGATGCGCCAATCCCTCCTTGCTTCCGATGAGCGGAAGAATCTCTTCATCCGGGTCGAGCGGGACCCCGAACCTGCCCTCGAACCATTTTGCCGCTGTCTTCCTGAAGGCCGGCATGCCGTAGTAGGAAGGATACCTATGATTCTCAGGATTCTTCACCTGCTCAAGCATCTTGTCGATGATGTGTTGCGGTGTAGGCTCGACTGGATCACCGATGCCAAGGCTTATAACATCGACACCCTCCGCCTTTTTAACAGCAACTTTTCGATCGATCTCTGCGAATAAGTATGGTGGCAAGGCAGCGATTCTCTGCGCCTGTCTCAAGGTTCCTCCGTTAGTAGAAAATTACAGTTCAATTGTTCCGCTGAAGACTTCTTCAGCGGCCCCTGTCATAAAGATACTCGTTGATTCCTGCCAGTCTATAGAAAGTTCACCTCCTGGCAGATGAACTATGCAAACGGGGTCTAAAAGGCCCCTCTTTACGCCTGCAGCGACTATCGCACAAGAACTGGTGCCGGATGCCAGCGTCTCGCCAACACCACGCTCCCAGATTCGTGCCTTCACATTGTTTCTGTCGATGACCTTCACAAACTGCACATTGGTCTTTTCGGGAAAGACTGTGATGTTGTTCTCTATTGCTGGGCCAATGGTGCCCACGTCCATCTCGCTTGGATCATGATCTACGAAGAGCACACAGTGAGGATTCCCCATGGATACCGCTGCGCCTTCAAGCTCGTACCCGGGAAAGGGCAGAGTGATCGAGAGAGTATTCTGCTGGCCGATGACCGGAATGGCCGCAGCCTCAAACTGCGGAGGACCCATGTCGACCCTGATGGTGGTGACCTTCCTTGAAACAACGTCAAGGTGTACGTTCTTGATCCCGGCCCCAGTCATTATTCGCAGGTCCTGAGTTGTCGCCGTCAAACCATGGTCGAACACCCATTTTGCAAAGCAACGTATGCCGTTCCCGCACATCTCGGCCAAGCTGCCGTCCGCATTGAAGTAGATCATCTCGAATTCGCAGATGCCCTGGCACGGGCGAACAACCAAAATGCCGTCGGCTCCAATACCAAAATGACGGTCACAGATCCGAGAGATATATTCAGGGGTTAATTCGAGCGTGTCGTCAGCGTCGTTGAAGAGAATGAAGTCGTTTCCGAGGGCCTGGACCTTCCAGAACTCTACGGTCGCGGCGGGATCCGTTTGGATCTCTACTCCTTTACAAGAACTTTCCGAGCCTGCTCACATTCGGACAGATGATCGGCGACCAAGTCCACGGTTTCGGTACCGCTCGTCTCGGTCACATCCACCCAGTGTACTCTTGGGTCCTTACGGAACCAGGTGAGCTGCCTCTTGGCGTAACGCCGGGTAGCGATGGCGATTTCCTCACTGACCTGTGAAGCATCCGAAATACCATCGAATACCTCGAGAAACTGTTTGTAGCCCAGTGCTTGACTGGCCGTCACAGACTCTCTTAGACCAGCTTGCTCAACGGCACGAACCTCGGCCTCAAGACCCTGGTTCAGCATAGTCACCACTCGGTCATTGATTCTAGCATAGAGCTCTGTCCGCTCCCGACGTAATCCGACGAACTCAACGGTATAGGGAGAGCTGAATTCGTCCCACTGTCCCGCATGCTCAGAGAAGCGTTTTCCAGTAGCCTTGAACACCTCGAGCGAGCGCACAACCCGACGTACATTTCCAAACTCTATGCGGCCCTCAGACTCGGGATCTATCTCTCTGAGCTCGTCGCGCAGCGCAAGTTCTCCCTCTGCAGCCGCTCTCTGCTCTAGCTCAGCCCGAATCGAGAGATCCACTATCGCAGGCGCCAGGTCGATTTCGTCGATTGCAGCCCTTATGTAGAGTCCAGAGCCGCCGACCAGGATGGGAAGGCGGCCTCTACCAGAAATGTCATGGATGGCATCTCTGGCTATTTCCTGAAACCTGGCCACGTCAAAGCCTTCGGATGGCTGGACTAGATCGATCAGATGGTGAGGGACCCGGTCTTGCTCCTCTTGGCTAGCTTTGGCGGTGCCGATGTCCATGCCCTTGTAGACCTGCATGGAATCGGCCGAGACTATTTCGGCGTCGAATCGCTCCGCTAGGTCCAGGGCGACACGGCTCTTGCCTGAGGCGGTCGGCCCGACGACAACCAGTACTGTGGGCGTCATTTGAACCGGTTGACCTCGAAGCGCTGCATCTCAACAGGCTCTCCCGGCAGGATGCCAGCTTTCTGTGACACATACATCAATTGCCGCTCAACGGTGTCCACTCCATCAAGATCAGGAAGAAGCACACCCCTTTTGGGCCCAGAGGTGACGATGACCCCGTACCTTTTAACATCGAGCTCATCTGAGTTTGTTATTGACTCCGGGGCTGTCAGAACATCCACACTATATAAAAGAACTGAAAGCTCATCCGGGGTGACCGGCGGGAATCTAGGATCCCTGCTCGCCGCCGACACCGCATTCATCAGTATCTCGTCGAACAATGATGATTGAGTGGGCTCGATGGTCCCAATGCATCCCCTGAGCTCCCCATCGATTTTAAGCGACACAAAACAACCCTGAGGGTCTAGTGACATCCACTCGGGCATTCCCTCGATATTTCCGGAGGGCAACCCCCCTGTGGTCACAAACGATTCGACCACCAGCTTGGCCAGCGCTACGGGGCCTTTACTCATTAGGGCTCTCATTGACCTTGGCAACCATGTATCCAACCCCGAACGGACCCTCGTACGAGTACAACTCGCTATCGACCGAATCAGGATCACTATCGGCAAAGCAACCGGCTAGGGTGACAAGAGACCTGAGGCCACACTCGCCTGCCTTCTCGATTTTGATCGGATCGAGTGCAAGAAGTGAGCCGAGCTCACCGCTGGAGAACGCCTCGCAGATATTTTGGTCGAATACTGCACCGCCAGGATCGTACCCAGCAGGCGCGTCAGGAGTCAGCCGATGGGATAGGTCACCACTTGCCAGAAACACCGCATTACTGCCAGCAACCGCCCTCCTGATGGCTCGTCCCACCTCATAATGCCCATTGTGGTCGGTCGGAGATATCGATAGCCACACCAATTTCGGTGAATCCTCGGCATGACTCGATACACCAAAGCCTTTCATTAATGGGACCAGCGCCCCGTGATCAAGCGTGGGAGTCATCGGACTCAGAGCGACCGGAATCGCAATACTGTTCTGCAGCTCCCTGGTGACTTTGGCGGCTAGAACCGGATCAAGATTCATGCGCGCGCGAATATTCGGATGTCCGAAAGGACCAAAATCACCTTCAGCACTTGTACCTCCAAAAACAGTGATACCAGCACCCAGAATAGGGCTATGCGGAGACATCAGTACCACCACTTCTGGTGGGTCTTCCGAGACCTCGTTTCTCACCTTTTCCATCGCTGTCAGGGTATCTTCGACCTGCTCGAGATGTTCCTCTCCGATCTCATCCATGATGATCGGCGGATGAGGCAAAGCATACGCAGTGAAACTCAACTGTGAACCCCCTCTAGGTACCAAGTGTGTGCTGCTGTCACTTCTACGTCGACCAAGGTGTCGATCAGATCGAACCCTCCCGCAAAATGAATGAGCTTCCCCTCTTTTGTCCGTCCGGTCAACTTGGAGTCGTCTTTCTTGGAAACACCTTCGACCAAGGCTTCGACAGTGCGTCCAACATATTCGCGGTTCTTATCAGTAGTTATTTTATATTGCATATCCAGGAGCCGTCCCATTCGCTCGGCAGAGATTTCTGCGGGAACCTCATCAGCCATCTTGGCAGCAGGCGTTCCGGACCTCGGAGAGTAGATGAAAGTGTAAGCTCCGTCGAACTTGAGGGTCCTCATCAAATCCAAGGTATCCAAAAACTCCTCTTCGGTTTCTCCGGGAAAGCCAACTATCACATCGGTGGATACCGCTGCACCAGGCATCGCAGAACGAATCTGCTCTACCCGCCCCATATACCACTCTCGATCATACCCACGCTTCATCTGCCCTAATATCCTGTTGGATCCTGCCTGAAAAGGCAGGTGTATCTGGGGGCATATACTGTTCGAGTTCGCTATCGTCTCAATGATCCGGTCCGAGAAATCCTTGGGGTGTGACGTAGCGAACCTGATGCGTGGAATGCCGGAGCTTTCATCCAGGGCCTCTAGAAGCTCGCCGAACTTTGTTTCTCCGTATAAGTCTCTACCGTACGAATTCACGTTCTGACCCAGCAAGGTGAGATCGACCACTCCATCCGCGCGAAGCTCCTTAGCTCGAGCGATGAGGGTGCCCATAGGTACCGACCGCTCCCTCCCCCGCACTTTGGGAACGATGCAGTAGGTGCAAAAGTTGTCACACCCTACAGTGATCGGGAGCCATGCTCTGACCCGCTCTTGTCGGTACTCGGAATCAGACTGCTCCTCGGCGGACCCGGTCTCGATCGGCACCCTGATGATGGAATGACCCATGGCGGCCTCATCCAGCATCTGCGGAAGCTCAGAGGAGTTGTGGGTACCGAACACCACATCAACATGGGGAGCCCTATCCAGCACAATGTCTTTATCCTTTTGGGCGAGGCAGCCGCCAACCGCGATCAACAGATCCGGTCGGCGCTCCTTTGCGGGCAGGAGCTGCCCTAGCCTCCCATACAATCGATCGTCAGCGCTTTCCCGCACGCAACAGGTATTGAAAATAATCACATCCGCATATTCAGGGTCGTCGGTCATCTGGTATCCGGCATCTGTCAGAACTCCGGTCAGCCTTTCGCTGTCGAACTTGTTCATCTGACATCCGAATGTGATCAGGTGGGCCTTACCCATTGTGTGCTCCGTTCTTATCTTTGCCAGATAGAGCGCGGAGCTCTTCGAGCCAAGAGTCCGGGACCTCAAGAGATCCAATCGACATACCTTCCCTGGAGTCAGTACCGTGGCAGTCCGAGCCTCCGGTCGGCACAAGCCCGAGCTCACCAGCAATTCGAGAGTACTTCTCTACCTCCTCAGGGGAGTGCTCCGGGTGAAGAACTTCGATTCCGAGGACTCCTAGGTCTGCGAGAGTTGCCAGCTTGTCAAATTCGAGTCCTGTGACCCCTGGATGAGCAACGACTGGGACCGCACCCGCGTTCCTAATGATCTCAATAATATTTGTGGGGCTCATCATTGATCTGCGTACATAGCCCGGACGCCCCTTAGACAGATATTTCGAGAATGCTTCCTTCATGTTAGAGACCACACCGGCTCTAACCAGCAATCTCCCGATCAATCCCCTGCCAATGCTTCGCTTCGTGGAGCCACTGAGGAACTCATCTGCATCAGGTATCTCAACGCCCACAGCTGAGAGGCGGGCGAATATCTCTTTTGCCCTCACCACTCTCTCCTCGCGTAGACGTGCCATATAGCTTGAGAACACCCTGTCCTCAAGATCGGGGAAGTAGGCAAGCATATGAATGTCGCGACCGTCCAGGTCGCAGCTCGCCTCAACGGCGGGGACCAACTCTATTGGGAGCTTGTGCCCCATCAAGGTTGCCGCCCCCTCTACACTGTCATGATCAGCGATTGCGATAGCCGACAGACCTTTTTGGGCGGCTATGGCGACAATCTCTTCGGGGCTGAGGCTGCCGTCGGACGCGGTTGAATGGATATGAAGATCTATCACTGCTCTACCTGATCCAATTGAACCTCGATCAGCAGCTTCCCTGATTCCCTATCGAATCGGACTTTGATGTTCTGCCCGACATTCGCAAAGTACCTATCTGCTACTGGTCGGACAA
>JAUVYG010000032.1 GCA_030603185.1 Actinomycetota bacterium | reverse complement strand
TCGAACCAGGCAACCATTGAGCTGACCGAGAATATCGTTGCCTGGAACAACTACCGGCCGATAACTCGCTACAACCAGTGGACCAAGGTGCATGGCAAGTACGGAGGATCGTTCGGCCCCAAATCCGGTGCCACTCTTTATCTTCAGAAGCTGAGCGCGCCGGGTTCTGATTGGTGGTACTGGGTGAACACAGTCGAAACTGATGAGAACGGCTACTACGCTGCTTGGTTCAGGTCACCCAGAACCGAAACTTACCGAATGGGGACACATGGATCGGCCGTGGTCTCGAACCAGGTGGTCAAGAAAGGTTCTACAGCCACCGCATGGGCAAACTCTAAGATCCACGTAGTGCTAAAAGATGGATTCGGCGATCCGGTGAAGAATCAGACCGTGTACCTGTCGGAATGGCTTCATGGGGGCTGGAGTTGGAGGGGAGAAGGTAGGAAGACCAGTAGTACCGGATACGCGAACTTCACACCGCCATATTCTGCAATTTACAGGGCGGTGACTT
This sequence comes from Actinomycetota bacterium, assembly GCA_030603185.1. Lineage (GTDB taxonomy): Bacteria > Actinomycetota > JAUVYG01 > JAUVYG01 > JAUVYG01 > JAUVYG01. The sequence goes on along the minus strand of JAUVYG010000032.1, from coordinate 16,582 downwards.
GGTGGTCATCGCTCCATTCGAGCACTGTTGAGTACACCTACCCCGGTTTCGCCCAGGTGTTGTCCTCATACGACAGTTCGTTGACGAATCCGCAAGAGACCAACGTCACCCTAACCACGAAGGTCCTGGATCAGTCCGGAAATCCCATAAGGGACGCTGATGTCAGTACCCGATGGAAGTTAGAGAACAACCAAGAGATACACGTGTACTCAAAAACCCGAGCCGATGGTGTTGCTTCAAATACGGCCACGATCGAGAACGTGTCTCAGGGGTATCGGGTCAAAGTAAACGTTTATGTCGAGTACAAGAGCAAAGGTATATTCACACCCACGTCCTTTGTGCCCAACCCCTAGACTAATTCACCTTGATCCAGTGGACACGACTGTCGTTCCAGGTGTGATCCCAGTGATGAGGGGCGAACACCCGCAGGGCATGCCAACCCGCTGTGCTTGGTGTCCAGCTGTAACTGGCGCGCGATGAGCTGCTCATAGTGAGCGTCTTAACCCACACACACTTCTGTTGAGCGGAGTTCCACTCACGAAGAAAGGCGATCGATCCCTCGTGCTTGGGCTCAATCTCAACATTGATCGTATTGGTATCGCCCAGGTCCATGTTCCAGGTCGATGGGGTCATCGTCACCTTTTTACGGACTGTCTTGGTCACCTGGTCGGAGATGAACCGTTGATTCCACGCTGTCATTCGATAATGGGAAGTGCCATAGGGTTTGAACCAAAACGAGTAGTATCCAGTTCCACTCGACGTCGTTGTGGCCTTTCGCCTCCAGGTGCTACTTGCGTAGTCCCATACTTCAAGGCTCACCATTGTCTGGTTCGTATATTTCCAATCGCTCCGTGGATCCAAGAGGCCATGGATTCTCGTCCAGCCTCCATAGGTGATCTTCGGGTATGGATTCCAGGCGGTGATGGCCTTTGTGATATCGATCGTGATTATGTTGGACTTAGTCCCGGCCCCTCGAGGGAACACGGCCCTGTATTGATAGGTGTCATTGACCTTGAACCATTTATCGATGAATCCCGTGGGGGAAGTATAAACGGTCGCATGCCACTGCCAGGGACTGGAGCTGTCTATTCTCTTTTGGATATACACCGGTGACCTGCGGATACCGACCGAGTCCGATTTGAGCCAACCTCTGATCTCGGCCCATCCATCTTCATGGGACTCATAATCGGCGTATCTATCGTATATTTTGAGATCGATGCCCCCTATGGGCGCCCATTTCTGGATGCGGTCCAGTGCTTCATCGGCTGTGAACACGTTACCGGCAGGACTGACCGCTATCCCTCTGACGTTCCCTAGCTGAGCATTCCCCGTGCCGGGTTCACCCCAGAAGGTTAGGTCGGTTCCATCGTTTCCGAACTTATGGATCTTGTCGACCCAGCCGTTGGCAACGTAGAAGTTGCCGAACTGATCGGAGTCAATAGCTGAGCCACCCCAGCAGATGTCGAGCCCGCCATCATCCTTACAGGGTAGGTCCCACTCTCGTAGTTCACTGCCCAGGGAGGAATCGAGGACGGTTAGCGTGGCCCAGCGAGGAGATATGTAAGCGACCTCGCCATCGGGGTCAACTGTAAGGTCAGAGGCGTCTAGACCTCCTGTGTTACCCAAAGGAATTCCTCCACTTGAGTACCTGTTGATCCCGAAGTCATCGTCGATCACGTAGACTTCACCGTTTGGCGCTACCGCTATCGCCCGGGGAGTGCTAACCGGCCAGCTCCCCAAAAAGGAGCCGTTCTTGTTGAATGCTTGTACGCGATTGTTCCCGGTGTCCGAGACGTAGACCTTGCCATTAGGAGCAACGGCTAGGCCGCCGATCCCGTCAAACTGCCCGGCGGCTGAGCCATTTGAACCGAAGCTGCCTCTCAGCGTGCCGTTATTAGGGGAGCTATTGGGATCAAACATGACGATTCGATCGTTTAGGGTGTCAGCTGAGTAGAGCCTTCCGTTCGTAGTGCTGAAGTCCACTCCCATGCTGCTTAGGGTGGTTCCACTGTCAGCGTTGTCGATCCCCCACTTCGATATATAGGAGTAATCGGTTTGAGCGCGCGCCTCGGTGCTTGAGATGACGATCACAATGACCGCCACTAATAGAGCTGCAAGAATATAGCTGAATCGAGTCAGTACCACTGGTGGCCCCCATATTTATCAACGTCCCCATCGTTAGGCTTCATCTTATTACATTCATTCAAGCTCTAGCGAATGGCTCTTGACTCCCGCAAATTATCGAACGATTTCTCGCGTGTATTGCTGAATGTTGAGAATCTCACCGGTCTCGATATCAAGATCGATGGAGTAGCTCGGGCGTGGTTTCTTTACTTCGGGCTCCACGTCGCCACGACGCTGGGGTGGTGTCTTGAATTCATCGGGATTCTCAATGGTGTGAATTTGATGAGCCCGACTACGGCTCCAGCCCTCGCGCGGTTGATGCGGGTGGACACCAACGTTGATGATGCCATCAACCTCGGGACCGATTGTTCCTGGGGTGTATCCAATGTCCCCCGTGACCGGCCGACTCCATAGTAGGGCCCCGTCGCGAAACGCCTCTATCGTGTGGGTCACAGTTTTATCGCTTCGATCCTTGGTGCCACGACGCTCATAGGTGTAAAAAGTGTCTGAGTGGACCTCGGATACTCGGACAGACTCGTATCCCTCGGCGTCCTCTGAATGCTTGGGCTGCGTAAGCCTTTGAAACGCCTTCGAATCCGGGGAATAGAGATAGAGCATGTCCTCTCTGGTAGCAATGTTGTTGGGGTGAATGCCTTCAATGGTTCTGACAACAAGTCTTCCATCGCCGAGGCAGCCTAGTGGTCTGATCTCAAGCGATTGTTCAGGCCCCCCTTCGTACCAGGGGACTTGGATGACCGTAGAACTACCATCCACCCCTGAAATCTCGTACATCTCTGGGACCTCCCAGAATCCCCACCTATATGGCGCATAGGCTTTCTTGCCGCAGACCATAGTGGGACTACCGGGGGAGCCATCGTATTGCGTCTCCAGCCATATAGCCTCGGACACGGTATCGATGACCAATGCGTCGTAAGTAACATTGCCCTCATTGGCAATGAACAGCAGTTTATCAGGCTCAATAGAGCCGATATAACTCCAGTTCTTGGTTCCTAGATTGATGGGCTTGGACTCAGATCCGTCATCCCTGTGCAGTGCGATCATCATGACGTCGCGGGATATACCGAGCCCATTGGGGTCCAGATTGAGCTGACTGAATGGGTCCGGGGGCGATGTCGATCTCAACCAAGGACCGTATTCCTCTGCGGATGCGATGGCGATGACCTTCGATTTGTGTACTTGGGCGGCCGAGAACACACCATGGGCATGCTCGTATTCTTGAAAAGTGACTATGGTGGCAGTCGCGCCCAAGATCAATAGTACAATCGCCACCGCCAAGGCCTCGGGTGCTCTGCCCATACAATCCCCCCGATTGAATTCACACTGAATAGAAGATGGCACCAGTTGAGTGTCATAGCAAAGTGGCCAGTTCAGAGGCAGAATATCTCTGGATTAGCTGACATCCAGCGCTTAGCCTAAACTCAAGCATAGGGACATCGATTCTTCAGGGGGATACATGCGGCGAAGCACGACACTTTTGAGCGTTACACTACTTTTGATTTTGGGAATGATCGGCACTGCCAGTGCCGGCGAGGTCTCAGATTCTTCAGTGACTCGAAGCTACGGAGTATCCACCGAAGTCACCCTCTGGCCAAGATCCAACGAAGTGCCCTTTGGGCAATGGACAAAGTTGGCGGGAACAGCCTTTGAAGAGTCGGGAGTTCCGGTCGAAGGCGATCAGATCACCCTTGAGTACTGGGACGGATCGACCTGGCGCTTCATCGCCTGGGAGGAACCGGATAAGAACGGTTACTACCAGAAGTGGATCTACACTGAGCAGTCACCACGAAGGTATCGGGCCATGCACACTAATGGAACCGTTTCGAATGAAACGACAGTCACTCTTACCGACAATATTTCGGCCTGGAACAATTACAGGCCGAAAACCCGTTATGGGCAATGGACCAAGGTGCATGGCAAATATGGGGGGCCGGACGGTTCCTACTCCAATGCCACTCTGTATTTGCAGAGCGGGTACGATGAGGGCTTTGGTCACTACCACTGGCAGTGGGCGGCAACAGTGAAAACTGATGCGAACGGTTACTACTCATACTGGTTCCAAAACTATTCGTCCAGTATTTATCGTTTGGGGACCGAGGGTTCACAGCTACTCTCGAATATGGTCCCAAAGACCGGGTCCACCTCCTCCATCTGGACCAACTCCAGGGTGCATGGGGTATTCAGAGATGGATATGGCGACCCAATCACAGGTCAGTGGGTGTACCTCCAGAAATGGGATGGTAGCAAGTGGATTTGGGCGGGTAGCGCCAAAACTTCAAGTACGGGATATGTGAAGTTCAATCCGTATCAATCGGCCATATATCGCTTGGCTACATGGGGTTCAGCCGTTATATCAAGCGAGGTGCAGTACACCAACCCAGCAATAAACCAACAGCTAACCTCTGTGGAACTTTCAACGGAGGTTCAGACCCATGAAGACTACATAATGCTTGTGACAAAGGCACTTGATCAGTACGGGGATCCCATCAAGGGGGCCGCAGTCGCCTCCAATTGGGATTTTCCGGAACAGATTCGCACGATGCGTGACGTTACCAACTTCGATGGTGTCACCGGCATGTTTCAAGACATCAGCGATCTGCCGGATGACTGGGACATACTCGTAGATGTCGGGGTGACTTACAAGGGTAAAGCCATGTACGAAACCCGCGGGTTTGCTCGGATAACGAATTAACACCCCACGCATTCTGCGCCGCACCAGGCTCGCTTACGGTTTTGGCCCATAGTCGGTAAGGAATTTCATCTGCCCGACACAGGTCTGCGGGTGGGTCGCATCATCGCATACGCTTTGATCATCCTGGTGGACAGCGTGCGTGGCATAGCACCGAGCATTCGAAAAGTGGTCTTTCACGGTTTTGCACAGATTGATGTCGCCATCAGGCGGCTCGGCAGCCAAAGTAACGCACCAGCCTTGGGCGGCCTCTCCACTGACCAACGAACAAGCTGAGACATCCTTGTTGTCCTTGGCCACTCGCCACAGGCAATCCTCTTTCAGGCCAAAAGAATCGATGGCATTACAGGAATCGCGATCTGGCTCCCCAAAAGAGGCGGTGAAAAAGCAGTCGTGAGCGACTGCGACCGCGATGCGTAAATCAGCAGTTGGGTATAGGAAGGGCTAGTCGGTGCGTCGGGCCCGAGGTAGTGAGTGAGGTTCTAGTGGACGATTCTGGCGTGCTCGATAGAAGAGCAAAGATGCGCCAATCCTTGGAAATAATCTTCCACGCCTCGTTCCTCCTCGGATCGTTGGGCGTGATTGTGATGCTGCTCGTACCAGTTCCGGATGCAGCCGTGGCAATGTCTGTAGCCCTGGCGGTGTTTGTAATCGGTTACACATTTCTACGCGCTGGAAATGTTGAGGTATCAGCTGCCATATTGATGATGACAGCGCTGGTACTCATAACTTATCTAGCCATCCTAAGCTTTGGCATTAGAGACCATGCCATTCTGTTGTTCCCGGCCGTCATCGTTGCGGCGAGTCTTCTCTTTGAAACCAAGTGGTTAATCGGTATCACCGGCGTGGTTGTAGCTTTGATCACAGGAATTGTGGTCGGCGAATTGTATGGCATGTACGAGACTCCGCTTGTCTACGAGACCGATATCTATGATCTGGCATTAGTGGTACTAGCAATGGTCTTGATAGCCGTAATCGCTCGAACACTATCCGAACATTTGCGGGGCGCATTGCGAGCCGCCGAAGACAGTCGGCTTCGCTACTATGAGGTCTTCAATGGAGCCCCGGTCTCGATTTGGGTGGTGAATCTAGCCCCGGTTATCGATGCATTTGAGCGACTGAACGAGAGTCCCCCGGAAGGGTGGCCCGAGATTCTATCCACGCTAGAGGTGATTGACGTTAACGACACGGCGGTAGAGATGTTCGAGGCAGACTCAAAAGAGCAGATGCTACTTGAGTACTCTAAAGTCTTGGTTCCCGATTCAATGGGGGATCTTCGAACGACCCTGAAAGCCATGGCCAAGGGTGACTCTCATGTCGATATCGAGGCGCAGATGGTCACCCTCAAGGGGAGGCCTCTCAACACAATCGTTTCCATAGCACCGGCCTCTAATCAGACTCTGGTGACGATTACCGATATTTCAGCCCAGAAGAAGCTTGAGCACGAGGTCGGCGCTTACGAGCAAAAGGTCAAAAGAGCGTACTCAGATGTTATTGAAGCGGTCACACAGGAGAAGCTTGTTGTTAGTAGTCGGCACGACCTTGAGGATATGCTTGGTGAGCCGGTGGGGAGCACGATGTCGGTGACGGACCCCTCGGAACTTGAGGGGTCGCGGCGGTTTGTTCAGGACGAGATTGGTCAATACTGTCCTGAGATGACTGGGGTCGGCCGTGCAATCACTGCTATCGGAGAAGCCGTCACCAACGGAGTCAAGCATGCCGGTACCTGCCGGATCCAGATGCACATGAAGTCGAGTGGCGGTTCTTCTGCGATGCAACTGGCCGTGCGAGACAATGGAAATGGAATAGACTTTTTACACTTACCCAAGGCTCTTCTGGTCGCCGGGTTCTCTACTAAGTCGTCACTTGGTATGGGCTTCACAATCATGCTAGACATTTGCGATCAGTTGTCGCTTGCCACCGATGACCAAGGAACCATTGTAGTGCTGGAATTCAACCTGGCCTAATGACACCCCGGAAGCGGTTGGTCGAAGCACCAAGCTAATGGAGCCCCCCGCAAGGCTAGAGCTGTACTCCGCAGTAAGGGCAGAAAGCCTTGGGATCTTCGATCGAGTTTCCGCAGCGTTCGCAATATCTGGTGAACTCGGGGCTTGGAGCAGCAGCCTCAATGCTGGAGTGACCGTGGAACCTCTCCGAAAGAGGAGAGGAAGTGAGAGCAGGCTCTGCTTCGGCTTTTTCCTTTGCAGCTGCCTTCTGGCCCATAGAAATCAGACCGAAGCCGATAACCCCCAAGGCAAGCAGAATAAAAGCCATTTCAACAGAACCGAGTCCGAACATGAACTACCCCCTAGATCCCCAGCTTAGTACCTCGATTGATTGTAGCTGATTAGGTCTAGCGAGCGGTTCTATGCAGATTTACGGTCCATCCTGCGATCCTGCTCGGCTTCCTTATAGTGGTCTCCGGGTTCCGCTTTTGGGCCTCGCCTATTGATAGCCCCAACTACCAGGAAGACTATTCCCAGCACCCATAGGGCAGGGGTTTCTGCGCCAAAGCCGATAGCCATGAACGCGACTCCCAGCGGAAGTAACGGATCTCTATGGTTGGATCTGTCACTGCCAAGGTTGCCCCTGAACAGATAGGCGCCCACTACGACGGCGGCTACTCCCATTAGGGCGATGAGCAGCCAAATAACATTGCTCACTCTTCTGCATCTCCTTTTATCCTCCAGCACTCTCTTATATACCCGCTAGTTATACCCGCTAGTGACTGTACGCTTCGATGTTTGACAGCCAGTCGGGTGGGGGTATGATTAGACCGACGGTCAGTCTAGACCACGGGTCTATCGACAGAGAGAGGTGAATCCGAATGGCAAGAGTGGTAAAAGCCCACGCCGAGAGGCGAGGCGAGATCATTGACTGCGCTCAGAAGTTATTCGGGACTCTCGGATATGAGGGCACATCTGTTGCTGCGATCATCTCTGAGTTGGATATCTCAAAAGGCACCTTTTACCACTACTTCAAATCCAAAGAGGAGCTGTTGGATTCCGTCGTGGATCGTATGTCTGAGCTTGGAGTACGAGAACTTACCGCCCTGGTCGAGGACACGACACTTTCGGGGATCGAGAAGTTCAAATCACTGATATCAAAAGCTGCACAGATCAAAGCCGAACAGATGGATTCACTGTTTGAGATGTCTCGATTCATTCATCTCCCTGAGAACTTGATCTATCGGGACCGGATGAATCAGCGAAGCATGGAGCTCGGAGTGCCCCTTTTCGCTCGGATCATCGAACAAGGAGTATCCGAGGGGGATTTCGCCGTCACTTCGCCGGTGGACGCGGCTGAATTCATCTATGTATACCGAGTCCATATGGCCGAGAAGAATCTCAAGAACCTGATTGAAGACGAGAACGCGGACCCGGACGTTTTGATTCGTCGGACCGAGTTCTATCTAGAGACCATCGAGCGGATGCTCGGGGTTGAGATAGGTTCTCTCGGAAGAACCGACAAAGGTGTTAGAGAGGCTATTAAAGCAGCGAAGGCGGCTCGGCTTCGCGCCGGCCGGAAAGGGCGTGAAGCATGATGATGTTGGGAATTATTAATTCAAGGGGCACGGCGACCAGGAGGGGAAGCAAATGAGTGAGGAAGCGACAATCCAGATCGAGGGGCTTACCAAGCACTACGGCTCGGTCAAAGCATTGGTCGGGCTGGACCTTGAAATTGCCGCGGGTGAGATCTTTGGATTCCTGGGACCTAACGGGGCAGGCAAGACCACTTGTATCAGGACGATTATGGACGAGATTCGCGCGACCGCCGGGAAGGCTACCATCCTGGGGCTCGACTCACATGACAGCTCAGTCGAGCTTCGCCGTGACATTGGTTACCTGCCGGGCGATCTCGCCATGTACCCCAGTCTGACCGGACGCGACACGATCACCTACTTCGCGAACCTTCGCGGAGGGGTCGAGTGGGATTACGTAGAGAAGCTAGCCGAGAGGCTCGATGCTGATCTGTCCAAGAAAGTGGGCGACCTATCATCGGGTAACCGCCAGAAGGTCGGCTTGATCCAGGCATTCATGAATCATCCGAAAGTGATCATCATGGACGAGCCCAGCAGTGGACTGGATCCACTCGTTCAGCGGGAAATTCAAAAGATGATGCGAGAGGTGGCAGCCACCGGGACAACGATATTTTTGTCCAGCCACACGCTCTCTGAAGTACAGCGTGTGGCTGACCGTGTCGGCATCATCCGCCACGGTCTTCTAGTCGCTGTGGAAACAGTGGCCAATCTTCGGTCCAAGGCGATGCGTCGTGTCGAGTTCGAGCTGGACAAGAGTCCGGATGCATCGATCTTTGCAGCCGTGGCCGGGGTGCGTGATGTCCTAGTAGAGAATCACGATGTCTCGATGGATTTCGACGGTGACATGGGCGCCTTGCTCCAAACCGCGGACAAGAACTACACCATCGTGGACATCAGCACTCATGAGGCAGATCTCGAAGAGATATTCCTCACTTACTATCGGGACGAGGAGGCGACCTCCTAATGCTTGCCAACATATTCTTTAAGACGACCCTAGATCGCTGGAAGGGTTGGACAATTGCCATAAGCAGTCTGATGCTGATGTTCCTATTTGGCATGGCGGTCTATCGCGACATCGATCTCTCAATTTATCAGGAGCTACCCGAGGCCTACCTATCTCTACTGGGACTCGCTGAAAATATCGACGTCGGTGGCCTCGCTATCGGAGCTATCCTCGGATTCTACGGAGCGATCACTTTGGCAGCCATGGCGATTTCCATGGGCGCTGCCTCGATCGCTGGCGAAGAGAGAGATGGAACGATGGGCCTCCTTCTAGGAAATCCCAAGAGTCGTACCCAGGTTCTCGCGGCCAAGACTGCGTCGATGTGGGTCATTATCACAATCGGAACTCTTGTGATCTGGGGTCTGGTGTACCCGATCTCGTCGATGCTCGGAGTCGAGATCAGTGGGCTCGATGTAACTGCACTGATGCTTCATATGTATGCACTTGTTCTATTCCACGGATTCCTAGCTGTGGCCATTGGTGCCTGGACCGGAAGTAAGGGATCGGCCTCTGGAATCACCGCTGGTGTGCTGGTCGTTTCATTCTTTGCCGTGGGATTCCTGCCCATGCTCGAGGGGTACGAAGACGTTGCAAAGGCCTTCCCCTGGTACTACTTCAATAGCAGCAATCCTGTACTCAACGGGATCGAGTGGGGTCATGTCGCTGCACTTCTCGGAGGAACCGTTGCCTTCGCTGTGGCCGCACTGGTCGGAGTGAATCGTCGGGATCTGAAGAGTCAGTCAGTAGCAGTCACACTTATTGATCGTCTTCGCGCCAATCGCCTGACCCAAAAAGTCACTGAGAAGCTCGCCGGATCTGCTCGTGTTTCATCCATTGCACTGAAGACAGCAACCGAGCACCAGGGCGTATTCATCATCATCTCTATCGCAATGTTCGCGATGATGGGACTCATGCTGGGACCGATGTATGGTGCGCTCCCACCCGAAGCTGTTAATGCCTTCAGAGACTTTCCTGCTGAACTGCTGGCCCTGTTCGGAGGCGGGGACCTGAGTACACCGGAAGGCTGGTATCAGATCGAGACCTTCGGAATGATGGCACCTGCTGCGGTGATGATCGTTGCGATCGCCGTAGGGGCCAAAGCACTTGCCGGTGAGGAGGCTCGTCGGACCATGGGCCTTTTGCTCGCAAATCCAATCAGTCGTACACGAGTATTGCTCGAGAAGACTGGGACCATGGTTCTCTTTTCCATCGCCATCGGGATTGCTACCTGGGCAGGAGTATCCCTCGGCTCAGCCGTGGGAAGCCTCGACATGTCGGTCGGCAATATCGCCGCTACTACACTGCTATCGACTCTTGTGGGACTCACGTTCGGGTCTTTGGCTCTGCTGCTGAGCGCTGCAACCGGGCGGACCAGGGTAGCCATTTTCGGAGCAGTCGGCGCAGGAATCGTAGCTCACGTGCTCAATTCACTAGCGACTATCAACGAGGATCTCGCTGGTGTCGCCCAGATATCACCGTTCTACTACTACCTGAACACAGATCCCCTGATGACCGGGATGGACTGGGGCAACGGTGCGATCTTGCTAGGAATATCAGTCGTGCTGATCGGTCTCGCAGTCGTAATGTTCCAGAGACGGGATCTCAGGCAGAGCGGCTAACCTACTTGGTCTACTGCAACGACGAAGGACCCCCGAGAGCGCGTTGCTCTCGGGGTCCCTTTGTTTACCGTCGCTGAATTGGTTTCTAGACAGTCACAGCGAGAGCGGCATCAATGTCTGCCTTGGCTGTGGTTATCGGGCCAAGACCGTACTCGCTAACCAGGATATCGAGAACGTTCGGGCTGACGAAAGCGGGAAGAGTCGGTCCGAGCTTGATGTTCTTGATACCGAGGTGAAGCAGGGTTAGCAGGATCGCGACCGCTTTCTGCTCGTACCAGGATAGGATCAAAGACAAAGGAAGCTCATTCACATCGCACTCGAATGCCTCGGCTAGAGCAACCGCGATCTTGATAGCAGAGTAAGCGTCGTTACATTGTCCAACGTCTAGAAGACGTGGGATGCCTCCGATATCGCCCAGGTCCATCTTGTTGAACCTGTACTTGCCGCAAGCAAGTGTCAGGATGACCGTGTCCTTTGGAGCTTTCTCGGCCAGCTCTGTGTAGTAGTTGCGGCCGGGCTTGGCTCCGTCGCAGCCTCCCACTAGGAAGAAGTGGGATATGTCCCCGCCCTTTACCGCGTCGATCACCTTGTCGGCGAGACCGAGTACCGCGTTGTGGCCGAAGCCGACTGTGATGTTCTGACCGGGGGTCGTTTTAACATCGTCGCTCTCAAGGGCCTTATCGATGACCTCTGTGAAGTCCCAACCGTCAATGTGGGCAACACCTGGCCACTGCACGAGTCCCCAGCTAAAGAGGCGATCGGTGTAGCTGGATGCCGGCTTCTGTATGCAGTTGGTGTTGAAGATAATGGCGCCGGGGAATGCGGGGAATTCCTTGGCCTGGTCCTGCCATGCCCCACCGTAGTTGCCGGCGAGGTGGGTGTATTTCTTGAGCTGTGGATAGCCATGGGCGGGGAGCATTTCACCGTGAGTGTATACATTGATTCCCTTGCCCTCGGTCTGTTTGAGCAGTTCCTGGAGCATCCGAAGGTCATGCCCGGACACCAAGATGCCTTTGCCGGCTATAGTGCCCGTGCTAACGACTGTCGGCTCGGGGTGCCCGAGGTGGTCGGTGTGGGCTCGATCCAAGAGCTCCATCGTTAGATAGTTGATGCGTCCGCATTCGAGACATAGCGCGAGCATAGCGTTTGCGTCCAGCGAGTCATCAAGGGTCGCGGCTAGCGCCTTGTGAGTGAAGGCAGTGATCTCGTCAGAACCTCGACTCAGATTCGCAGCGTGGTGAGCATACGCGGCATACCCCTTGACTCCGTAGAGGAGGATTTTGCGTAGTGACTCAATGTCAACGTCGGTACTCGTCGAAGTTGGAGCGGTTGCTGCGGGTAGCAACTCTTTGCCTCGGCTGATCAGATCATTGATCGAGTCGATATCGAAATCGACGTTGGTGATGGTTGAGAAGAGGCCGTTGGTGACGAACTCATCCACTACCGGATCGGTCTTTCCGGACTGACGATCGATGTTCGCCCAATGGGATAGTTGGCTCAGAACCTCGATGAGTTCATCTTGCGCATCCGAGACCTCGGGGGATTTTCCGCAGATACCGATGGTGTCGCAAGCTACACTTTTCGCGGCCTGTTCGCACTGGTCACAGTACATAGGGCTCCTTTTCGTTCGGGGTTGTGGCAAAGGCTTTAACGCCCGAGCCGGTTTACGGGAGGCTAAACATAACCATAGTGGTTATATATGTCAAATGGTTATGTATTATTCGTCGGTGTTCTGGACGCTTCCAGAGCCTGTGATCCTCTGGTCGATCCGGGGCCGGCCCGAGTATTCGACATTACCCGAGCCAGAGATATACACGTCGAGCCGCTCCTCTGCGCTGACCTCGGCTTTGCCAGAACCCGATATCCGAATAATTACGTTTTGAGCATCAATATCCGAGCCCTGGAAGTTGCCGGACCCGTTGATCTCGATGCTGACATCATCCACTTCCCCAGCTGCGTTGAAGCGGCCTGAGCCGTTTACGTCGATCGATAGAGTCTCCGCGAGCAGTTCCTCGATGTCTGCTCTGCCGGACCCATCGACATTAAAGCTGAATTCATCGGTGTCCAGTTCAGTCATCTCGAGGTTCCCATTGCCAGAGATCTTCACGGCGTTCAGGTCCGGAGTTGTGATCCTGAACTCCACTGGGCCACTAAAAGGCTGGAAGAAGGAAAACCTCTTGTAGCTGATGCGCAGGGTGTCTCCGCTGACTTTGGTGGTGATGTTGTCAATCGCACCTTCGCGGGCGATAATCTCGAGCTCGGTTGTGTCACCTTGGGCCACTGTCAAAGTGCCAGTGCCTTTGAGGTCGATCTTTGTGAACTCATCAACCTCGCGTTGTTCCTTGATGACTTCTCCGGAGACCGCACCGCCCACGACATTGCAGCCGGTGAGTATCACCATAAAGACGACCAGACCAATAGCCCCGATTATCAGTGAACGACGAGCTGCCAAGTTAACTCCCGGAAAGCATTTATTGCATTGGAATGATAATGCCCAATTTCGGGAGGTTGGTAACTAGGCTGATCAGTATCCGTTGGCTGGTAGCTTCTGGGTGCGACCGGTCATAGTAACTGGAGGAACCTGGGGGACAGCAGCTGGATCATCCGTGCCGACCACAACCGTCGTGTTGTCTACGAAGTAATGGAGAGGGACGCGGAGAGGGTCTTGTGCTGGCCCCCGTAGAACCTCTCCGGCAAATCCATAGGCCGCTCCGTGGCAGTTACACCAGAAGGGATGCTCTGCGCTCATCACATCGTCTTCCCGGCCCACAGTCCAAGAGGATAGACATCCTAGGTGAGTACAGGTTCCGTCTACGATTAGCCACTGTGGCCGTTGCTGCCGCGGGTGGTCCTCAGGAAACATCTCGGCTTCCAAGTCTGCCACCGAGTCCGTCCACTCTTTAAGTCGATTGATCACCATCACCGGTGTCCGGTTCCACTCGAAAATTCTCATCTCGCCCATGGGAATGTCGCTGAGATCAATTGCGAGTAGGCGCCCCGACACCCACGGGTTCTCGCTCGGCGCCAGGCTCTGTACGAATGGAACGGACGCGAAGCCTGTCGCCACGAGCCCGACACCTACCCCAAGCACCCCTAGAAACTTTCGTCTTCCCGGTTCATTCACCCCGATCACCTCCATATACAACTTATCGTCTTAAGCGGTCGCCGGGACAGCCTATGGGCCGGTGGAGATTAACACCAATAAATGGTTGAGCGGCCATTGCCTTTGCCCGATCATCCAAGAAATATATTTATCACCACGCCCCCAAACCACCCATGATCGAGCTCAGCTGTAACCGCAAACAATCCCGAGCGCATCACCTCATACAACCTCAGCCATCAATGCTTGAGCTGCCGTCAATCATGGCTCGACCGCTGGAAACACAACCCGTTTAGCCCCTTCTCTCGTGGGGATAAGTTCTCTTGCTCAGAAGCAGAGAACATGGACCAGAGAAGTAAAGGAAGTGTGCTAGGCATGGCCAAAAGTGCGACCGACACAGAACGGAAGAACGGTGAGAATCAGGGTGTCCTTCTAAAGACCTGGACCGACAGTTACGCAGAGGTTTCGAGAATGTGGGAGGACTCCTTCCTTCGTCTGCAGAAGCCCATAATAGAAACCACCGGAGCGCTCGCCGAGAAAGCGGTCGAGATATCTAAGGAACCGACTCCCGAGCACTATGAGGAGTTCTGGGACGAGTGGTCCAAGACCAGCCGCGAGAATCTTGGCGGCTTCGTGCCGACAGCTCCTGATGAATTCGACGAGGATACTTTGAAGGCTTTCATTACGACAGCGGAAAGCTCCCAGAAGCTGTACAAGTCCTGGGTGTCCGATCTGGACGAGAACATCAAGGCGACCAAGGAAGCTTTGAAGGGCGAGCCAGATTCCGATCAGTTCCGCGAGCGCTACGACTCCTGGATGAGCACATACGAGAAGATTTTCGACCAGACTCTCGAGCTTTCGAGCATGGAAAGCACCAAAGAGATCGTCGAGAAGTACACCGGAGTACCGGATGTATATCTTGAAAGCTTTGTCCAGATATCGAGACTGTGGCGTGATTCCTACGCAAAGCTATATGAGCCATGGGTAGACGCTGCATCCAAGCTTTCCCGCAAGGAAGTCGAGCTGACCGAGGGCAACGTCAGGCCCGAGGCGTACGAGGAGTTCTTCCAGCTCTGGAGCGAGACCTACCAAGATACGTACGGCAAATATGTCGAGTCCGTGCAGCCCACAAAAGAGGTGTTCGATAGCTTCGTCCAGAGCACCGACGTATATCTGAACATGTACAAGTCCTGGATCGCGGCTCTCGAGAACATGGCCGAGAAGACCAGCGCAATGTCCGCTGAGACACCTGGCGGAGAGATGGACACAGAGTTTTATGGCCTATGGATGAAGATCTACGAGAAGGCCTTTGGCAGCTTCTTCGAGGACATGCCGATGCAGGGACCGATGAAGGACACCATGGAGCCGATCAAAGCGATGGCCAAGATCAACACCGATAACTTTGCTCGCATGTCCAAGATGTGGGGCAAGAACTTCGGCGCCGGCTCGGAGGGATAATTTTGGAGCGAACAGCTACAGCCTCGACCCAAGAGCTTTTCGACCTCTGGGCTGAGACTTACAAGGGAACCCTGGGTAGGTTCTGGGAGACCCCCGGAGTAGGGCCCGCTCGGGAGAAGACCGAGAAGGTCATGGCGGGCATGAATACATACGCTGATTTCATCAACGCATGGTCCAGCTCGAACGTGGAACTTCAGAGCGTTTTTACGGAAGCGAGCCGCCGCACCCAGGAAAAGATCGGTGAAGGTCTAGTCGGCGAGCTCCGGCCCGACGGCTACAAGGACTTCTACAAGATATGGATGGACACCTACAGCGAGACGTTCAACGAGCACCTCAAATCCGAGGGGTTCTCGACCGACCTCGGTGAAGTGATGTCGCACTGGATGAACCTCCAGAAGTTCGGTCGCGAGACCATGGAGGAAGACCTGCTCAAGCCGATGAATCTTCCTACCAAAGCCGAGATCGACGAGGTCAACAAAGAACTTTATGCGCTCAAGCGAACGGTGAGAGAATCGCAGAGGCAGGCTCAGAGCGAAGCCAACAATCTACCGACCAAGGTAGAGCTGGAAGAACTGCGGAGGTCCTTGAACTCCCTTGAGGTGTCGGTTGCCGAAGTGGCTGCGGCCGAGCAGAAGGCGACCGCCAAGCTCGAGAAGAAGCTGGCTAAGTTGGAGGCGACGAACAAGGATCTGACCAAACAGATCGGCAATCTTGAGAAAAAGACCCCTCCGAAAACGGCCTCTTCAAAAGGGGGTAAGTCGTGACCCAGCTGAATATGATCGACGACTTCCAGCGGTTGAAGCTGGGAATGGACCTGTTCATCGATCCTCCCGAATTCGAGGTCGGTCAGACCCCCTCAGAGGTCGTCTACACCAAAGATAAGTTGAGGCTTCTTCACTACGAGCCGCGCGTTCGGAAGCCCGAGGCGGTTCCGGTTTTGATCGTCTACGCGCTTGTGAATCGGTATTACATTCTGGATCTTCAGCCCGACCGTAGCGTGGTCAAGAACCTGCTAGAGGAGGGGCTGGAC
>JAUVYG010000010.1 GCA_030603185.1 Actinomycetota bacterium | reverse complement strand
ATCTCACGATAGAGGCCAGCTTTTTTGATCTCGTCGATCACAATAGCATCGGCAGCACGGAGAGTGTCCAAGCGCTCCTGGGTGATATCTCCGATGATGCGGACAGCCAGACCTGGTCCGGGGAACGGTTGGCGCCAAGTGATCTCATCGGGAAGACCGAGCTCTTCCCCAACTGCACGCACCTCGTCTTTGAACAATGATCTTAGAGGTTCAACCAGTTCGAATTCCATGTCGTCAGGTAGACCGCCTACGTTGTGATGAGTTTTAATCTTTGCAGCACTCTTGGTGCCACTCTCGATCACGTCGGGGTACAGCGTGCCCTGCACAAGGAACTTCGCGTCATCGATCTTCTTTTCTTCTGCTTCAAAGGTGCGAATGAATTTCTCGCCGATGATCTTACGTTTCTTCTCTGGATCGGTTACCCCGGCCAGAGCATCCAAGAATTCCTTCTGAGCCTTTACGTGAATGAGGTCGATCTTGAAATGCTCACGGAAGGTCGACTCGACAGCTTCACCCTCGCCATGTCGAAGTAGACCATGGTCGACGAAGATGCATGTCAGCTTGTCGCCTATTGCACGCTGCAAGAGTAGGGCTGCCACTGACGAGTCAACTCCGCCTGAAAGGGCGCAGATAGCTCGATTGTCGCCGACTTGCCTACGAATTCCTTCGATTGCTTCCTCGATGATGGATAGCCTGGTCCAACTGGGTAGGCAATCGCAGGCGTCATACAGAAAGTTTTTGAGCACATCAATCCCGTGCTCGGTATGGCCGACCTCGGGATGGTATTGGACTGCATATAAGCCCTTTTCAATATTGTGCATGGCCGCTATCAGCGTGGATTCGGTCTTCCCGATCACTGAGAATCCATCAGGAGCCTTGTCCACTCCGTCTCTGTGACTCATCCAGACGTCGTACTGCTCGGGCAGCTCTTTGAGTAGGGGAGATGAACCCATCGTGCTAAAGGGTGTGTGGCCGTACTCAGCAACGTCGTTATGTGCAACATTTCCGCCAAGGGTCTTGGCCATCAGCTGCATCCCGTAGCAAATGCCGAGGATCGGTATTCCAAGCTCGAATAGACCTGGATCGATCTCCGGTGCGCCCGACTCATAGACACTGGCTGGACCGCCCGACAGAATGATTCCCTTGGGCGCCCTCTCCTTGATCTTGGCTGCCGAGATGTCAGCAGGGACTATTTCAGAGTAGACCTTGCACTCACGTACTCGTCTCGCGATAAGTTGGGCGTACTGAGCCCCAAAATCCAATACAAGAATGGTCTCTAAATCTTTGTTGGTTATTTTGGCCCCCTTAGCCCATGCCGACGTGCTGGGAGCGCTGCAACTGCTTGCCTTCGGTCTGCAGCGCGGGAGCGACCATCACTTCGGCCTTTTGGAAGGCCTTGATGTTCTCGTAGCCGGTGGTCGCCATAGAAGTCTTAAGTGCGTTCATCAGGTTTAGTGACCCGTCATTCTCATGAGCCGGCCCGATCAGAATCTCTTCCAGAGTTCCGATGGTCGCGGTCTTGACTCTTGTTCCTCTTGGAAGAGTCGGGTGGAATGTGGCCATTCCCCAGTGATATCCACGACCCGGAGCTTCTTTGGCCTTGGCCAGAGGAGAGCCGATCATGACCATGTCAGCGCCACAGGCGATTGCCTTTGATACGTCGCCCCCGTTGCGCATTCCACCGTCAGCGATCACGTTCACATACTCGCCGGTCTCTTCAAGATGACGGATGCGAGCTGCCGCCGCGTCTGCAATAGCGGTTGCTTGAGGAACGCCGATACCCAGAACACCTCTGGTGGTGCATGCAGCACCAGGACCGACCCCGACAAGCACGCCGACCGCGCCGGAACGCATGAGATGGAGGGCCGTAGAGTACGATGCGCAGCCGCCTACGACTGCAGGAATCGATAGTTCGGAAACGAACTTCTTGATGTTCAGGGGCTCTACCACTGTTGATACGTGCTCGGCGCTTACGACCGTGCCTTGGATGATCAGTAGGTCAAGGCCAGCGTCCAGTGCGAGCTGATAGTGCTGCTGCACTCTCTGAGGTGTGAGGGAGGCCGCTACGGTGACCCCGGATGCCTTTATTTCTTTGATTCGCTTGACCATCAGGTCTTCACGAAGTGGTTTGTCATAGATCCGCTGCATGACTCGGGTGGCCGATTCATTGCCTGCGGCCGCGATCTCTTCTAGTACCTCGTCAGCGTCCTCGTACCTTGAGAATATACCTTCTAGGTTCAGGACTCCGACTCCGCCTAGCTTACCGATGGATATGGCGGTCTCTGGGCTGACAACACCATCCATCGCAGAAGCAAGCATGGGCAAATCAAGCTTGATCGGTCCGAGATTGGCAGAAATATCGATGTCTTCCGGGTCGCGAGTTCGTCGGCTCGGAACGATGGCGATATCGTCAAAACCGTATGCTCGTCGCGCGGACTTTCCCATTCCTATTTGAATCTCTTCCACGTGCCTGATTCGCTCCTCTCTGTTTTGGGTTCGAGTCGCTTTGAAAGAAAGACCCCCAGCGCTTCTAGCAGGGCTTTGTGCCTCGCTAGGCGTCTGGGGGTCTTAGATTCTTTCTATGCGGTCAAAACCGGCCTCTCAACATTTCTATGCGGTAAATTGGCTAATCCTATCACCCGCGAAATACCTATGTCAACGAGCTCGCCTCAGAGCCTTTTTGGGCCCCGAATACGCTACTCGGTAACGGTTATTGTCGCCTCTGCTGTGTCAGCTCCCTCGTAGAGGGTGTGGTCGTTGTTGTGTAGCTTTGCCTGGATCGTGTGTTCACCGGCTCCAAGGTCAGTAACGGTGAACTCAGCCTCATAGGTAGGAGTGTCGAGTCCACCATCCACGTTCCAGTGAATATGGCCTTCGCCCTCCGCTGCTTCCTCGCCAGGCTTGTTGACGACCTCGAATGCCTCGACCTCGGTTGTGACTTCAACGTCCGGACCAGCGACTTCACTTCCGCTCTCGGGGACGGTTATCGAGATGGAAGGTGCACCTGTGGTATCTGCGTCAGAATCCGCTGATTCATTCGAATCATCGTCATCATGTTCGTCCTCGTCGTCGTCATCGTGGTCATCGTCATGCTCTTCTGCCTCGGTACCATTGCTGTTGTCGTCAGTTGCTGGACAACCGGCTGCGATCAGACCCAGTGAGAGCACCAGGATCGCCACGAGCAAGAACCAGAACTTCTTCATACATCCTCCAGATAGGTAAGCTGCTTAATTTCTCCGATTAACCTTATTCATATCCCTTTGTGGTCGAGTTGTCACAGTATTTGGAGATAAATTGATTGTTTAGAGAGCTAAGGAATTGGCTAAAGTACGACAAGTCGGACGGTCTTACTGCAAATGGCTGGTGTGCTGGATGCGGTCGGTGACCTGAACAGGCGGCCTGGGTCGATTGCGAACGACCCAGGCCGTTCTTTTTTCTAGTCTTCTATGGATCGAGCCTTGATGGGGACCGAAGCTAGGTACTCTTCTCCGGAGCTGATCTCAAAGCAGTAGTCGCCCACACCAGGGAATTCCAGACTTGAGATGTTAATGATCGATACTGCCTCATCATGCCCCTGACCCAGATTCACCGGCATTTTGATCGGCGTGATTGTCTCGCCCCCATCAGAGTCCAAGAACCTTCCGGTAAGGAGCATTTCTCCTTCGTCCCCCAATATGTTGTTGAACTTGAGCACAATGGTCATCGTCGCGTGGGTAGCAGGGAATCGGTGAGCCCTGACCTCAGAAAAGACCCCGAGGATGTTGAGTTTTCCGTCGGCGGTCATATTGGCTGAGTCGCAAACTAGTGCAAGAGTGTTTCGCATTTAAGAAGCATACTACCTAGGGGTGATTAGGTGGAAGTTCGATCCCGTCGTTATCCAGCGCGTCAGGCGTACCGTCCTCGTCATCATCCAGTAGGTCATTGAAGAAGTTGGAGCAGACCGGACCATCTTCTGGCTTGTCACCAAGCGTGACGGTGGTATCCAGCGACTCACCTTCGCGGGCAAAGTCGATCTCGAGAACATCGTCCACAGAGTGCTTGCGGACCTCGGCGATCAATTCGGATGCTCCGCCTATGGCCACTTCGTCCACAAGCGTTATCACATCATCAGCCTGAAGGTCCGAGTCCTCTGCGGGACTGCCCTCGAGGGTTTGAGTGATATGAGCACCCTTGCTAGCCCCCAGCCTCTCGGATTCAGCAGGGTCTACGTCTGAGATGCAGACGCCGATATATGGCGCCGTGGTAGTACCGGTCTCGATGATCTCTTCGGCAAGTTTGAGCGCATGGTCTGAAGTAATGGCGAACCCGATACCTTGTCCACTTCCATTGGTAGTGAATATAAGAGTATTGATACCGACGACTTTGCCTTCGTGGTTGGCCAGTGCGCCGCCGCTGTTACCAGGGTTAATAGAGGCGTCCGTTTGAATCAGATTGGTCAATGTCTTAAGGGGAGTGTTCGAATCTGAGGCGCTGACATTTCGAGACAGCGCGCTTATGACACCCGCGGTCACCGAGAGGTCTAGGCCGAATGGTGAGCCCACGACCACAGCCAATTCGCCCACTCTAAGGTCTGCGGCGGTGCCGAATGTCGCGGCCGGTAGTCCGGTGCGATCCACTTTTACAACTGCGATATCGTTGTCAACGTCGAGTCCGAGAAGGACTCCGACCGCGTCTTCGCCACCGGGGAGGGTGACCACGATCTCTGTGGCGTCCACTACCACGTGTGCGTTGGTGAGGATGTAGCCGTCACTGCGGAATATGACGCCCGAACCCTGACCGCCGAGTGAAAAGTCACCCTCGTTCATGAAGCTGATATTGACCACGGATGATGAGACCTTTTCGGCCACATCGATGACGATCCCCGAGGCGGCGGTCAGCCCCTCGACCGAGGTGTCGGTGGGGCGTTCAGATGTTCGAAGCAGATTGCTCGGAAGCATCTGCTGAATGATCGATGTGGTGACGAAGGCACCCACGATCACTCCGATAAGTGCGCCGATGAACCCTGCCATCAGGATGGTCCAGGGGGAGGTGCCGCCTACCTTGTTCGGTGGTTCAGTAGGCTCGTCGGGATTCATATCGGTGTCGTTAGGAGCTATTTCAGTGGATTCGGGTGGATCTACTGGCGGGTTCTCGTTGCTGTCTTCAGACATCAAAGCTTTCTTTTCATGGTCATTAGGGGTGCCCTAGTATCCTATCGCAATTATTGGACGGCTGCAGAACGGCAAAAGCCCGGGTCGAGCAGTGCTCGACCCGGGCTTTATCAGCCACGTTCACGTGGCGGGGAACAACGGTTGAACCGTTGTTACATCATTCCGCCCATATCCGGCATGCCAGGAGGCATTCCGCCGCCTGCGCCGCCGCCCTCTTCAGGCTTGTCAGCGATGATGGCCTCAGTTGTGAGGATCATTGATGCGATAGAAGCCGCGTTCTGGACACCAGCTCTGGTCACCTTTGCAGGATCGATGATCCCGGCGTCGACCATATTGGTGTACTCGCCGGAGAGAGCGTTAAGTCCCTCTCCCTCGGGAAGGCTTTTAACCTTCTCGACTACGACTGCACCCTCAAGACCTGAGTTAGCAGCGATCTGCTTCATAGGCTCACGAAGTGCGTTCTCGACGATAGACATGCCGATACGCTCGTCACCGTGAGGCTCTTTTCCAATAACTGCCTCAAGTGCTGGGATAGCGTCGACGAGTACTACGCCGCCGCCAGGGACGATTCCCTCTTCGACAGCAGCCTTAGTTGCAGAAAGAGCATCCTCGATACGGTGCTTCTTCTCTTTGAGCTCAGTCTCGGTAGCAGCGCCGACCTTGATGACAGCTACGCCGCCAGCAAGCTTAGCGAGACGCTCAGCGAGCTTCTCTTTATCGAAGTCTGAGTCGGAGTTCTCGATCTCAGCTTTGATCTGCTTGATGCGAGCCTTGATGTCGTCATGTGAGCCGGAGCCGTCGACAATAGTGGTGTTGTCTTTGGCTACCTTGACCTGACGAGCACGACCGAGGTCCTCCATGGTTACCGAATCAAGTTTACGGCCGATCTCTTCAGAGATGACAGTAGAGCCGGTCACGATGGCGATATCTTCCATCATGGCCTTGCGGCGGTCACCGAAACCTGGAGCCTTGACGGCGCAGGAGTTGAAGGTACCGCGGATCTTGTTGACGACCATAGTTGCGAGAGCCTCGCCCTCGATGTCTTCAGCGATGATCAGAAGAGCCTTACCGGCCTGCATGACCTTCTCGAGAACTGGGAGTAGATCCTGGATGGATCCGATCTTGGAGTTAGCGATCAGTACGTATGGATCGTCGAGGACGGCCTCCATGCGGTCTGTGTCGGTGACCATGTATGGTGAGATGTAGCCCTTGTCGAACTGCAGTCCCTCGACAACGTCGACCTCAAGGCCGAATGTCTGGCTCTCTTCAACGGTAATTACGCCGTCCTTGCCGACCTTGTCCATCGCGTCTGCGATGGTATTACCGACTTCTGTGTCTGCTGCGGAAATAGCAGCGACCTCGGCGATCTTCTTCTGGTCTTCTGCGATCGGCCGGCTCATCTCCTGAACCCGACCGACTACGATCTCTACAGCCCGGTCGATTCCCTTACGTATGATCATGGGATTGGCGCCGGCAGCGACGTTGCGCATGCCGTCGCGGACCATAGCCTGTGCGAGTAGAGTGGCGGTTGTTGTTCCGTCACCTGCCACGTCGTTGGTCTTGGTCGCTGCCTCTTTTAGAAGCTGTGCTCCCATGTTCTCGTATGGATCGGATAGCTCGATCTCGCGCGCTATGGTGACGCCATCATTGGTGATAAGTGGTGCACCGAACTTTTTGTCTAGAACGACGTTGCGGCCCTTGGGACCGAGTGTGACGCGTACTGCCTCGGCGACCTGGTTCACACCGGCCTCGAGAAGTCTGCGCGCCTCCTCACTAAATTTCAGCTCTTTTGCCATTACACTTCCTTCTTGGTTTCTTTAACTAGTCGACTATTGCGAGGATGTCGTCCTCGCTTACGATCAGGTACTCGGTACCGTCCTGCTTGACTTCAGTACCGCCGTACTTGCGATAGATGACGATGTCACCCTCTTTGACTTCGAGAGCGGAACGATTGCCGTTGTCGTCCAGACTTCCTGGTCCAACAGCGATAACCTTGCCCTGCTGTGGCTTTTCTTTAGCTGTGTCGGGAAGAACCAGCCCTGACGCTGTTACGGTCTCTTCTTCCACAGGTTCTAGGACTACACGGTCTGCAAGTGGCTTGATGCCCATGCTTGCCTCCTTTCCTTTTGCGCTTTCACGCAGGTAGATGTACTTGAATTAGCACTCACCTCATTAGAGTGCCAAGGATGTATTTAGCCAAGAATCGGGAGGAATATCAAGTAGGAGTTTGATTTTTCACAAAGTTTTCAACAGATTTGTCCACAGCATCCACAGGCTAGAGGGGCGGCTCAGCGATGCTCCTGCAGGTAGTGGCTCATCTGTGCCCTGTGGCTAGTGTTTGTCCACAGCCTGGGGAGAAAAAAGTCGTTGTGCAAGAACCGCTGGGACGATCGCTGTGAGTAATACGACCCCCATCAGGATCGAGAACTGGGACCCGTCGATTATCCCGGCCTCTGCTCCGAATACTGCACCGATGGTTCCGAATGTAAGCCCGGCCGTGAGTATTAAGGTGGTGTAAATGGCGTCCCGCTCCATGAACCTGTGGGCGATCGGATAGACTGCGACAGCTTTGAACACGGATTTTGCGAGAAACAGCGCGGCAATGATACCGAGTGAGGATGAGAGCGCGTTCAGTGAGATGTTCAGTCCTCCTTTAAAGAAGAAGAAGGGGGTGAGGAATGCGAAGGCCACTACGCGTAGGCGGTCCTTCTCTAGTCTGTGGTGGAAGTAGTGACCGGACAAAGCGATGCCTAGCAGGAACGCGGGAAGGACCGCCTGCGCGGCTCCCATCTCTCCGAGGACCATTAAGAGCACCAACATAAAGATGACCGCTTTGATCTCGGGCTCTACCACTCGATTGCCGTACCTGCGAAAGAACTTGCCCGCCAGAACGGGAGCGAGAGCCACGATAGCGACGGACCCTACGACAAAGATGATGAAGTCCGGAGTCACCTCGATGAATATCAGGAACAGTGCGATCACAGCCAACAGGTCGGTCAGGTAGGTCGCGGCTATCAGCGACTTGCCGGTCGGGTGGTCCAACAACCCAGACTCTGTCAAGACTGTGAAGGTGATCGCCACCGAGGCGGTGGATAGTACGATGCCGCCCAATAGGGCTGCTTCGAACTGCCAACCTATCACTACACCGAGCAGGACGGTCATTCCGATAAGAGGCAGGAAGAAAGAGGAGCCGCCCAGTAAGGCCGTCTGTTTCCACCGGCCCTTGAGGGATGGGAGATCGATCTCGGTGCCAGCCAGGAACACCAGGACCATCGCTCCAAGTCCGGCTAGAATTTCAAGCCACGAGACCGACTCGATCCCGAAGTAGTTGCCACCAACAACACCGAGCAGTATCTCGACGATCGCGACGGATATCCCAAGTTCGACCGCGACCATGCTGGCCAGCAGGATTGAGGCCACAACGATCAGCAGGGTAAGAGTTTCCATCCGTTCAGTAAACCTTAGAGGCCAGGATTCCGATAGTAGCTAGGAATAAGGAGGTAATGACTGTGAAAAAGATGCTACTAGCTCTCATGTTCGCCGGAGTGCTGATTGCGGCTGGCTGTTCAGGTGGCGAAGGCGATGACCACGATGACGGTGACGACCATGAGCACTCCGCTGTGCCAGCAATGGTCTGGAACGCCTAGACCCTTATAGCTTCATGTTCGGATCGACTGCAGCCTCGTAGTTGATGAAGTCCTGTTCTACGTACTTCCAGTGCGCTGCTACTCCCATCATTACGGCATTGTCCGTGCAAAGTGAGAGTGGCGGCGCATAGACCTTGACGCCCTTTTCTTTTGCACGGATCGAGTATTGGGCTCGCAGATAGGTATTGGCGGCGACTCCTCCTGATAGCAGGATGTCTTTAAGGCCAAGAGCCTTAGCGGCCTTTAGAGCCTTTGCTATCTGAACGTCGAACACTGCTGCTTGGAATGATGCGCAGAGGTCTGGGACGTTTATGATCACGCCACGCTTCTCCTCTTTTTCGATCAGTGTTCTCACCGCGGTCTTTAGGCCGGAGAGGCTGAAGTCATAGTTCTTGGAGTGAGCCATCGCTCGGGGAAGTGGGTAAGCGGTTGGGTCTCCATTTGCGGCCAACCTGTCTATGGCGGGTCCTCCGGGATATCCAAGGTTGAGCATAGCTCCGACTTTGTCGAACGCCTCGCCGACCGCGTCATCCACCGTCTGGCCAATCACCTCGTAGTCACCCTTATTTTTCATATGGATGAGCATGGTGTGGCCGCCGGACATCAAGTGGGCCAGCGCTGGCGGCTCTAGGTGGGGATGAGAGATGTAGTTTGCGGCGATGTGGCCTTCGAGATGGTTCAGTCCGATCAAAGGCACACCGTTGGCGAACGCAATCGCCTTTCCGGCTGCCGCTCCTACCAGAAGAGCGATAACCAGTCCGGGGCCCAGTGTTACAGCAACGGCATCAATGTCAGACCAGCTCACCTTGGCATCATTCATCAGCTCATCCAAAAGAGGGTTGAGTTGTTCGAGGTGTCTGCGCGCTGCCAGTTCGGGGACCACGCCTCCGTACTCGGTGTGCAGTTCTATCTGGGATGAGACCAGGGAGGCGATGACCTCAACACCTCCGCGCATAAGCGCGAGCGACGTCTCGTCACAGGAGGTCTCTACGCTGAGTATCAGTTCCCTTTGCTGTCCCAACAACTCTTCTTTGTGGAAACGAGACCACACCTTTGGATCCTGTAGATTGGCGACTCCCATGACCACTGCGTTCTCGTTGATCTCGGCGTAGTAACCTTCTCGCAGCCCAAGCTCCTCGAAACCGAAGCTTCTGTAGAGAATTTGTGCCTCAAGATTGGTTTCTCGAACCTCTAGCGTGACAGCGCTCAATCCCCAGCTGACAGCGACCGAGAGGGCGAATTCGAGCAACTTGGTCCCGATTCCCTGCAGCCTGTGATCAGGATTGACCGCGAATGTGGTGATCTGTCCGTCAGCGGGCACGACCAGGATCCCGATATATCCGACAACCTTGTTCTCGGATCGCGCCACCCAGTATCTCGAGAGCGGATTTGTGAGCTCGCTATGGAACAGCTCGATTGTCCAAGGGGTGGGAAAGGAGGCTCGTTCTATCCGAATGACCTGGTGCAGATCGCTCTCGGTCATTCGATCGATGACTATCTCGGGGAGGTCGGCTTTGTCCGTCATTGGTTAGCTCCCTCCTTCTGAGATAGCTTTCTTCGTTCTTGTCGTTCTTTGAGGGTCAAAGCGTCAGCAGGACGCCAGTAGAGCGGTTCGACCTTGAACAGACTTCTGTTGTCTAAGTGAGAGAGGACATCGGCGGCGCATGCGGCAATATGGGTGGCCGCCGGCCTGCGGAGGATCTCGCGGTCTGTACAGTGAGCCGCGAGCTTTGTGTCATCCGACCGATGAAGCAGCTCACAACCAGTTCCGACCACGGTGACCTGTTTTTCATTTTCGGAAGTGGTCCTGACTAGATCGAAAAATGCAGGAATATCCATTAACTCTGGAGCCAGTGAGCTGACCCCCTCGGTCATGGGAGGGCAAGCGTAGACCTGGCCCCTATGAGCATCAAGGGCCGGGATGATGGTTCCCCGGATCTGCTGCTCTTGAGCCGTAGCCAGAAGGGCTTCTACTGAGGGCACACCCGCCAGTGGAACATCAAGCACCTGGGCCAGCGTTCGGGCGGTGGAAACGCCAACGCGCAACCCGGTGAACGAACCCGGACCGATGCCTACCGCAATGGCGTCGATGTCGTTGGGTCCGAGATCGTTTTTCGACAGTAGACCCTCAAGGAGCCCGATTATCACTTCCGAGTAGCGCCGTGCCTCAACATCTTCGCTCGCGAGGAGCGCGATAGTCCCGTTCTCGTATAGGTTCAGAGCCATGCTGATCCGCTCGGTGGATGAGTCGAAGGAAGCTATTAGGATTCCGACCACGCCTTTGCTAGCTGGGCAGATCTGGTGCCATGCGGCTCGAGTACCAGTTCACGAGATGTCTCGTCATCGCCGATGTTGATCCTGACGACCAGATGATCCACGAAGGAACGCTTCATGAGCTCCTCGATGTGATCACCCCACTCAACAACCGTGACGCCGGTGACTCCGGCTACATCCGTTGCGCCAGTCTCTAGATAGGTATCGTCCGATCCGCGGTAGAGATCGATGTGGAATAACGGAATTCGGCCGCTGTACTCGCGAAAGAGCACGAACGTCGGGCTGATAACGGTGTCTTCTACGCCCAGCCCGGTGGCCAAACCCTTGGTCAGACAGGTCTTTCCTGCGCCTAGGTCTCCACAGAGCAGCAAAACGTCGCCGTCTACTACGAGGCGAGCAAGCTTCGCGCCCAGCTCTTGGGTGTTATTTGGTCCATTGGACAGGATGGTTGGCAGTGGCATGGCAAGAAGCGTACCATTGGCGGATGTTTCGAGCTATCGGAGAGATGACATTCAGATATCGTGGCCTGGTCATTCTGGCCTGGATCGTATTGTTCATCGTCTCACTCTTCTTCGCCCCCAAAGTCGCCAGCGTCCTGGTGACCGGTGGCTTTGAGGATACGGAAAGTGAGTCATACCAATCTGGTCAGCTGAATCGTGAGGTGCTTGGTGGAGGGCGCTCCGCTCTCGAGATCGTTTTCAGTCATCCCGAGTGGAAGGCCGATGAGCAGCGGTTTATTGACGCTCAGCTCGCGGCGCTCGAGGGCTTGGATCAGATCGACGAGGTCGGATCCATCATCCAGTACAACAACGCGCGCGATCCGAATCTGATATCCGAAGATGGCCACACCACCTTTGCTGTGGTGGAGTTCCCGCTGTCGGCCGACGATGTAAAACAGCTGCTCCCGCAGATCCGGGAGCAGCTTGAGCCGGGCCCCCTTACGATGCTTCTCACCGGGGATCCGGCCATCTACAACGACATCGAGGAGGTGAGCCAGAGTGATCTGATAGACGCGGAGCGAACGGCCTTCCCGCTTTCGCTCCTTGTCCTCCTGTTCGTCTACGGGACAGTCATTGCGGCCGGCATGCCGGTCCTTGTGGGTTTTGTGAGCGTCTCATCCGCACTCACTGCCATATATCTATTGGCTGGCGTCTTCGACATGTCCATCTTTGTACTGAACATGGCGACAATGCTCGGTTTGGCCATCGGTATCGACTACTCACTTCTGATGGTCAGCCGATTCCGGGAAGAGCTGTACAAACGGCTTGAGCGGTTGGGCCTTAATCATCTGCGCGACTTGCCGCCAGAAGCGATCAAGGACTCGATAACCACTTCGGTCGAGACCGCCGGTCGATCCATCGCTTTTTCGGGCGTGGCGGTCTTCATCGGACTATCCGGCCTACTGATATTCCCCTTTATGAATCTGAAGTCCATGGGAATCGGTGGCATGACAGTCGTAGTTTTCTCGGTTCTAGCAGCCTTGACTTTGCTTCCAGCGACCCTGGCGACCCTTGGTCATCGGATCGACAGGTTGAGTATCAACCGCTGGTTCAGAAGGTCTGGGGGGCCTGAAAAGGAATCCGTGAAAGAGGGATGGTTTTGGAAGCGGATCGCCCACTGGGTCATGCGCTTTCCGATCCCGATTCTAGCCATGGTAACCGTTGCGGTCGTCGTTTTGACCTTTCCGGTGACCCGCATCGACGTGTCTGTTCCCGACGCCAATACTCTGCCTCAAGGAATCGAGTCGCGTGAGGGCTTTGAGATTCTGGCTGAGGAGGTAGGAGAAGAGGAGTTGTTCCCCGTATTCCTGGTCATACAGACCGAAGGGGACGCCTTGTCCAGCCAGAACATTGAGAGGATGTTCGAGTTCACCAAGCAAGTGCGCCAGGACGATCGGATCAAGAGGGTCGAGAGCTATACGACACTCGTTCCTACTTTTTCTTCTGCAGTAGAGTATCGGGGTTTGCTTCAAGATGACGCGGCAGTGGCGGCCCAGCCAGCTCTTGCGAAGACCATTGAGCGGACGACAAAAGATGATGTGACCGTGATGAGGGTCATCTTGGACACTGATGATGCCATCAATGACCGGGCCAAAGAGGTGGTTGAGTCACTTAGAGAGATGGAGTTTCCTGGCGGAGAGATCTACGTGGGTGGATTCACCGCCGGAGTCACGGACTTCATCGACCGACTGTACGGGGTCTTTCCCTACGCGATCGCGATGGTATTCGGCCTTACATACGTAGTTCTGTTCATTCTGTTCAGGTCGGTATTCCTGCCTCTCAAAGCAGTGGTAATGAACACTCTTAGTATTATCGCGAGCTTTGGCGTGATGGTCCTGGTGTTTCAGGAGGGAATGTTCAGTGGGGTCTTGGACTTTACTGCGACCGGGCATGTGGATGCGTTTCTGCCGATCGTAATGTTTTCGACTCTATTCGGCATCTCTATGGACTACGAGATATTCCTTCTTTCCCGGGTTCGCGAGGCCTACCTGGAAACTGGAGACAACACCGGAGCTGTCGCCTTAGGCCTCGAAAAGACAGGGCGCATCATCACCAGCGCCGCTCTCATTGTCGTGATCGTAACCGGATCCTTCGCGCTGACCGATATTGTGTTCATCAAGGCCCTAGGGGTGGGTCTGGCCTTTGCGATACTGGTGGATGCAACTGTAATACGCGCTCTCGCGGTACCGTCGACCATGAAACTGATGGGGAAATGGAACTGGTGGGCTCCCAAGTGGGCAAAACCCCCGCTACCTGCACGCCCAGGGAAGCATTAGAGTAAAGCTCTAAGGTGTTCTACGGACACCCATAGCGCTTGACAGGACACCCCTGTGTGATAGGATTCCATTAACGGCACCCCAAGGCACCCCTCCCCGCACCCCCCTCGCAAGCCGCAAGGTGCCGTTACCTTTTGCCCTTTTATTGGCGGCGGTTTTCCGCCGTCTTTTCTTTTTTCCCACAGCAAAGCAGGTGCGGATCAAAGAATGAAAGTCTGTGAGTCAGATACTAGGTAGAAGACTTCACGAAGAACACGCCCGTCTTTGGGTGTACACCTACTGCGAGCTCTCCGGCCATCACCTGAAGTACTTGTTCGCCGATGATCTCTTTGCGCCAACCGGTCATCATTCTGAACTTGCTGCCGTTGAGTTCTGGGTATACCTCGACCAGATTCTTGAGCTCACTCTTTGTTGCCAGAAGATCCGGAGCGATCTCTGCCTCCACCGCCCTTGAAACGATCGATGCCCAAGCAAGATCGGAGGCCGCGGCTTTTAGGGGAGAGATACGTTTTCTCGGTCGCGGTGTGGGCCACTGATCATCGGGCGCATTGACCCCCTTGTTGACCAGTTCGATCAGGGTATGCCCATATCGGGCAAGTACTCGGTCGCCGACTCCCCGTATGCTAGAAAGTCTCTGAGTTGATGCCGGTCGTGATTTGGCGATATCGACGAGAGCCTCATCGCGGATGATGAACTGAGGTCGAAGGTCTCTCCGACGAGCCTCCTTGTCCCTCCAGATGGTCATCTCTCGCAGTATCACTAGGTCTCTGCCGGGTAGACTTCCGGCACGTTTGACGTTCCAGAAGAGTTCCGCAGGATCGGTATCGGAGTATTTGTCAGGATTGATCAGTCCGAGGAATTCTTCCTCGGCCCATTCAAGTCGGCCGCGACCTTCCAGCTCGCTAATCAGTTTGCCGTAGACTCTGATCAAGTAGTGGACATCCTCAGCCGCGTATTTGATCTGCTTGTCGGTCAGCGGGCGCCTCACCCAGTCGGTGATGGTCTCGGATTTTTCTAGCGTTACATCAAGATAGTGATCGACCAAGAAACTGTATGAGACCTGACTTCCGATACCCAGGAAGGCTGCGGCGATCTGGCTGTCGAAAACGGGGGATGGAATGCACCCGACGGAATCTCTGAGGATCGGAATGTCCATACCGGCCGCATGGAACACCTTCACGATGCTTGGGTCCTCGAGTATGGGTCGTAGGACCGAAAGGTCCGAAACTGCTAGGGGATCGATGAGGCCGATCTGGGACTCAGTTGCGATCTGAATCAATCCGAGAGCCGGAGAGTAAGTGCGCTCCCAAACGAATTCTGTGTCGATAGCACAAGCTTCGGCCCTAGATAGTATGGAAACAAAATCTATAAGCGCATCTTGGTTATCGATGTAGGTGGTTGTCTCAGCGATCATCAAAACTTTTAGGGATCCAGTCTGTTCTTGCTCATTGATATTAATGTACCAGCTGAGCTTTCCTGAATGGAAACACTATCCATGAGCGCAGTGATGAGATATATGCCGCGACCTCTTGTGGACAGGTGATCGTTCTCAGTGGCTTTTTTCCTTTGGAACGACCCGTTGTCCTTTATTCTCACCGTCATGTCGTCGATGGAGCAACTGATCTCAACCTGGATCGTGTCTTCTTCACCTTTTGGCGAGCCATGCTCGATGGCGTTCGCGGCAGCCTCGCTTATGGCGACTTTGATGGCGAAGACGATTTTTTCATCGAAACCACATGCCTGGGCAGCATCCTCTGCCAGGCTTCGAATCGCGCTCAGGCACTCACCCTTGCTAGTGAAGATCCAGGTGCGATTGTGAGCGGAGACGCTCAAGCCTAGCTCGCTTCGAGTATGTTCAGGGCCTCATCACGTTCAGCAACAAGCCTGAACCCCTTAATGTCTGATGTGAGTCCAACGAGGTCCAGAATATGAACGACGTCGGGATGGTCGGCGATCAGTACGACTGAACCGCCGGTGAGTGATATCTGTTGAATCGCGGATATGACAGCCGCCACACCAGCGCTGTCAAGATATGACACATTCGAAAAATCCAGCATCAACTTGCTGGATTTTGCTGCCAATTCATCTATTTTGTCATTGAGCTGGGGGCACACAAAGTGATCTATTTCCCCCGAGACGTCAATAGTAGGAACGTTCCCGTCCTCGATCTTTAGCTCCACTGCTGACTCCTTTCCAGGCCACGTTTCCCCTTTTTACCCTAACCACAGCCTATCCGAACCCATCTGAGCGTGCCACTTATAAAAAACTTGTGGACCGCTACTTGACGCAGCTCCTGCCGTCGAATAGCTTTTTATCCGGAAACTGAATAGTCCAGGTTCAGGGAAGTCGGTGCGAATCCGACACGGGCCCGCCGCTGTATATGGTGAGCGCCTCCACATAGTCCACTGGGGTCAAACCCCGGGAAGGAGTGGCGGCGTGTCGAACCTAAGTCAGAAGACCTACCTGGGATGTATTAACCACGAGGCTGGCCTTCTTCACCCATGTTCTGGGTCAGCCTCACTATCTCCATCGGAGGCGAGCATAGATGAACATGACCACCGTTAGCTCTACCACGGACGCTGCAACCCTGGACCAAGTTTGTAGTGCCATTGGGCCATTGAACGAGTCCGCTATGGAGGCTGCTCGTGCCAGGCAGGGTACTCTGACCAAACCGGCTGGCAGCCTTGGTCGACTTGAGGAACTCTCAATCCAACTTGCCGGAATCACCGGTACTGACATTCCTGAAGCCCCAATGAAGTCAGCCGTCATCGTTATGGCCGGGGATCATGGAGTCGCTGCGGAAGGTGTAAGTCTATTTCCCCAGGAAGTCACACCACAGATGGTATTCACCTTCATCGGAGGCGGAGCCGGTATCAATGTGCTGGCACGTCACGTGGGCGCCGACGTCATCGTAGTCGACGTCGGTGTTGCAGCTGAGCTCGAGGAGCATCCGCTGATCAGGTCCAAAAAGGTGGCATTGGGAACCCAGAATATGACCCAAGGCCCCGCGATGACCCGTGAGCAGGCTGTTCGGGCTCTGTGTGTTGGCATCGAAGTTGCTCGTGAACAGATCGATGCTGGGGTCCAGATATTTGGCACTGGTGACATGGGAATCGCTAATACGACTCCGTCCGCGGCGCTCACCGCTGTGATTGCCGGAGGCTCACCCGAAGATGTCACTGGTAGGGGTACCGGCATCGATGACGATGCCCTCAACAACAAAGTCGACGTCATCAAGCGAGCGATCGCAGTGAATCAACCTGATCCGCGGGACGGAATAGATACATTAGCCAAAGTCGGGGGATTTGAGATAGCGGGACTAGCAGGGGTGATCCTGGCAGCCGCCGCGGCCCGGGTACCGGTCGTCATAGACGGGTTCATCTCGGGGGCTGCGGCGCTTGTGGCCTGTGCGATCGAGCCAAAGGCCAAAAGCTACTTGATCCCGGCCCACCAGTCGGTCGAGGTCGGACACAAGACAGCCATGAATCACCTGGAGCTCAAGCCACTTCTCAACCTTGGACTAAGACTGGGCGAGGGGACTGGGGCAGCGATGGCCATCAGTATTGTTCAGTCAGCTGCAAAGATCCTGGCAGAGATGGCAACATTCGCTGACGCCGGGGTTTCAGGGGCTAAAGAGTAGCAGCCAGACTCCGTCAGGCCTCTGGGAAGGTCCGGCTTTTGACCTCAGACACGTACCGTTCGGCGGCGCTTCGGGCATCAGGGCGAAGCGCCGCGTACGCCTTGGCGAACGGTGGTGGCTGCTCGGTGAGCCCAAGGATATCCTCGGTCACAAGTATCTGACCGTCACAGTGCAGTCCGCTGCCGATGCCGATGGTCGGGATACCTATGGTCTCGGTTATGGTTTTCGCCACCTCAGCCGGTATCGATTCAAGGACGATGGCAAAGGCCCCAACCTCTTCGAGGCGCACCGCTTCTTCCTGTATGCGCTTGGCTGACTCCGGATCTTTTCCCTGTCCTTTGAAGCCACCGAAGGCGTTTACGGATTGTGGGGTAAGGCCGAGGTGGCCCATGACCGGGACTCCGACCTCGACCAAGCGACGGATAATACCGAGGATACTGTCTCCGGCGCCCTCGAGTTTGACTGCCTGGGCGCCGGCCTCCCCAAGGAATCTTCCGGCGTTTTTTACCGCGTCGTCCTCGGACGACTGGTACGACATGAACGGCATATCGCCAACGACAAGCGCCCGGTTAGCGGCTCTACTCACTGCTCTAGTGTGGTGGATCATCTCGTCCATGGTTACCGACAAGGTGTTGGGATATCCAAGGACTACCATCCCCAGAGAGTCTCCGACTAGGATGACGTCGACCCCTGCCTCGTCTAGCATCCTGGAGGTGGGATGGTCGTAGGCGGTCAGGGCGACGATGGGTTCGGTGCCGCCCTTCATGTCTTTGATTGCTGGGACAGTATGTGCCTTAGCCATAGCTACGAAGAATACAAGGTCACTGGTCCGAGGGGAAGCTGACCTTAACCTCGTCACCCACCTCGATCTGCATGCGCTCGTCTGCCCTTTCTTGGTTGACCGCGATTGTCAGGAAATCTGTAGCGTCCCACATGACCAGCAGACCGCCCTTGTGTGCGTCACCGAAGGTAGTGGCACTTATAGCTTTTTCCTGTCGTTTTGGCCCCTCGATCATCACCTTTTGTCCCGGCGGTGGGAGCTCAAATCCCTGTGCTACCGCGTCGTCTATACCTATTGCCAGGTGGCATGAGCCAAAGGTGTCCACCTCGATCATCTCTGCTGAAGCGTGCCCCCTGCGGCAAGAACCTATGGTCCATGGAGCGGGTTTTAGGTCATCAAGGGGAATAGTCGGCCCGACTATAGAGGGTGGATTGCCCTCTGCCAGGGTGGCCACTACCGGAGACATGATGTCTCTTGCGTGAAAGGTCGGCGACACCGGACTTCTGAATAGGTCTTCGTTCTCAACGGCGTAAGCCTCACGGATGCCCATCAGACGTTCAGCAGCTGGAATCAGGATCCCGTTGTCCGGGCCCACAAGGATATCCCCACGTAAGGTCTCAACGCACAGGATTCGACGCTCAGTTCCCACACCTGGGTCGACCACAGCCAGATGAATGGCGGGTTCAAGATGTGACGCCGCGGCACATAAAAGGAATGCCCCCTTACCTACGTCGTATGGCGGTATGTCGTGGCTTATGTCGGCAATACGTACGTTGGGAGCTCTTTCCAGCATCACCGCTTTGCAGACCCCGGCCCATTCGTCCGAGGTCCCGAAGTCGCTCAGAAAGGTTATTAGCCTACTCATTGCTCCGTAGTCTCAGCCATATACGAGATGACGTTTGCCGCAGTGAACAGGGCCACCGGTCGAAGAGCCTGACCGATCTTAGCCGCCCCGTGTCCGTGGACGACAACTAGCTGTTCAACATCCTTTTCGAGCATCAGTCGGACTGCATCCGACACTTTTTCTACGGGTGACGCAGTGAATACCTTGTCGGTCATGATGTCCTCCGCCGTGGCGGTCTCGCGATTGTCTCGCGTGTATGCTTTTAGCACGTCGGACTGGGTGACTATTCCGCTGCTCTCGTCGAACTCATCGACTACGACGACTGCCGCAGTGTTGTTGAGCGTGAATACCTTTAGGACATCAGCGAGGGACGCCTCTTCGGATACTGTTGGGACACCATGCTGCATGACGTCGCGCACAAGCTTCTCTTGGGTCTTATTCTCAGTGGTCGAGCTCATCTGGTCGCTCCTTTGCGAACTCTTACTATCAACTCAACCTTTTATGCCCGTTGTGTTGGATAAAAATACGTAAAACTTACGCTTGGTCCGGAAGCCCTGAGCCAGTCCTTAGGGGACAGAGGTCAGACGAGAGGCACTGCTCTTCGTAATGGATAAGCTGTTGGAAGGTACGATATCTTTCCTGCACATCCACCAGGCTCATGCTGTGAAGAGCGCCGACGCCGAATTCTTCTATTGTGAACGAGGCGACTACGGCCCCGTGGATCACTGCTCGCCGAAGGGCGCTGCCGTCTATCGCACCGTCATGCTGCGCCAAGAAACCCATGAACCCGCCAGCAAAGCTGTCGCCTGCGCCGGTCGGATCCTTGACCTCGGTGAAAAGAAAGGCCGGCGCGGAGAACACTTCGTCCTCTGTGACCAGTATCGCTCCGTGCTCGCCCTTTTTGACGATGACTGCTGTGGGTCCCATCTCGAGCACCTTGCGTGCTCCTTCAACGAGTGAGTATGTACCTGAATACTGTCTCATCTCGGAGTCGTTGAGCATGACTATGTCGACGCGCTGAATGACGGCTGTTAGCGCGTCGCGCTTGGACTCGATCCAGAAATCCATCGAGTCCATCATGGTCAACTTGGCGTCAACCTGCTCAAGCACCTCGAGCTGAAGTTCGGGATCGATGTTGGCCAGGAACAAGAACGGGCTCTCTTTGTAATGGTCGGGAAGCTCGGGGTGAAAATCGGCAAATACGTTGAGCTGGGTGTCGAGAGTGTGCCTGACATTGAGATCGTACTCGTACTGGCCGGACCAGCGGAAGGTATCGCCATCTGCTACCTGAAGACCCTCTGTATCAATGCCTGCTTTTGTCAGCAGACTGATGTGCTCTTGCGGGAAGTCCTTGCCGACGACTCCGACCAGTTTTACGTCAGCGTATTGGTTGGCTGCGATGGAAAAGTAGACCGCCGCCCCACCCAGGTTCTCGACCGTCTGGCCAAAAGGTGTCTCGACTGTGTCGAGTGCAACTGATCCGACAACTGTAATGGCGCTCATAGGAACCGTCCTCTTGCTTTGGAGCTTTCGCAGTCGCATGCACGTGTCTCTGAGATCGCCGGGACCAGTTTATGAATGAGTTGTTTTACTCGCTCGATGTTCTGATGGAAGACCTCAAGGACGTCGCCGGCAGTAACAGCCTCTAGGTCAGGGTCGTCTTCGAGACCGGCGTCGTAATCCGTTACCAACGCGATGCCGGTGTAGCACATGTCCAGTTCCTTCGCGAGCATCGACTCAGGGTACTGGGTCATGCCGATGGTGTGCCAACCCTGGCCTGAGAACCAGCGACTCTCTGCGATGGTCGAGAATCTGGGGCCCTGGATGACGACCTGGGTTCCGGTCTTGTGATAGGTGTAGCCAAGCCCGTCCAGAGTATCTACGACGATACTTCGAAGCTCAGGACAGTACGGTTCAGCCGCTGAGATATGAGTGGTGATAGGGCCATCATAGTAGGTGTCTTTGCGTGCGTTGGTCCGGTCTATCCATTGGTCGAGGACGACGAAATGGCCCGGAGCGATCTCTTTTTGTAAGCTACCGCAGGCACCAGGTCCGATTATCCGGGTGACCCCGAGCGACTTCATCGCCCACACGTTGGCCCGGTAGTTCACAGCGTGCGCTGGGTGCTGATGCTTCAGACCGTGGCGCGCCATGAACCCGACCTTGCGTCCGGCGATCTCGCCCAGCATTACGCTTGAGCTGGGGGCGCCGTAAGGCGTCTCGATCGTGACTTCTTCTGCTCCCTCGAGCAGTGAATAGAATCCTGAACCTCCGAATATTCCTATCTCGGCCTCGGGCATCCATTACCTCCTGTTGTTTGTGGTGACTTTCATTTGCTTGATCAGTCGCGCCAAGCCGACTCGCTGACAATCGGCACTTCGCCTATCTCATGAAGAAGGTGAGACGGATCCGAACTGGCGGCGAGGCGCAGCTCGACTACTAGGGTGACCTCTTGACCCCCGTCTGTCTCATCCGCTGTGACTTTGCGGATCGATCCGCCATTTCGTCTGAATACTTCTTCGAGTTGACCCATTAGGTTGGACTCATTCGATGCCCTGATGGCGATCTGTTTGATCGTGCTGTGGGGGATGAAGTGACTTTCCACCTTCTTGCCGTATGAAAGGATCAAGAAGACGATCACAGTGCCCGCTACTGCTCCGACATAGAACCCTGTACCAGCGGCAAGACCAATTCCAGCCACCGCGAATATACTGGCGGCTGTCGTGATACCACGGACTGCACTGCCCTGGCGGATGATGGTACCGGCCCCGATGAATCCGATTCCTGTGACAACGCCAGCGGCGATCCTGGTCTGGTCGACCATATCTCCGCTCATCACTGTACCGAGCATCGCCATGAGCGCGGAGGCTAGGGATACGAGCATGTGAGTTCTGAGTCCTGCTGGTCGATCTAGAGCTTCTCTTTGATAGCCGACTATTCCGCCGAGTGCGGCGGCGAGAACCAAG
Organism: Actinomycetota bacterium; assembly: GCA_030603185.1. Taxonomy (GTDB): domain Bacteria; phylum Actinomycetota; class JAUVYG01; order JAUVYG01; family JAUVYG01; genus JAUVYG01. Next base: position 12,622 of record JAUVYG010000010.1, on the reverse strand, counting down.
GCAAAGATCTGTTCGGGGATCCCCATCTAGGTGAGCACTCCTTTATTAAGTGAGGGGCTGAGATGCCCTCGTGGTACCTAAAGACTTCAAAGGAAGGCTACTCCAATCACTGGAGCAGGTAAAGGCTGGTCGCCATAACTATCATGCCCGTGAGCATTCCGATTATGGAAAGGTGATGATGGCCGTGTTCCCTCGAGGCAGGAAGCAATTCGTCAAGAGCGATGAACACCATGAGGCCCGCGACAGCGGCAAGAGTAATGGCGATTATCGGTCCCGTCAGGAAAGGCAGCAGTAGTAGTCCAGCGATTCCGGCCCCTACTGGTTCGCTGACACCGGACAGTGCCGACCACCAAAAGGCCTTCTTTTTGCTGCCAGTAGCTGCATGGATGGGGACTGCCACTGCGATTCCTTCTGGGATGTTATGTATCGCAATTGCCACAGCGATCGCGATTCCAAGTGAAGGATCAGCAAGAGCAGCTCCCATTGTCGCCATACCCTCGGGAAAGTTATGGATTGCGATTCCCATGGCTACTAGCATCCCAGTTCACTTGAGTTTGGATACGTCCAAAGTAGTGGAGTTACCCAGTCCCGTATCTTGCGCATCTTCGGAAATGTAGTGGTGGGGCACGGCGGCATCAATGAGGTAGATCGCGATAAACCCTAGGAAGAAAGCAATCATGGCAGGCAGAAAGCCTGCGCCGTCAATTCCGGTGGCTAGCAATTCTACGAATGACACCAGCAGCATGACACCGGCCGTGAATCCCATCGCGGTCGCCAAGAATGCCGGCCCGGGGCGTTTCACTGAAATAGCTATTAGGCTGCCAATGATGGTGGAAAGTCCGGCGAGTGTGGTCAGAAGCAGGGCGAACGCGAAGGTTCCCCCGCCTGTCATCGTCCTATCCTAGATCCAAGGTTTCTTGTTCGACCTCGACTTGTTCAACTGCCGCGGGTTCTGGGGCTGGAGCGGGAGTCGCTTGAGGTGCCGGGATGCTTCCGGAGTCTATCGGCTCGACGAGGAAGCTTTGACGAGGGTAGCCCTTGGGCTTGGTCCATCGTCCGTCCTGTGTGTCTTGGCTGGCTGATGAATAAACTGCGACTTTTGCGTCCATGTTCTCAAGGTGGTGGACGATCATTGACTCAATGGTTGCGGGAACTTTAGGGGAACCCCATTCTACCTGGCCATGGTGGCTGATGATCACATGCCTTACTCGAAGCGCCAGTCTCTCGGGGAAGCCATCGATCCGGTCGATCGCCCGAGCGACTATGCGATCACCCAGAACGATATGGCCGAGAAGTTGTCCTTCGTCGGTGAAACCGATCGTCGTCCCGATGCTGTACTCCTCGATCTTCCCAATGTCGTGAAGAATACCACCGGTGACGACCAGGTCTCGGTCGACATTCGGATAGTGATGGGCGGCCGCATCGCATAGGGCTGCGACTGATGTCGTGTGTTCCAGTAGGCCGCCCACATAGTCATGGTGGACAGTCATTGCCCCGGGGGCTTTGCGCATGCTGTCAGAGAGTTCATTCGATAGGACGGTCTCTTGGAGAAGTCTTTTGAGCCACTCGTTGTTGATCGAGTCTATGAGCTCGGTCAGCTCGGTCCACATGGAATCAACGTCGTGGTCACTTGCGGGAAGGAAGTCGACCGGATCCACTTCGCTCTCGGGAATGACCCGGTACTGCTTGGCGTTGATCTGAGGTCCACCGTCGAACTCGATGACCGGCCCGGTCACTTGGATGACAGTACCAGGAGGGCAGTCGTCCACGAACTGCTCAGCGTTGTCCCAGACCACACCCGGGAGGGATCCGGTCCTGTCCACCAGTTCGACCGTACCGAATTTCTTGCCGGCCTTGGTGGGCCTGACTACGGATTTTTTAACTGCGACGATCAGAGTTGCGTTCTCTCCGACCCGTACGTCATCAACAATGCTCATGAGCCTACTCTATCCCTCTCATCTTCGAAGGGCTACAGGAAAAAACGGGTACAAGAATAATAGCAATAGGAGCGGAACTGACTTACGGGGGTGAGTCGGGATGAAGAAGGATTTCTCGATCAAGGAGACGGCTGAAAAGCTGTCAAGGCACTCATGCGATCGTCCGAGAGTAGTTAGTTTCGTTCTCGGCGTTGAGGGTGATGAGTTCATCGGAAAGAATCAGCTCAGGATGGATGTAAGCAATACCGTTCGACAGGCGCAAGCCCACGTAGAGGATATTATCGGGCTTGAAACGGCTGACAGAAAAGCGGTGGTTTCCGACCTGGACCTGATTGCAAAATGGATGGACACACAATATATCAGGGGCAAAGAGAAGAGCCTATTGTTCTTTGTTTGTAGCGAGATAGGTTTGTTCGAGGTGCTACCTGTTAATGAGAGTGTTTCCCATACGTTTGAGGTGGGCAGATCGCCTAACCTGGTGGCGCTCGAAGCACTTGCCACCAAGGCGCATGGAACAGGAATCATTTTGGTCAATAAAGAGATCGCGCGAATATACACCTTTCGATTCAACGAGCTGCGGATCGACCGTGTGGTCGAAGACGAAGTTCCTAACAAACATCACAAAGGTGGTTGGTCGCAGATGAGGTACCAGCGTCATGTTGAGGATCATGTGTATCGTCATCTGAGCAGGGCCTCTAACGTTACGTCCCATGTGCTAGATGTACGGAAGTGGGACTCGGTTCTTATTGCCGGACCCGAGGAAGTAAGGACAATGTTCACTGGACTGCTTCATCCGTATGTAACCCAACGAATTGTGGGCGATCTTTCGCTTTCGGTCGATATCGCAGAGAGTGAACTCGAGCGTATTGTCAGTAAATCTGTAGAGCGACTAAATAGAGAATCCGACCAGAAATTACTATGGGATCTTGAGCGAGCTATCGATCAGTCTGACTCGGGCGTACAGGGTATCGAGGATGCTACAAGAGATATGCGGGACTCTCGTCTGGAAGTACTTTTCGTTAGGGATCATACATTGCGCGACATGGATGTGCAGGGGTATCGGTGCCATGAGTGCGGGTATCTCGCCACCTCAGGCCAGCGGTGTCAGAATTGTGGGGCAGATCTAGAAGAGCACGTGGAACTTATGGGCGCCTTGATGCAAGAAGCGTTCCGACGCGGGTGCAAAGTTCAGATTGTCGCGGACGATATCCCATCATGGGCCCTAAAGGATGTTGCGGCTATTCGGCGGTATTGACTCCCATGGTCTGACCGGCGGGCTTCTTCCTCATTAGGCATGAGCGGAAAAAAGTCATTCTGGGGTGCGTTAGCAGGAACAGGCCGAAGAAGGCGCCAGCTGCGTCTGCGGCAATATCTGAAATGGCCGCTTCACGTCCGGGGACGAATAACTGGTGGAACTCGTCGGTTGCTCCATATCCCACTGCGACCACGAATAGGACTGTCAGCCTGAGCACCCAGCCCCAACTGAAATCAAGGGCAGTAGCCCACCACAGCAAAGTGGCAAGCACATAGAAGCTCAGAAAATGCAGCACATAATCGGGAAGCAGATATGCACCCCCGCCTCCGTGGATGGAAGAAAGCAGGAATATGACCCCCATCCACACGATAGGAGGTATCCAGCGCTTGAAGTGGATGTCTTTCATTGTTTGATGAACCCCCGGAATCTACGGTCGACCTCGGACCGGATGAGCCGGATCTCTCGCTCACATTCCTGGCATTTAAGCCCGATGTCCATGCCCAGCTTTGTGACTTCCCATGAGTTGCCACCGCAGGCGTGAGGCTTCTTTAGTCTGATCACATTCCCCATGGCTAGGGGCACTACGCTCGGCACAGGATTTGCTCCAGGATTCAATCGGTCACCGCTCTGCTCGTTCTATTGTCGATTCTACCCGCTATCTCGGCAGTGTGTGGGTTGGACTGAAAAGGATAAGTTGCGCTAGCCTATGGTTAGGTTCGCATTATTCCTACGGACGGAGGCGCAGACTGACTACCGAGACGACCGGCTCTCGATTGGTGGTAAGTGTCATAGGACAGGACAGACCGGGCATCGTTGCCGAGGTCTCGTCAGTTCTGGCTGAAACCGGTGCCAACATCGAGGATATAAGTCAGACTATTCGTAGCGGACTGTTCGCAATGATCATGCTGGTGTCTATCGATGAAGACTCCACCTCTTTGGATGGCCTTAAAGAGACTCTCACCGGTTCAGGCGAGAAGCTCGGGGTCCAAGTGCAGGTCCAGCATGAAGACATCTTCCGATACATGCATAGGGTTTGATGACATGAAGGCAAGATTAGATACCAGCAAGAGAACACCGATTATCGTGATCGCTGCCTGGGCTCTCGGGATCCTAGCGTCACTCCCTACTCACTCCATCGCTTGGAGATGGTTCATGGAGGAGGGGCCGATAATGATCACGGGCTGGTCGGAAGCGATAGTATCCAGCCCGCAGTGGCTCACCTCGATACTGTACTTCCCTCTGACGCTGATGGTCGTGGTCGGGACTGAGTTCATTTCTCTTCTACCTCTGAACGCCCTGATCGTTCTGATGCTCGTTTGGCGCAGATATGTCGTCAAAGACACAGAAGCACGTCACACCGTGAGGCTCTAGTTGTTCATCAGTCCCGAGGAGATCCTCGAGACGGTAGAGATGGTTCAAAGCCACTCCCTTGACGTTCGGACGGTGACGCTGGGATTGAACCTAGCCCCCGCCGCTCATCCTGACATCGATGTCGTCTGCGACAACATCACCCGTATTATTAGTTCCCGCGCAGCCGATCTTGTGCCGACCGTTCGCAGGATCGAAAGTCACTTCGGGGTTCCCATCGTCAATGTTCGACTGGCGACCAGCGCCATTTCGACTCTCTTGGAGCCTGCCTTGTCGGTCGGTGGTTCGATTCAGAATGACCGCGACGCCGAGGCCGCAGTTGTAGCAGTCGCCGCGGCCTTGGATCAAGCCGCCGCAGATGTAGGGGTGGATTTTATCGGCGGCTTCAGTGCGCTGGTCTCCAAGGGAGTGACCAGCGCCGAGGACAGGTTCCTTGCTGCTCTACCCAAAGCACTCGCAAGCACCCAACGGGTCTGTTCATCGGTCTGCGTGGCCAGTACCAAGGCCGGGATCAATATGGATGCAGTCGCTCGTATGGGTGAGGCAATCAAGGAAGCTGCTGAGCTGACAGCTGAGTCCAACGGACTCGGCTGCGCGAAGCTGGTCGTATTCGCCAACATTCCCGAGGACAATCCGTTCATGGCCGGAGGCTATCACGGTGTCGGCGAGGCTGACGCGGTCATCAATGTGGGGATCAGTGGGCCGGGCGTGGTCAGATCAGTCCTAGAGAATCATGCTGATGAACCGCTAGAGAAGATCGCCGATCTGATAAAGCGCACCGCCTTCAAGATAACTAGAGCAGGAGAGCTAGTGGCCAGGACTGCCGCGAGCGACCTTGGTGTTTCACAGGGGATCGTGGATCTGTCGCTCGCGCCGACCACGGCGCCCGGGGACAGTATCGGTGACATCCTGGCCTCGATCGGTGTCACCCCCGGCGCCCCAGGAACCACCGCCGCTCTGTCCCTATTGACCGATGCGGTGAAAAAGGGCGGGGCTATGGCCACGTCCGCTCAGGGAGGACTCTCGGGAGCATTCATTCCGATCAGCGAAGACTTGGCGATGCAGCAGGCAGTCCGCGACGGAGCATTGTCACTTGATAAGTTAGAGGCGATGACCGCAGTTTGTTCGGTCGGCCTCGACATGGTGATCGTGCCCGGGAACACCCCGGCCACAACCCTATCCGCCCTGATCGCCGACGAGATGTCTATCGGTGTGGTCAACAACAAGACGACCGCTGTCCGCATCATTCCCGCCCCCGGCAAAGTAGTCGGAGACGAAGTCGAGTGGGGCGGATTACTCGGCGGCGGTCCTGTTATGGCCATCTCCGAGTTTGACTCTTCAGCCTTTATTGCTCGCGGTGGCCGCATACCAGCTCCTCTTAGGAGTCTGGGAAATTGAGTCGCCTCTTTCTATTGGCCATGATCGTTCTAGTTGCTCTCGTTTCCGCGGGCTGCCCAGGTCAAGCAGATAAGGACGATCGTCACTTCGAGCCCAGGGTACTGTTTGTGGACCAAGGTCAGTTGCGACTCCTTGAAGGCAGCGAGGATACGCTGCTGTTCCCTCAATCCGCGACTGATGACACAGAGGTGGTTCGGGGGACTATTTCCTCGACCGGGACTCTTGCTGTTCTGGTGTCGGCCCACGATATGATCCTGATCAGCGTTCCTGACGGAAACGAGCTGGCTCGATTCCCATTCGAGGTACCAACCGATGATCTTGATTTTTTCGGAGGTCCTTCAATCACTGACAACGAGCGGCGTATGGCATTCGCTATTCCCGGCCTCATAGGTGATGCCGAGACGGGGGCGGTCCATATTCTGGTCCACCAGTTGGCTTTAGATGGGAGTGGGGGTGGGGCTCCGATTCCGTTGCCTCCCACCGATAACCTGGTCACGGCCCTCGATCTTTCGTTCGACTCATCCAAAGGGCTCGCCTGGGCCGGATCGACTTTCGTGGAGGCCAAGCCGACCATGTATAGCCTGGACTTTCAGAAGCTCGAAGTGACTGAGATCACCGGTGAGATAGTCCCCCTTTCTCCACCCCTGATGTCCCTGCGCGGTGACCGGGGGTATGTCACAGGACTCGAGGACCTTGGCGACGGACAAGTAGGAGAAAAGCCAGAACTCTACGAGGTGGACATCGAGTCGGGCGGAACCAAACGACTGACTCGCCTCAGTGAGGCCGGCATACCCAGACCCCTTGACCTGGGGGATGACGACAGACTTCTTTATTCGTATACGCCTGAATCGGCTCTCGACGCTCAGCAGCTCCGCATCCTGGATCTGTCAAACAATCGTAGTCGCTTGCTGAACCGTCTGGATCGGGGCCAACATATATTCCAGGCTTCGGTTTCCCCGAAGGGCGACGAGGTCTCATACATCGTGTGTTCAGAAGGTTGCGAATTAAGACGACTCAAACTTGCCGACCTGACCGAGGAGGTTCTCGGCAGCTTTGGCCGGCCCGAAGGGGCCGTTGGCTTCCTGCTCCCATCCGCAATATCCTGGTACCGGGTGGACTCGGACTCCACTTGACCCTCCAAGAGTCACGACGTACGCTTTATCAGGTGCTAAAAGGCATGTAGTTCTAATATAGAGAGGTAATAAGAGTTGGAAGTCATAACAGCTATAGGCGCAATTGCCGCGATCGTGTTCCCGATTATTCTGTTCGTCGCACTGATGATGGTGTGGAGGGATGTTCGCGAGGTGCTGGATATCCTGGATTCAGAGGGCATTATCTACGACGACGAAGAGTATGACGACGAGGATGAAGATGACGCTGAAGCCGAGGATGAAGAGGAAGAAGCTGACGACGAGTACGCTCCGGGAGAGCACATGGAAGATGGCGTAATGGATCTCGAGAGAGACTAGAGGGGCCGAACGTACGTGAGTTTCCCGATTGTCAGACAGAGAAGGCTTCGTCGCACCCCGGCTCTTCGCCGGATGGTTCGAGAGAACAATCTTGATGTAAACGATCTCATCTACCCTCTATTCATAATCGAGGGAGAGAATATCCACGAAGAGATATCCTCTATGCCCGGAGTCTACCGGCAGTCACTCGATAAGCTTGAGGCCGAGATGAACGAGGTTACCGCACTGGGTATCCCGGCTGTGATCCTGTTTGGAATCCCCGAAGAAAAAGACGAAGCAGCATCCGGCGCATACGCCACTGACGGCATCGTTCAAGAGGCGATCCGCCGGATCAAATCCACTCATCCCGACATGGTGGTAGTCACAGATGTTTGTCTTTGTGAGTACACCAGCCATGGACACTGCGGGGTCATCAAGGACGAAGTGGTCCAGAACGATATCACCCTAGAATTGCTGGCTCAGACCGCTTTGTCCCACGCCGAGGCTGGTGCGGACATTGTGGCACCATCAGACATGATGGACGGTAGGGTCGGCGCCATCCGCTCTCAGCTCGACGATTCTGGATTCGAAGACATTCCGATCATGGCCTACTCTGCCAAATACGCCTCAGCCTATTTCGGACCCTTCCGGGACGCCGCTGACTCGACCCCGGCCTTCGGGGACAGACGCTCCTATCAAATGGATCCTGCCAACGGCCGTGAATCCCTCATTGAGGTCGATCTCGATCTGCTCGAAGGAGCGGACATAGTGATGGTGAAACCGGCACTTTCGTACATGGATGTCATTTATCGGGTTCGCGAGGTAACTGATGTTCCCGTCGCGGCCTATAATGTAAGTGGCGAATACGCCATGATTAAGGCTGCGGCCGCCAACGGGTGGATAGACGAGGCTAAAGTGGTTCTTGAGACTATGGTCTCATTCAAGCGTGCGGGGGCCGATCTGATCCTGACGTATCACGCCAAAGACGTGGCCAGATGGCTCAGTGAGGGTCACTGGCCCAACCAATAGGAGCGAAGTGGTTCTTTCCGATAGAAGCATCAAAGAAGAGATAGCTGCAGGCCGCATAGGTATTGACCCCTATGAAGAGAAGTACATCCAGCCATCCAGCGTAGACCTGTGTCTGGATAAGACGTTTCGAGTCTTTCACAACAATCGCTATCCCTACATCGACGTCAAGAAGCCGATGGACAACCTGACTGAGCTGGTGACGGTGGAAGGCGATGAGCCGTTCATCCTGCACCCCGGTGAGTTCGTCCTAGGGCAGACGCTTGAGGTCGTAGAGTTGCCTGATGATCTTGTAGGCCGCCTCGAAGGGAAGAGCTCCCTTGGAAGGCTTGGTCTGCTGATCCATTCCACAGCCGGATATGTTGATCCGGGCTGGAAGGGCAATCTCACTCTTGAGCTGTCCAACGTCGCCCAACTGCCGATCACTCTTTACCACCGCATGAAGATCGGCCAGATATCGTTTCTTCGGATGTCCACTCCGGTGGATACTCCTTACGGCTCAAACGAACTAGGCTCCAAGTACCGGGGTCAGTCCGAGCCGACTCCGAGTATGTCTTATAAGAACTTCACCTGATCAGCAGGGGGTGAGCGATGCCTGACAATCTACTCTCGCAAGAAGAGATCGACGCGCTGTTTGCCAAGCGTAAGGAAGAGCGGGCAAAAAAGCAGCGCAAGTCAGGCGAGCCCGCAGGCGAAACCACTGGGGAGTCGAATCGTGGCGGTGGCGGCGGCGCCCTCCCTCAGGGCGTTGTATTCTACGATTTTAGAAATCCCAATCGACTTTCACGTGAGGAAGTCCAGCGTCTTCGTCTGGTCCACCAGAGCTTTCTCCGAAGTGCCAACATGAGCTTCTCGCTTCTTCTTGAGACTCCGGTCGATGGTGGTCTGACCGCTGTCGATCAACTCACCTACAGAGAGTTCATCCAGGCTCTCGACCCGATAACATGTATCGGAACCGGCCAGATCGATGGCCACGACGGCGAGTTCATGATCGAGCTGTCCCACACACTTTTGTTCCCGCTGTTGAATCGGATGCTCGGAGGTACCGGTGTTGCGTATGACCCCAAGAGGGAGCTGACCGAGATCGAGATATCGATAGCGCGTCACATCTTCGACAGGTACCTGGATATTTTGGCTCGTGCATGGTCCCCTTCCGAGGAAGAGGACTCTCTGGCAGCCGAGCTTGTTTCTATCGAGACCTCACCTAGATTCGTGTCGGCCGCCTCCGAGGGGCAGTCAGTGCTCGTTGTCGTCTTACAGGTAAGAGTGGGAACCGAAGAAGGTGCCCTTTCGATTTGTTATCCGCATACGATGCTTGAGCCATTGCTGGCACAGCTCGAGCTTTCTCAGCAATCCGGAGTCCATCATCATCGTCAGACCGAGATCGGTCAGTCCTTGAGTGCCGTGCCCATCGAGTTGCATGCCGAGCTGGGGAACGTCGAGATAGATCTGTCTAGCTTGGTGGATCTCAAAGAGGGCGATATCATCCGCCTGGATAAAGACGTGAATGTGCCCATTCGGATATTCTCCGGAGATGTACATATTGCTGACGCAAGACCCGGGGCCAAGGGCGAGCGGAATGCTTTTCAGGTCCTGAGGTCGGTCGGTCCTGAGGTCGGCACAACCTGATATCAGGCCTCGGGCCGTAACAATCACCAGATAGCTCACCAAGACAAGGAGAAACAATGATCAGCCGTAGCGAGTCCCTATTCGATGAAGCTAAAAAGTATATTCCAGGCGGTGTGAACAGCCCGGTGCGTGCTTTCAGTGCGGTCGGCGGAGACCCTGTGTTCCTTGCTAGGGGCGCTGGCTCCCATGTGTGGGACTCGGATGATGTCGAGTACATCGATTTTCTGGGTTCCTGGGGACCGCTGATCCTTGGCCACAGCCACCCGGCCTTGATAGCCGCGCTGAAAGAGCAGGTAGAGAAAGGCACCTCGTTCGGGGCTGCCACCGAGCTCGAGGTCGAGATGGCACGACGCGTGTGCGAGGCCATACCGTCCGTGGAGAAAGTGCGGATGGTGTCCTCAGGCACCGAGGCCACGATGAGCGCTATCAGATTGGCTCGAGGTTTCACCGGTCGCAACAAGTTGCTCAAGTTCCAGGGCTGTTATCACGGTCACTCTGACGCACTTTTGGTGCAGGCTGGCTCTGGAGTGACTACTCTGGGCCTGCCGGACAGCCCCGGCGTGACCCCCGGTGCCGCTCAGGACACCGTTAATGCGAAATACAACGATCTCGAATCGGCGCGGGAAGCCTTTGGCAGTAACATCGAGCAGATAGCTGCGGTGATCGTCGAGCCGGTTGCTGGCAATATGGGCGTCGTCCCGCCAGAACCTGGTTTCCTCGAGGGCTTGCGGAATCTCTGTGATTTGAACGGTGCACTACTTATCTTTGACGAGGTCATCACCGGATTTCGTGTCGCCTACGGCGGTGCTCAGCAGAAATATAATGTAATGCCCGATCTCACTTGTATGGGGAAGACGATCGGCGGCGGTCTTCCGGTGGGAGCTTTTGGTGGTCGCGCCGAAGTCATGGAGATGATCGCACCGCTAGGTTCTGTGTACCAGGCCGGAACGCTGTCCGGGAACCCGTTGGCCATGGTCGCGGGTATCACGACCTTGGACATTTTGGCCGAGGAGGGTACCTACGAGCAGCTTGAACTCATGGGAAGCATATATGCAGAGAATCTTCGCACCGCTGCTGCGGATGCGGGGGTACCGATGACTGTTAATCAGGTCGGGTCCCTGGTCACCGGATTCTTTACCGATCAAGAGGTCAAGGACTTCGATGGCGCGAAGAGCACCGACACTGAGCGGTACGGTGAGTTTTTCCAGGCGATGCTTCAGAGCGGCGTGTACTTGGCTCCATCACAATTCGAAGCTGCATTCATCTCTTTGGCTCACACAGAAGAGGATCTGGACACCGCCGGCAGGGCGGCCCGTCACGCGCTCAACACCCTTTAGCCTGAACCGAATTCTGTGAATAGCGGAGTCATTCCTCTAATTCTTTTGGGGATAGGGTTGTCTGTCGCTGGTCAGACGGCACTCAAGAAGGGCATGGACGGCGTGGGTGTCGTTGACAACGTCTGGTCTCGTCAGTTCCTTTCTCTGCCCTTGGCCGCGGGACGGCAGCCCTGGATCCTTCTGGGAATTCCCATGTATGTGGCTGCCGCGGTCGTCTGGATCACGGTATTATCGCGAGCTGATCTATCTTTTGCCTTTCCATTTCTAGGCCTCAATTACGTCCTGGTGGCACTCTCTGCCCGACTGTTTCTAGGGGAACATGTGAACTATCTTCGCTGGGTTGGGGTGGGGATCATCCTGCTGGGAGTGGTTTTGATGGGGGTATTCGGATGAGGGCCGTAAAGATGATGGGTACGAGCCTGATAGTCATTGCAGGCAGCGTGGTCCTGGGGGTTGTCGGTCAACTAGTCCTAAAGATCGGAGCGGATTCGGTCGGCGAGATCCGTCTGCTATCACCGGGGGCCCTTGATTCTCTTATCGGAGTCGCCTCCAACCCCTACGTCCAGCTCGGGATACCCTTATTCATACTGGGCTCAATGTTTTGGATGGTCGTGCTTTCTCGATTTGACTTGTCACACGCTTATCCCTTTTTGGGGCTGAACTATCTGTTGGTGACTCTGATGGCATGGCTGGTCCTCGGCGAACAAGTGAAACCTACAAGATGGATTGCTGTTGGCCTGGTCATCCTAGGAATCGCGTTGGTGGGACAGAGTGCAGTGCACCCGAAGAAAGAGGACGCACTAAGCTCGAATAGAGAAACTGCCGATTAGAAATTGCATGTAGCGAGCGTGGAATGTATACTCCCATTCGCGTCCAAGGCGAGTAAATGTTCGAAAGGAGATCCAGTTTGGCGTTACTGATCAATGACGAGTGCATAGCGTGTGGGGTATGTGAGACCGAGTGTCCCAATAGCGCGATATCAGAAGGCGATCCGCTGTATGTTATTGATACCGCTCTTTGCACCGAGTGTGTTGGAGCCCACGATACGGCCCAGTGCGTAGAGGTTTGTCCCACAGACGCATGTGTGGCTGACCCTGACAATCAAGAGACTCAGGGAGAGCTTGAGGCGAAGTACGCGAGTATTCACGCCGACTAGTTACTTTTTAATAGGTTACTAATTAGCGCCGCCCGCCGGACAACCGGCAGGCGGCGCTTTTGTTTTCT
>JAUVYG010000125.1 GCA_030603185.1 Actinomycetota bacterium | reverse complement strand
GAGCCAGAGAAATAATCGGCGATGAGGGACAGCACGCTGGTCATCACACCGGCCACAGCAAGTCCGAGGAAAGCCCGAGAGGCCAGGATCGTGAGCAGCGATTCTGAGAAGAAGCCGAATGAGCCAGCAATCCCGTAAAGGACTAGTGCCCCCATGAGAACCGGTCTTCTGCCAATGCGGTCTAACAGTAGGCCAGCAAATGGCGCGCCGATCGCCGCGAACAGCGCTGGAACGGTCAGCGACAATCTGACAAGAAACTCAGAGTTAGCTGTGTCTTCGAAGAAGATGGCCATCCCAGGCAGGGATGGGGCGATCACGGTTGCCGCCAGAATCGTGAGGGAGGCGGCGGTGAGCAGTGTTAGATTGCGGACTCTGTCTGTGCCCATTCTGAGCCCCTTTTGTCTGTTGTGCTGACCAATACTATAGGGGACATCTGCTTTCATGAGGCGTGTTTAAGGCGTTGCGATATATCTATATACTTCATTTAGTAATTCAATCCAATTAACCGGAGGCCCCATGAGCGAAGAGGATTCAGCGCAGTCAGGTGGATGGCCGAAGGTCGTTCAAGTAATTGTTGCCCTGACCGTGATCACATCCGTCCTGCTCATCGCTTTCACTCTACCGAATCTAAGTCCAGAGCCTCATGACCTGCCGATTGTACTTGCCGGAGATGACAAGCTAACCGAGGTTATCGGTCAAAGCCTGGCTCAATCTCAGCCAGATGCTTTCAGTATTACCACAGCAAAGGATGCTGATGCGGCTCGTCAGTTGCTTCTTGATCGTGAGGCCTACGCCGCTTTTGTGTTCGAGGGCCCAAGCATGACTCTTCTAACCGCCTCGGCTGCAAGTCCGGTTGTCGCTCAGATGGTCACCGGCGCTGCGACGGGTCTAGCGGCTAACATTGACCTTCCGGTAACCAAAGAAGATGTGCGTCCGCTGCCAAATACAGATCCTCTTGGTCGCGGCCTGGCACTCGGTGCCTTTCCGCTGGTCATCGGCGGTATTGTCGTTGCGGCCTTGATGGCTCTGCTGGTGCAGGGAATCGGTCGCCAGGTTGTCGGAGTCTTTGGATTTGCTATCGTTGGTTCGCTCACCCTAACTGCCATTCTTCAGTTCTGGTTCGGTTCGCTTGACGGGAACTATCTGCTGACAAGTGCAGCGGTTGCCCTGGGCATGTCGGCCACGGCGTATTTCGTTTTGGGGATGAACTCAGTTCTGGGTAGACTTGGAATCGGGATTGGCGCAGGTATTACCATGCTTCTCGGGAACCCGCTTTCTGGACTTGCTAGCGCTCCGGAACTTCTCCCAGCCGGTTGGGGAGCTTTTGGGCAGCTGCTCGCACCTGGAGCCGCAGGCCAACTTCTACGCTCAGCTGCATTCTTTGACGGGGCCGGAGCCGCCAGCTCGTTGATGGTTCTGAGCTTCTGGGTCGTTCTTGGGCTAGTACTGGCATTCGTCGGTGCGCGACGCCTTAGCACACCCGCCACTTAGACCCTTTATTCACACTTAATCTGACCCGCGGGAGCCTTGGGTTTCCGATGCATGTTGAATCGAACTGTGACTCGGTGGGCGATATTGGAGTTGAACCAACGACCTCTCGGATGTGAACCGAGCGCTCTAACCACTGAGCTAATCGCCCGCGGCCGTTATCTTACGGCGGATTGAGGCTGTTTGTCACCTTTGACGCTCCAGGTCCTTTGGGTCAAACTAACTCTGAGCTTGAGATAAGCGATTAAGGGGCTACCGGTACTTGAGTACTTTTTTTACGATCGTCGTACTTCTTGGAGTCGGCGTCACTATATATGCATGGCTGATCGAGCCTCGGCTTATTGAGGTAAGGGATCAGCCTGCCCTGATCCCCAGGCTCCCCACCGAGCTGAGTGGCACCCGCATCCTTCACATGTCGGACCTGCATCTAAAGGCCTCGCATAGGGGGAGGGCTCGAAGCCTCATTCGTTCCGCTCATCAGCTTCGACCGGACATCATAGTCATCACCGGGGACATGATCGACAGCGACGAGAACCGGGATTATGTTGTCCGTTTTTTGGCACGGCTCAGATGTCCCGAGGGCATATTCGCGATATTCGGCAACCACGATCATTACGAGTACAGCTTCGGCGATACATGGGGCGGAAAGAAGATCGGCAGCAAAGAGAACGACACCGCGGCTCTGCGCGAGGCCTTGGCTGAGCGGGACATCACGGTTCTGGCGAATGAATCGGTGAGACTTAAGATCGGCGGCGAGCCACTATGGGTCATTGGCATAGATGAGTTTGCGCAAGGGTACGACAAGTCCTCGGAACTACTCAACGAGGCGCCGATGGACGACATGTTGCTGTTGCTAGCGCACAAGCCAGAGATGGTCGCCAAGGCACCGCTTCGAATACCCTCTCTGGCTCTTGTCGGTCACACCCATGGTGGTCAGATCCGCATTCCTGGATTCGGGGCGATTCATCCTCACACTGAGGTTCTTGACCGTAAGAGCAACTCAGGTCTCGTGACCATCGACAACCAGCCGACTCACGTGAGTAGGGGATTCGGAAGTAGTCAGTGGATGCCGTTCAGATTCTTCTGTCGCCCAGAGATAACGTTGATCACACTCAAGCGGATATAGTCACACCCATGTCAGAGCTTGATGCTACCGCCGAAGACGAGGCCCCTCCAAAATTAGTCGTACAGCGGGGCGTCCCGGTCGAGATGAGGTCCCGAACCAGGCGCTTCATCCATTGGGCGGGTTTTCTCGGACTGTTCCTGGTGCTGGCAGTTACCGGCTCAGGTTTGTACCATCCCGAGACCACCGGATTTCTTCCCCGCATCACACTTTCGTTCCTGCACTATATCTCTGGTGTGATGATCTCCTTGATCGCGGCAGGATGGCTGTACGTAGTAGTTCTGTGGGGTGGCGAAAAGGAATGGAAGGACCTTGCCCTTAGTCGCAATGTTGCGCGGGGATTCGGCAAGCAGACCTTGTACTATCTCTCGCCGAGGCGGCCACCGGCAGAGTTTCGTTTTCACAACCCCGTTCAAGCATGGCTCTACTATCTGATGGCCGCGACGCTATTCATGCTCGCGGCAACCGGACTGACTCTGTTCTCCAGTGAAGGAGTATTCGGCCGCGCCTTCGAGAATATCTTCGGTGCCACAGCAGCCCCGGGATTCCACCTGATTGCTGGGGCCACTTTTCTGGGGCTTGTATTGATTCACGTATACATCATGGTGCTCGACATCATGATAACCAGGAGCCAAGCGTTCTCTTCGATCACAGCCAGTAGGTTCAGAAGAGCGCGGCCCAAGAAAGACACATAAACGTACGCGTATTTGTTGAGCGATCGGGTACGAAGCCTACATGGGGTTGCTGTGAGGGGTGTCGGCAAGAATGTGAAGGCTCTGGGTCGTTTACGGCCGAGAGCCTTCACTTTATTTCAGTGAAAGAATCTCGTGGGCCTCTTGCGGCTAGTAAAGGGTGGCAAGAAAGGCTCCGATCGCTGCCCCTCCAACCAGGATGAAGAACAGGACTAGCCCTGCCATCATCGACAGTACCCACCTGGAAGCAAGGGTGGTGCCGAGCCCCACGTAGAACTGTCTGCGGTCAAGGTAGAGCAGGGGGATCAAGTTTCGGGGCCGCAGGAATGGACCCATCTGCCACCCGGCCGCCGCGAGATTCCTGTGATCGACAAGGGTGATAAGTATGGTTCCGAGCACTAGGATGACCGCTCCTGCCGCCGGCCCTACTATGCTGGCGAACAATCCGCCAGGGATAGGCATGTAGGTTATCGCTGAGGCGAGCCTTGTGCCGGTGGTGTCTTTAACAATGCCGTGCGGAGGCTTGTATCTGTTGAGTGCCTCTAGGGAGGCGCCGCAGTCATCGCAAACTTCAGCGTCGATCAGGTTGTCTTTTCTGCACCTAGGGCAGGGAATAGTCGAGAACGGCTCATTTTCTTCCATGTTGAGTGAATCGACAGCTCCGACTTGGGTATTGAGCTTCGGCGAATATTAGTCACAATGGTCATTGGCGCTTTGCGCACCTCTGGGGCCCATAGCTCAGTTGGTTAGAGCAGTGGACTCATAATCCATTTGTCGTAGGTTCGAGTCCTACTGGGCCCACAGTTCGCATGTTAGATGAGCCTCCTGGTCATTTCAGGCAACAGCCTGAGCCTCGCGGATAATCATTCGGTATTTTAGAGACATCTTCAGCTATTAGATAATCGGTCTCGCGTAGAGCTGGGGTTAGCACGAAGAACCTGTCGCCCGACTTGCCGCCCTCGAATCTATAGTAGGGAGCCCAAGTGGACTGCACAATGTTGCCTGAGTCCGAGTAGTAGACGAGCTCCACTGAAT
>JAUVYG010000058.1 GCA_030603185.1 Actinomycetota bacterium | reverse complement strand
CGCCATCAGGCAGGTCGGGGACGCTCTCAGCCAAGAGGGCGGAATGGAAGCGGTCAACCTACGCGTGGCCGAGCAGTATGTCGAAGCCTTCGGCAATCTGGCTAAGACCAACAACTCACTGATCATTCCGAGCAACATGCAGGACATCAGCTCACTGGTCGCATCAGCCATGACGGTGATGAAGAGTCAGAGCGCCAAATAAGAGCTCTCAGCAAAAAGCTGCTCATCTACGCCGATGACGTAGTTCACGTTGTAGTCGCACTGCTTCTGATCGGGGCGACCGGGGTTATCCTGGTCAACACCATTGGCAAGTTCTCGGTTGGGTCCACTGAGGCAATGGTAGAGGTGATCAATGACGGCCTTCTGGCTCTGATCATCATGGAGATCCTGTGGACCATCGTTCGCTATCTGGGCAAGCAGGAGTTCTCGCTCAATCCCTTCCTGTTCATAGGGATCATTGCCGGGATAAGGCGCCTGCTATCGATCGAAGCCGAACTGTCTCTGGGTCACACCCCAGACGTTCTGACATCCACTATTGAACTCGGTGTAGTTGCGTTGATCATCTTGATACTTGTGTTCGCCTACTACCTGGCTAACAAGGCAGGCGAAGCACCTGCGCATGCTCGAAAGCAATTGGAAGAAAAGTAGCTGCGGGCGACCGTCTTAGAGTTCCTGCCTTTTAAATATGGTCACTGCTGCAGCGATCGCAGCCGCAGCAAGAAGTAGAGATGCCACAACCGGCCAGATCATCGCGTCAGAGCTGGCCTCACCAAGCATGATCTGACTTCCGACCCCAGGCACAGCACCCGGAGTGAACTGATCAAGACCGTGGCCGAAGACCGGGATTATCGACAGAAGGATGTAGACCCCGAAAGTGGCCAACCCGCCCAAGGCTGAGCTGGAAAAGATGACAGAGAAAAGTACAGTGAACGAGATCAGTGTGATGAACAGCGCTATCCAACCCACGACAGCGAGTAGGAACCCCGCGATCTCGACATCAGTGAACAACACAAAAGTGTAGAGGACTGCTCCCGCGGTAGAGATGACCACCGCAAGGATCATCATCAGCCAAAGAATCGCAGACTTGGCCAAAACGAAACCGGTACGAGATATCGGCCTCACCATCACAAGCACGGCTGTCCCCTTAGCTCTTTCTTCCGATACCGCGCCCATGGACACCAAGATCATCGCTAGGGCCCCCATCTGAGAGAGACTGCTGAAGAACTCTGTAAAGGAATCCATGAATGTTGGAGAAGGTATCTCTAGAGTCACACCCGGGGGCAGTGCGGAGGCGAGGATCTCAGGCAGGAACTTTGCGGAAAGCGGACTGAGAAGTCCGAAGAATACGAACACACCAAGCAACACCCAGAATCGATAAGAACGCAGACCTTCCTTTAGCTCTTTGCCGAAGAGAACCATGAATGTTCTGAGACCCCGACTCATTTGGCATCATCCCCCACGAGTCGGATGAATACTTCCTCAAGATCAGTGGATTTTTCTTCGAATCGGGACAGTGGTAGACCAGACTGGGCGATCACTGAGGGCAGCATGATCTGGGCCTTCTCAGATGAATCAACTCGAGCCTCGATAACGCTGTCGATCATCTTTGCCTCTTGGACGAAGTCTAGGGTCTCGATCTGCGTTGCAAGCCCCGCGATAAGATCGGGGTCTTCAGTCGCGAGCTGTATCTTGAACACCTGCCCACCGACGTCCTGCCTCAGCTCGGCCACTGAGGCTTGGGTGACGAGTCTACCCTTGTCGATGATACCTACCCGATCACAGACTCTTTCGACGTCCGCCAGTATATGGGTGGAGAAGACCACTGTGGTCCTCTCGGATACCTGCGAGATCAACTCAAGGAAGTCGCGTCTGCCGATAGGATCGAGAGCGCTGGTCGGTTCATCAAGAAATAGTACCTCTGGCTCGCCGACCAGCGCTTGGGCCATGCCCAAACGCTGTTTCATCCCTTTTGAGTAACCGCCGACCTTTTGTGGCACATTCTTGAGGCCGACCTCTTTTAGCAGCGAGTCGACCCTGGAACCAAGATCGGCCTTCTCTACTCCCGTGAGGCGCCCAGAGAACAAGAGAAACTCTCGCCCCGTCATCCATGAGTAAAAAGCGGGCGTCTCGGGCAAAAAACCCACCCTGGCCCGGGTGTCAGGGGATGACCAAAGATCATGG
The DNA here is from genome assembly GCA_030603185.1 of Actinomycetota bacterium. GTDB lineage: Bacteria > Actinomycetota > JAUVYG01 > JAUVYG01 > JAUVYG01 > JAUVYG01. Next base: position 7,881 of record JAUVYG010000058.1, on the reverse strand, counting down.
CCTAGAACTGTGGCTGAGCCTGAAGTCGGAAGGGCGAGACCGAGAAGCATCCGAAGAGTGGTGGTCTTGCCCGCTCCATTGCGACCCAAGAATCCAAAGACGGAACCAGCCTCGACTGAAAGGTCGAGGCCGTCGACTGCTGCTATATCACGATACTTCTTGGTCAGGCCCCGGCACTCGACAACCAGATTGCTCAATTGGAATCCTCCTCGACGTCATCCGGTTGACGGCCTATCGCCAGGTAGAGTATCGGACCGATCAAGTTGACCAAAATGATCAGAAGGGCCCACAGCCATTTCTTGCCCCCGGTCACATTCTGCCGCTTGATAAGATCGACCAGAGCCCAGACGAATAGACCCAGCTGAATCAGTATCAGGGGCGCAAGCAGTAGCAGAAGTCGAGTGGCATCTACACCCTCGATAGTCATGCTGTATCCGATCCATCGCTTCGGCTCCCGACCCATCTGCCAACAAAATACCCGATCAGTAGGGGCAGTAAAAACGCGAGAATGAAAGTGGCGAACGATACTGCTTGGGCTAGGCCGGATGCCTGTACCGGCTCCACCTCAAGAATGGCATTCCTGAAGCCACGCTGAATCAGGTACTCGGTGCCCTCAGGGAATACCATAGTGACATCGACCTCTGATTCTGTTGGAAGAACCGCTCCCCTGAAAATGGTCAGTCCATCTTCGATGTGGTCGATAACGGTGGTCATCGCCTCGTTGTCGTCGGCGCTTAGGTGAAGCTCCACCGACTCTCCCGCGGCAAGATCACCCACGACTCCGAATTCCAGCGGGAACGATAAAGAATCGTCACCGGTCTCTCCACTTACGTCCCCCGTGATCAGCTCTGACGTGCTTATCCTGGATGGATCATCCCCGTGTCCCCACACCGTGGCGGGACCGATTGCCAAGAGTCCGAGGATGACAAGTAAGGGAAGTATTGTGGTCGCGCTGGCGGCGGCCAAGCGACGTCGTCCACGAGACCAGCCTCCGATGGAGCCGGCTACCAGGCCGAACAGGGCGAGCCCCAGGTAGATCACTTGAGTGACCGAGGCCTCATCTTTCTGCGGTGCGACTTTAACGGTGAAGGCCTCGCCCTCCACTCTTACTTCGTACTCACCGGCGTCCCAGAACGCATACGAGAATGAGTAGATCCCACGCCGATCCGGTAATACGCGCCAGGAGGCGATCGGCTTGTCTTTTGGCAATAGAAAACTGGGGGCTAGAACCGAGTTGTAGTCGCGCACGAACCATATCTCGATCAGACTCCCCTGCTCACCATCGACCAGGACGTCCCGGCCATTCTCGTCGTGGGTGTGCTCTTCTTCGATGCCCTGAAGAGTAAGTTGAGCAGGCTGTTTCGAGATCACATCTTCCGAGGCTATTAGGGATGAAGCTGAGGCGGATGTGGTTCCAGCAAAGACCGCGATCAAGAGAGCGAGTATCAGGACGTAGCTCGATTTACTGCTCACAGCAGTCGACCTCTCCGGAGTCTTTGGATATCACGACTACATGGGGCATGTCGGTCTCGACCCGAACCCGGCTGTCCACCTTGAAGTCCTCGTGGGAGGGATGAGTCGAATGGATCAGTTCACCGCTATCCAGCCGAACCTTGAAGGTGTTCTCTGTGCCGCGGAAGTGCCTTTCCAATATGACCGCGTTACCAGACCCGTCCTCGTATAGCATCGCGTCATCCGGTCGAATCAGTATCTCTACCTGAGACCCTTGCGCGAACTTGGTCTCGACCTTCACAAAGCCCAGAGATGTCTGAACCCCGTCAGGGGCGACTACACCGGAAACGAAGTCTGCGTCTCCGACAAAGTCTGCGACGAACCTGCTCTGGGGGCTGTGATAGATATCTTCGGCTGTACCGATCTGCTCGAGAACACCGTGGTCGAACACAGCGATCCGGTCAGCGATCGAGAATGCGTCCTCCTGGTCGTGGGTGACCATCACTGAGGTGGTTCCCGCCTCGCGCAAGATACTGCTGAGCTCACCCCGCATGTGAATACGTAGATCAGCGTCCAGGTTCGATAGCGGCTCATCCAGAAGAAGGATATCGGGTTTGGGGGCAAGGGATCGGGCCACGGCTACGCGCTGCTGCTGGCCTCCGCTTATCTCGTGCGGGTACCTTTTTTCCCGGCCTGACATACCCACCAGATTCATAACGTATGCGATACGCTCACGCTGCACTGCCTCGTTCAGACCTTGGAGTCCGAAACGGATGTTCTGCTCGATCGTCAGATGTGGGAATAGAGCATAGTCCTGGAACACAGTTCCGACTCCACGCTTTTCAGGAGGTACGAACTTACCCTTGCCCGCGACGATGTTGCCACCGATGCTGACGGTACCAGCGTCAGGCTGCTCGAATCCTGCGATAAGCCTAAGGGTCGTGGTCTTGCCGCAACCGGACGGCCCAAGGATGACTAGGACCTCTTCGGAGTCCACGGTGAGATCCAGGGAGTGAAGAGCCGGGTGCTCCCCACCCTTATAAGTCTTTGATGCGTTCTTAAGTTCTATCTGAGCCAATCAATGCCTACCTTTTAAGCTCAACTGATGCCTGCGCGCGTTCTAGTAAGTAGCAGATACAACGGAATCGCTGACACCACCACTAAGAGTAGACCAGCCGGAGCCGCAAGGGTGTAAAACCCCTCACTCGCTTCGGTCCATAAATGTACCGGTAAAGTGTCAAAACCAATGGGTCGCAGAATTAGTGTGGCGGGCAGTTCTTTCAGGGCACTCAAGAAAACGAGTACCCAACCTGCAGCAACACCGGGAAGGATCAATGGGAGGGTGACATCTTTGAATGTACGGAATGTTCCCCGGCCAAGGCTGCGTGAGGCCTCTTCGAGGTTCGGGGATATCTGACTGATAGCGCTGCTCGTGCTTTGCAGGGACTCGGGAATAAACAGGATCACATAGGCCACGAACAGCACGACGATGGTCCCGTATAGCGATGGAATGAAGTTGATGAAGATGAAGATGATGCTTAGCGCGACGATAACCCCGGGGAGCGAGTACCCGGTCTGAGTCAGCCTATATAGATTCGAAGAGATCGGGCCGACGTATCGGATCGCCAGGAACGCGACGGGAGCGGCGATAATTACTGCTAGGGTCGCGGCTCCGGCAGAGACGACAAAACTGTTGATGGCTCCAGCTGTCAGAGTTGCTCCAACACCTGCCTCGCCGAGCCCCTGGAATCCCCATACGGCCAGAAGGGCCAGCGGTAGGAACAGTGACAGGAACAGGATCACGCTGATGTAAATGTTGGCGGCCCATTTCCATTTACCGAGGCTCCTAATAGAAGGCCGCCGCCATGTCCCAGTCGTCTGGTAGTACTTCGCCCGACCGCGCATCCGGCTTTCCGCGTACAGAATGGACAGGGTCAGAATGACCAGGGCCAGACTGAGCATGGCGGCACGTTCACGACTGAAGCGTGCGGTCAGTTCGGTATAGATCGCACTTGTGAACGTGTCGAAGCGCATCATCGAAACGACACCGAAGTCGGCCAGGATGTGGAGGGCGACCAGCAAGGAGCCCGCGGCAATTGCTGGACGCAGCAGCGGAAGCGTCACCTTGCGCAGCATGCGAAAACCGGTCTGCCCAAGTGAGCGGGCTGCCTCTTCGGTACTGGCGTTCATCGATCGAAGGGCGGCCGAGGTAAGTAGGAAGATGTACGGAAACGTGAACAAGGTGAGGATGAAGCCGGCACCCCAAAAGCCGAATACTTCGGGCAACACACCGGAAGCCCCAGAGCCGAACCAGGATACAAGCTGGTCATCGACCAGACCACGAGGACCGAATATGGTGATGTACACCAAGGCCCCGACGTAGGAGGGGACCGCAAGAGGCATGGCCAGAATCCACCGAAGGCTCTTGCGGCCAGCAACATCTGTCCGCTCTACCAGCCAAGCCAAGCTGACGCCAACCACTGCGGCGACCACCACGACACTAAAAGTAAGGGCGATCGTGTTACCCAGAAGTCCAGGGAGCCGACCGTTCCACAGCTTGGCCCATTGTGCAGGATCATTAAAGGCGCCTCTATACAGGATGTACAGAAGAGGTATGGCAATCAAAACACCCGCGACGGACGCTGCCGCGACCATGGCGGGCGAGGGAGTGCGGCCTCCCCATAGATAGCTCCAGCGCAACTTCTTGGGCCGCTCGACCATTTGTTCTGTACTCAATTGGTACCTAGAGGATGTTGTGGTCGAAGAGCATGTCTATAGTACTGTCCACTTTGTCGCCAAGGTCGATCAAGTCGACCGGGCTGCGCTTGAACTCATCAAGAGAAAGCGCCTCGTTCGCTTCGACCTCTTCGATGGTCGGATACTCGAAGTTCTCTCGGGCAAAAAGGTCCTGAGCCTCGGCGTCGATCAGGAAGTCCATGAACATCTTGGCGTTGTCCTGATTCTTGGCTCCCTTGATGATCGCAGCGCCTGCGGCATTCACCAGAACCCCGACATCGTCGGTTCCTTGATCAGGGTAGATGACTCCGACAGGCGAACCGGCGGCCTTTTCAAGATGATAGTAGTAGTGGTTTACAAAGCCCGCAGCGAACTCACCTTTGCCCACGGCCTTACGAACCAGGGAGTGGTTGGCGAGAATCTCGATGTTGTTGTCGGTCAATCCTTGCAGGAACTTTTCGGTCTCGGTGTCGCCGACCAGCGTGCGCAGACTGGACACCCAACCCACGACCGAAGCCTCAAGGCTGCTTGCCATCGCGATCCGGTCTTTCCATTCGGGACCTGTCAGGTCAAAGACAGAATCCGGAAGGTCATCCTCGCTGACAAGATCAGTATTGTAGATGATGACCCGGGCGCGCCCTGACACACCTATCCATGAACCGTCCGGCGCGCGAAAGTCTGGAGCAACGTTCTCGAAGCCTTCTGGCTTGTATGGCTGAAGGACATCTTCACGTCGCAACTTGTCCAAGATGCCAGCCTCTTGAGAGAGGAAGACATCGGCCTGGGGTCTATCCTTCTCTTCCAGGATGGCCTGGGCAAGCTCGGCGGTTTTGCCGTTCTTTACCTGGACCGCGATGCCGGTCTCACGGTTAAAAGCCTCGATGACCGGCTGGAACAGCTTTATCTTGCGTCCAGAGTAGATGATCAGCTTCTCGTCGCCCTCTCCGACATCGAATCCAACGCCACCACTGTCTGCTCCACTATTAAAGCAACCCCCCGCCGAGATCAGCATAGTACCGATCAGCACGAGCAGCCCGAGTGCCAAGAACCTAGATCTCATAGTCGTCTCCTTATCAAAAACTAACGTATCCATACCCGACTTCGTCGCAAGGGTTACTTGCCTTCGCTTATTGGGTGTACCTTAGTATCCACATTAGGGCGCCCTTATGCAACCCCTATCAGTTTAAAGTCCTGCGAGTTAAGGTAACTAGACTCAGCAGTAGACATCAGGATTCGGGAGGACGGGATGAACAAACTGGATCTGTTCAACGATGAGCAGGGAGTTTCCACTGCTGCACTAGTCGGTGGAGGAGCCGCCGCCCTGATCGGACTCTTCGCCCTGCTGTTCTTCCTGGGTGTGCTCTCAACCGACAGCGATATTACTGCTGATGTTGACGACGGGAAAGAAACTACGGACGAGCCTGTTGTTCCTGTAGCTCCGGATATCCCTGAGGTCTTTTCGGATATCCCCGTTCTTTTGGAAACCCTTGGGCTACCCTTCAATCCCAACCCAGACGCACATCGTCTGCAGGTGTACCAAGACGCCACCAGTGATTGGATATTTGGTCGCTCTGACATCGAGGTCGGAGGTAGTGATCGCGCCTCAGATATCATCGCCGCCACCGCCATACATGTTAGCTTGGCAGTCACTCAAGGTGTCGAGGTCCTCAACATGTGTGGCGATCAAGGAGCGTATTACATTGGCTGCCCACCCGATGCACCACCCCTCCCAGCAGGTGACTATGCTCTGCTGCTCAGCAAGAATGGCGCCCCTATGCCGAAGGAGGCAGACGAACAGCATCGCAACTTCACGTACCTATTCGATCTGGATGGCCTACCCGACAATAACTGGGTAAACAACGAGCAATTCGATTGGGACTTCAACCAAGGGACGGACACCTGGGCATCCACATTCAGGCAAGATGGCCAAACAGATTACGGCTTTGAGGTCCAGGGAGTGGAAAGTGGAAATCATATCGGTGGGTCAAACCTGAACGCTCGCTCGATACTGTTCTTCGATGAACCGTACACCGGCCTACTTATTCCATTCGACGACGAGCTTTGGGACCCCGGGACAATGACCTTCCGCACAGCCTCAGATAGTCATGACGGCCTGTTCACTCCGGACACCTACTCCGGTGATGTCATGGGAGCGAATCCAACCGAGATCCCGGAGCCCATATTCGAGGATGGTTTCGAGAGCGGAGACACCAGCGCCTGGTCTAATACGGTGCCCTAAGAGGTCTTCATTAGACCCCGAGATACGATGCCTTCAAGGGCACGATCCCCTCGGTGGGAACCTGTTTCAAGCAAGAGCACCGTGCCCGCACCACTAGTAGAAATATACACACGATCAAAGAAGTCCAGAATCATCGCAAAGCCCATGCCCAGAGATTTTTTTGTCGAGAATCCTGCCATAAGCGTGGCCTTCGGCAGGTCACTGAAATCGATGCCCGGCCCCTGGTCAGAGACTTGGACCTGTACGACCCCTTCCATCGAAAAGATTTCAATGTCACATGAGCCACCGTGCTTAACGCCGTTGGTAACTGCCTCACCAGTTGCCATGACCGCACCGCCCACATCGTCTTCACTCAGACCGCAGCCCTGCAAAGACTCCCGGAGAAACTCCCTACTCTCGGCCAGCTTGTCGAATCCCGATATTACGTAACTCCCCCCACATGGCTTCCCAGCCGCTTTCTCAATCTCGAGGGCAGTAAGAATGATTAACTTTTCATCGGTCACCGCACTGAACACGTCACTGTAGGCCTTTCTGATCTCGCGGTCCTTGTTGAGAACCGCTTCTTGAGTGGCCTTTCTTTCCGTTATATCCTGCACCGTCCCAGCAACCCTGATAGGCATGCCCTGATGGTCGAACTCAACCTCGGCGGTCTCGTTCACCCATTTGGTTTCGCCATCCGCAATGATTCGGTGGTCGACATCATACTTCGCGCCACCCAGTGCCGATTTCCAGGCAGCCTGCACAAGACTCAGATCGTCAGGGTGTACACATCCAAAGAATCTGTCCAGAGTGACTGGTGCTATGGGAAACACCTGAAATATTCTGTGTGTCTCCTCTGACCACAGAAGTACGCCGGTCGCTATATCCATATCCCAGCTGCCGAGATGCGCGATAGTCTGAGCCCTGGCCAGGCGACGCCGGCTCTCTTTCAGTTCGTCCTCGGTCCTCTTGTGATGCGTTATATCTTGGACGATGCCGGTCAACATCGTGGTCTTTCCGTCCTTGTCCAAGTCAGGCGTGCCAATCGCCCGAATGAACTTGGTGGTCGCATCCGAAAGTAAGAGCTTGTACTCAATGTCGTAGCCCTGCCCATCGGCGATTGCGTCTTCAATTGTCTTGACCGCAAAATCCCTCTGGTCTGGATGCACCACCTCGACAAAATCTGCTAAAGCCAGAGGCCCTCGAGGAAGACCGAAAACCTTGTACAGCTCGTCTGATCCCTTCATATGACCGGTTTCGGCCTCAAGCTGCCAATGACCCATATGAGCGACGGACTGAGACATGTTCAACAGGTCGACGCTTTCCGTTAGCGCTTGTTCGGATTCCCGCCGCTCCGTTATATCTTGAGCGGTACCCTGGGTCCCGGCGATATTGCCGTCGTCGTCAAAAAGTGGAATGGCGTTGAACAACATCTGGATATCTTTACCGGTCTTGTGGATCTGAGTGGTCTCGTA
>JAUVYG010000038.1 GCA_030603185.1 Actinomycetota bacterium | reverse complement strand
GATCCCGACGCTGGTCGCTGCCAGGTAGTCCGTCAAGGGCACCTTCTCTACCTCTCCGGCGTCTACCAGTCCGGTCAGTGCATCTGCAAGGGCTATGAATGCTCCGGTGATTGCAGCTGTCCGAGTTCCTCCATCTGCCTGCAGGACGTCGCAGTCAACAATTATGCTCTGCTCGCCCAGTGCGGCTAGATCAGTAACCGAGCGTAGAGACCGACCGATCAACCTCTGGATCTCTGATGTGCGACCTCCGACCTTACGGCCTGCCTCTCGTCGAATGCGTTGCGGGCTCGAACCCGGCAACATCCCATACTCAGCGGTAACCCAACCGGTGCCTTTTCCCTCGAGCCAACCCGGAACACGTTTCTCGACCGTGGCAACGCACAAGACATGGGTGTCTCCGGTCTTTATCAGAACCGAACCGCTCGTGTAATCGTAATAAGGTCTCTCGATACTCAGGGGCCTCGCCTCGTCAGGGCGTCGGCCATCAAATCGTATGACTTCAGACATCTATACTCTTTCCTTCCTTGGCGATAAGCACTTCGCCCTTGTATGTTTCATTTGCTAACCGCGCCGCTATCCGGGTATCGGACCCGGGCCAGAAGTGAGTGAGCATCAGTCGTTTGGCGCCTGCCGCAGTAGCCATCTTGCCCGCCTCGCCTGCTGTCAGGTGCCCGACGGCTGCGTCCTCCGGTCGATCAGTCCAACTACTCTCAGCCACCAGCAGGTCCGTGTCTTGGGCGAGAGCTTCGATGTTCTCGCTCGGTCCGGTGTCTGCCGTATAGGTGAGTGATCTACCTGCCGCAGTGACCCTCATGGCGACTGTTGGTTCAGCGTGAACGGTGGGGGCCGTCTCGATCTGTAGCCCACCTACCTCGTAGCCGGTTTCGGGCTCCCATTCAGTCGCCTTGAACGCGACGTGGAACTTGTCCTTGGTCCGAGGCTTGACCGAGTTCACTCGCTCGATACCGCCGGGAGGCAGGAAGAGCGGCACCGGAGTCTTGCCCCCGACCACCTCTAGGTAGACCTGCAGTAGATAAAGGTCGACGAAATGATCGGCGTGCAGATGACTTATCATCACGCCATCGATCTCTCCCATTTCAATGAATCCTTGCAGGTTAGCAAGAACCCCACTGCCCAAGTCCATCACTAGATTCTTGCCGTCATGCTGGATCAAATAACCACTGCAGGCGCTATTCTTACCGGGAAATGCAGCGGATGTACCGAGAACGGTGAGCCTCACAGCCCTGACGCCCCCGGGGAGACTGTCTTAAGGTGTGCTGCCACTATGTCATGGCCATCAATTCTCACGTGCTCGACTTCGGATATGGTCTCGCCAAGAAACTTAGTCCCATGCTTCAGGAAAGTCTCTGGCTCGGCGGTGCACAGAAAACGCCTAATGGAATCCTGCCCGCTCTTCCTCAGCTGACCCCGTCTGGCCAGGCTTCCCTCGACCTCGATAGCGGTCTCGGAGGCTGAGCTGATTATCTCAACACTATCGCCCAGCACCTCAGATATGGTCCCAGCTAGCAGGGGGTAGTGCGTGCACCCGAGAATCACCGTGTCCACTGACCGCTCTCGCAAAGGGGTTAGGTACTCATCCACAACAGATGTGACTTCCGGCCCCTCCACCTCTCCCCTCTCGACGTACTCAACAAAAGGTGGGCACGCCTTAGCTTCGATTGCAACGCCAGCGTCAAAGGATTGCAGGGCGCTTTGATAGGCTCCGCTCGTGATCGTACCCTCGGTCGCTATGACTCCGACCCGACGGTTCTTGATAGATAGAATAGCCCCGTGCGCGCCAGGTTCTATAACGCCTAGCATCGGGATGTCGAAACGTTCCTGCGCGGAAGCTAGTCCAGCGGCCGCTCCCGTATTGCAGGCGACAACGATCAACTTCACACCTAGCGCCTCAAGGTAGTGAGTGATCTCTAGTACGAATCCTCGTACCTCATCAAGACTTCGCGGCCCATAGGGGCATCGCTCGGTGTCGCCAAGATAGATGATGTTTTCACTGGGCAAGCGGTCCATAACGGCCCTGGCTACGGTCAGTCCGCCTACGCCAGAATCGAATATGCCTATGGGTCTGTCGTCCACTGGAGGATCCTCTCGTTGTTCTGACTACTGATTCTTACACAGAGAGCGAACAGCTTCGAGGTTACGCTTGTCATCCGACAGCTCCCCGGGGGTCTCGAGGATCCAGGGAATAGTAGAAAGGTAGGGATGATTGGCCAGTTTTCCGATCCCGTCAGAGCCGATAGTTCCCCGACCTATGTGTTCATGCCTATCTAGATGGCTGCCGGACTCACCCTTACTGTCATTACAGTGGATCACCTTGATAGCACTAAGTCCGATCTCGTCCTCGAACTCACCTATTAGCCGTTCTCGGCCCGCATCAGTTGAAAGGTCATAGCCTGCAGCGTGGATATGGCATGTGTCGAGGCATATTCCTATGGGGAGCTCCCCCGTATACAATTTTGCCATGTGAGCTACTGCCTGAGGAGTCCCGCCGGTTCCACCAGCATGACCAGAGTCATTCTCAAGAAGAATAGTGGGAGTCGAGATACTGGCCTCAGGTGTGGCCATGAAAAGGTTTGAGGCGGCTGTCAGGCTTGCAGCAACCTGAGTTCGAGACAGTACGCGCTCCTCCTCAGTCTCGACTTTTCTGTGTCCTAGATGTGTGACCACATAGTCGATCTTGAGTCGCGCGGCTCTTCGCAAACAGAACACCAACGCATCAATGGACTTTTCCAGCAGCTCGGCGTCTATGGTGGCAAGGTTCATCAGGTAAATGGTGTGGGCTACAACCGGTCCAAGACCATGCTTCTCACGACCAGCGACGAACAGCTCGTCGTCGGGTGTTTCCACCTCTCCCCTCTTCCAAGCCCTAGGAGAGGATGTGAAAACCTGGAATGAACAGCATCCGCGCTCTAATGCTCGGTCGATGGCCCCCGCGACACCGCCTGCGACAGAAACGTGTACGCCAGCGCAGATCAAGCCAGCAGCTTCGCTATCGTCGCCGGTATTTCATCGAGAGGAACTACCTTGTCTACAGCGCCGTTCTTGATAGCCTCTTTTGGCATACCGAAGACGACACAGCTCTTTTCGTCCTGTGCAATATTCTTTGCCCCGGCCTTCTTCATGGTGAGCATGCCACCTGCACCATCTGATCCCATTCCAGTCATGATGACACCGATGGCGTTCGCGCCGGCTGCCTTAGCGACAGACTCGAAGAGGACTTCCACCGAGGGTCGGTGCCTACAGACCAGCGGCCCCTCTTTGACGTCAACGTAATATCTGGCTCCACTTCGCTTGAGGATCATGTGCTTGTTGCCAGGGGCAAGAAGGGCGACTCCAGGTTGAACTGTCTCGCCACCTTGAGCTTCGGTCACCTTCATGGCGCTGTGTTCGTCCAGGCGCTTGGCAAAGGTCTTCGTGAACCCTTCAGGCATATGCTGAACTATGAGTATCCCGGGCGCAGTCGCTGGTAGAGCAGCCAGAGTAGCCATGATCGCCTCGGTGCCACCGGTGGAGGCCCCTATCGCAACAACTTTGTGGGTAGTCTCGGGCAATGCGACTCGATGAATCTGGTCCTCCACGGCATTTTCTCCGACCGGAACGATTCGATGGACCCGAGCAACGGATGCGGCCCTGATCCTGTCCAAGAGCTGAGTTCTAATGTCGGCAAGACTGTCTTTCACATCACGGTTCGGTTTAGCCATGACCTCGACCGCGCCCAGCCTGAAAGCCTCAAGGGTGGATGCGGCACCTTCCTGAGTAAGAGTGGAAAGAATGACAACGGGAATCGGCTTTCGGGCCATGAGCTTCTTGAGAAATGTAAGACCGTCCATGCGCGGCATCTCTATGTCCAGCACTAATACATCCGGCTGGCTCTGGACGATGATGTCCCTGGCGATATAGGGATCTGGTGCGGTTCCTATGACCTCGATGTCATCTGCTGACCCAAGCTCCCTGGTAAGAATAGTTCTCACCACTGCGGAATCATCAACGATCAATACTTTAATTCGGGACAATTACTTCTCCGTGACTATTTCTGGTAGACGGTGGGTCTGATGTACTTGAATTTGTGGTCTAGACTTGTGAGGCTCTCGCTGTGGCCGATGAATAGATATCCACCGGGGCCAATGTAGTCATAGAAACGATTGATCAATTTCTGTTGAAACTCTCGATTGAAGTAGATCATCACGTTTCGGCAGAAAATGAAGTCGAACGGGCCTTTAAAAGGATACTGGGAATCCATAAGGTTCAAGCGACGGAAAACTACCATGGCAGAAAGCTGAGACGAGACCCTGAAGTTGTCAGACCACTCACCAGTTCCCTGCGTAAGATATTTTTTCACAAGGTGGGGAGCTATCGATCTGACCTTGTCACCATGATAGACACCTGCCTGGGCTTCCGCCAATACACGCGTAGAAAGGTCTGTGGCGAGAATCTTCGCATCCCAACCCCCGGATGCCCCACAATGTTCCCCGATGTTCATCCCGAGCGTATAGGGTTCTTCACCGGTGGAGCAACCTGCGGACCATGTGCGGATTCGTGAGCTACCGCTCTTTTTCTTCTCCTCCATCACCCTGGGCAATACCTCGTTGAGAAACTGAAAGTGGCTTGGCTCACGGAAGAAGCTGGTCAGATTAATAGATATTGCGTCGAGAAGCTGGACCATCTCGTGGCCGCTCTTGTCATCGACTACAAGCTTGTAATACTCGTTGAAGCTGTCCATGTCATGGAATCGCAGCCGGCGACCGACCCTGGCCTGTACAAGCTGAATCTTGTTGTCAGCAATCGATATTCCGGCTTTCTGATGAATCAGCTCCCGGAACTTATCGAACTCTTTTACGGTTATCTCGGGCATACCTACAACGTCCATGTCGTTTTCAGGTGTATCTAGCCTGCGATCTCGTTGACCTGAACTAATTCCTGGGAGTTAAGTATCTTCTCAATCTCGAGCAGAATAGTCACCTGATCATTCGTCTTTCCCATTCCAAGGATGAAGCTTGTATCCAAACCGGCTCCTAGGGCAGGGGCTGGCTCTATCTCTGAAGACTTGATGTCCAAAACCTCTGAGACTGCATCGACAACGATACCCATATGGCTGCCGCCGATGTCGACGACGACTATGCAGGTCTCTTTGGTCTTCTCGGCCTCTTCGAGCCCGAACTTCCTGCGTAGATCCACTACGGGAATCACTTTTCCGCGCAGGTTGATAACACCCTTTACGTAGTCTGGGGTACGAGGAATGGCGGTGACCTCAATCAACCCGATGATCTCAATGACCCTGAGGATCTCTAGCCCGTACTCTTCATTCGCTAGGTGGAAGGTAAGGTATTTTCCGGCAAGGTTCGCCATTGACCCCTCTTGGTCCAACTCAGCTATTTGTGTCTTAGATTCCAATGTTTTATCTCCTTCTGTCATCTCTAGTTCATTGCTCCTGCCTGTTCGACGTTGTCCTCTTCCGGGCCCCCTCTGAGGGCTAGGTCAGCCAGTGAAGAGACGTCAAGAATCAGGCCGACCAAACCATCGGCGAGAATCGCACCGCCGGATATGCCTTGGATGCCACGAAGGCTCTCTCCCAAGGATTTGATCACTACTTGTTGTTGACCTATTAGTTCATCGACCAATAGACAACATCTATCCAGGTCGCTTTCTACGATCACTATGAGTGCTTCATCTATCTCTGTGGTATCGGGCTCAACACCAAACAGACTGTAGAGCCGTATTAGCGGGTGGAGTGAGCCTCTGACCTTCACTACCTCACCTGTGCCCTGGACCGTGTATCGATCCTCAGCCTTAGGCCTAAGGGTCTCAACGATTGAGATTGTGGGAATGACGTACCGCTCGTGCCCGACTCTGACTATCATTCCATCGATAATGGCCAAGGTCAGAGGGAGCTTGAGCGAAATAGTCGTTCCGACACCATGCTCACTGCTTACTTCGACCTTGCCACGCAATTTTTCGGTGTTCTGACGAACAACGTCCATCCCGACTCCGCGCCCGGAGACGTCGGTGATCTTGTCAGCCGTTGAAAAGCCCGCTTGGAATATCATCCCGAATATCTGGGAGTCGCTAAGTGGTTCGCCTTCTTTGATAAGGCCTCGTTCTATGCCCTTGGCCAGGATCTTGTCCTTGTCGAGACCACGACCGTCGTCTTTGACCTCGATAACGATATTTCCGCCTTGGTGGTAGGCGTTCAACTCAATGATGCCCTTGGGCTCTTTTGTAGTTTCGCTTCTCTGCTCGGGATTCTCGAGCCCGTGATCAACGGAGTTTCTTAGGATATGTACGAGCGGGTCACCGATCTCTTCGACCATGTTGCGGTCGAGCTCGGTATCTTCACCGGACATGATGAACTCGATGTTCTTACCAGACTTACGTCCAAGGTCACGCACAAGACGTGCCATCTTCTGAAAGGTATCCCTGACGGGGATCATCCGCATGGACATAGCTACTTCTTGGATGTCGTTTGTGATCTTTCCAAGATGCCCCATGTCCTTTGAGAGCTTTTCGTTTCTTAGCTGCTCTTCAAGCGAAGCCTGGCTCACCTGAGTCTGAGCGATGACAAGCTCACCCACCATGTTTACGAGGGAATCCAGTTTCTCAGTGTCGACTTTCACTGCGGCGGCAGGTCCCCGCTTGGGCACCTTCATGGTCTTCTCGGAGGGGGTTTCATCCTGCGTTTTCGCCTCGACCTGCTCGCCTTGGGTCGCTTGTTTCAACTTTTCGATGAGCCCTAGCAAATCAGGTAGGTCCTCAGTGGATGCGACCTCACCATCCAGCCTGACGGCTATGACCGCAGTCATGGCACGTATTGCGTCAATAGTCTCAAAGGAGACGTCACCGATGTTCTGGTCGAAGGTTAATTTACCTTTCCTGCATGCGTCGAGCATGGTCTCAGCATTGTGGGTCACCCTGTTTACATCAGTGAGCCCCAGGAATCCGGCCACACCCTTAATGGTGTGGTATGCACGAAAGACGGTGCCCAGAGCCTCAGAATCCGATGGATCCGATTCAAGATCAAGCAACGAGGATTCTGCGTTCTGAAGGTGTTCGGCTGCCTCTTCGAGGAACTCAGCGTAGAGCTCGTTGTCCTCTGTGATGGGTTCCGTGTGGGTGACCGGAGCATCCTCCGCTGCCTCAGATGGTGCGTCTTCGACTTTTGGTGTGCTTTCCTGCGCTGCCACAGGAGCACTCGGAGCCACTCTAGTCTTCTTCTTGGTCTTCTTCTTGGCCGGCTTCTTGCCGGGCCCAACTCCAGCAGCCATCTGCTGCTCGATGCGATCAAGCACAGCCACGATAGTCGGTTTTTCCAGCTTTTCGCCTTGCGCAGCCTGTGCAAGGAGCCCAATGCCATCCGAGAGGATCATAATCGTCTCTCCGTCAGCATCGAAATTGTCACCCTCAACAATAAGGGTGAGCCTGATCAGCTCTTTGGCGAGCTTCATGATTCCGCGGTTGTCCATGGCAAGATCGCTGGCACATACTGCGGCAAGCTCTTTTCTTACCTGCGTGACAAGGTCCACGTCACCTTCGTCTGCAAGGGTAAGCTTTAGAGCCAGGTCATCAAGCCTCTTGTCGATGTCCGAACTCAAAAAATACCTCCTATGTGCCTCTCGATAAGCCCTCGAAAAGCCAATGAATCCCTATACAAATATCTTGAGTAGATATCGACACACATTGACCACTCATTAACCTTACGCGGAAAACTCTTAATAAGTTCGATGGGATTTGCCATAATGTCTCACAGAATGGTTATGACCTTATCAAGCGAAATCGCACGAATTCCTTTCGGTCAGGCTTTTAAGCGTGACAGGCGGTTAGCTCTCCTTTTTTTATGCCTAGTCCCCCTGCTGCTCTTCTGTTCTGCGGATCCTGCCCGCGCAGCCGAAGTGGCATCCAACGTTTCGCTGATCTCTCCCAATGGCGACAGTAACTCCGACACTGTTGACGTGACGATAACTTTGGACGAACAGTCGGATGTGACCGTTGATGTCCTTGATCAGTCCAGCTCACCAGTCTCAACCATCCATATTGGCGCCGGGGTTGCGGCGGGGAATTCCATCTATTCATGGAATGGTACCGACGGTGGAGGGGGCGTCCTGCCGGATGGGCCCTATAGTATTAGACTCACTGCCACCGGAGTCTCCGGAACTGTCACCCACACTGCCCCCATAGACGTGCAAGTGCACCCCATCGCAATTGCCGGCTGGGACACATGGATGTACCAGAACAAGTGGGTTCGACTGTGGTACAAAGCAAACACCGACACAGATCAGGTGCGTTTCGTCCTGAAAGTAAAGAATGCCTCAGGGGGAATCGTCGCCACCCTATACCCTGGGTGGAAAGACCCGAACAAGCTTGGTTACATAGGGTACAAGGTCGCTCTGCCACCCGGTAACTACAGTTACGGGGTGTACGCTCAGGACTCTCAAAACAGCTGGGGTCTGGCATCGAGCTGGAAGGATCTCACGGTGGCTGAGCCCAGACTGCTTTCGAAGATGACCCGGAGCCGCGCTGTCATCAGCCCCAATGGAGACAAAGTGGCGGATGACGTCACCGTGGGCTACACACTAGCAAGGCCAGCGAACGTTCAGGTCCAGGTATGGACCGCCTCAGGATCATACGTCGCTTCTCTGACCAATAGATACCAGCTGGCCGGAGCGCACACGGCCTGGTGGAGCGGAATGAGATATAGCACTGCCAACACCCGTTGGCAGTGGACATGGGGTGGCCACTACAAGATCAAGGTCGTAGCAACCGATGCCAGCCATACCACAATGGAAGAAGCAGTCAATGTCTGGGCCGACAAGACCAAGCCCCTTGTCGACAAGGTCATCAATACTGAGTCGATGGCCCCATTCGTCGACGGGTACAAGGACTCGGCAAGAATCAGCTTTCGAACCAGCGAGCCTGGTAGCGGATGGATAACTATTTGGGATCCCCAGGGCAGAAAGGTGGTCGACGGACCACTTGGATGGTTAGCGTCAGGGTGGAATGAATGGAGCTGGAATGGTCAGACTTGGGCCGGTGTCACAGTGCCTAGTGGGACTTATCGGTACAGGATCACCCTGACTGATAGCGCAGGAAACTCTGGCTACACCGAAACCAAGAACATTCCCGTTAGCTCCTACATCGACAGTAGTGCTTACTCGATAGGCAGCATCTATATCGACCTGTCTGACCAAACCCTCACGGCATATGACACAAGCGGAACCAAGCGCTTTAAGATTCTGGTCTCTTCCGGACTACCCGGCATGTCGACTCCTAAAGGGACATACCGAGTGATCAAAAAGAAGCGCTTACTGATCGCCTACAGTGGTAATGCCTGGGCAGACCATCCGACCTACTTCAGAGAGCACCATGCCATCCACGGATGGCCCTACACATCAGGTAGGCGCGCCCTGCGAGGAACCCTAGGAAGCCCTGCCTCGCACGGCTGTGTTCGGATCGAAGATTCCTACGCCAAGTTCATCAACCGGCAAACTATCACCCGCTCGACCGTGGTTAGAGTGGGCAGCTAGTGTATTCTAGAACTCGTCCAAACACCCATAGGAAAGTGGCATATGCGACTTATTAACGACAAGGGTCGAATCTTCGGTCTAGTCAATCCGATTGATGCATTGATCACGCTTGCCATTCTAGGCTTCGTATTCGTTGTTGGGTGGTTAGTGATCACCCGGGGTAACGTCACTCTGCCGGGCGTAAAGCAGACCACGATCCAGGCCACTTTCTTGATACCACTCGCCCATCCCGAGGTTATCGAGTATATTCGTGACGGCGATCGAGTCAAAAACGACAACAGCAAGGCTGATCTCGGCGAGGTAATCGAAGTGCGATCTGAGGGAGCTCGGGTAGATGTCCCTACTGACACCGGTGAACTACTCCCTGGTGAGTCAGCTATATTCAAAGACATTCGCATCACGATCGAAGCAGAGGGCAGAGCCACAGACAGCATGTTGATGATCAACGGAGACATACTCTCTATTGGCAAGAACTATGTGCTCAACACGAAGTGGTTCCGTATGAACTCGGTCCTTGTAGGTGTGACTCCGGACGCAAACGGTAGATGACCGCACTACTAGGTGTAGTATTTTTCATCGCGTTCGTTGTCCCTCTGGCCTCCCCGGAAATCCGTATCGGTCCCATCCCTATTGATGCTGCCATTATCGCCCTTGGGTTGATAATGCTGGTAGTGGCGGTACGTGTTCGACTAAAGGACGCTGCTCCCGTATTGGTGAGCCCCTACTTGCTTCCATTCACCTTGTTCTTGCTGGCGGGGCTCATTATCACCCTCACAGCCTTTGACCCCATCCAGTCCTTCCAGATGTGGCTGAGATATGCCGCCTACTTCATCCTAGTCCTCACCATCCCCCTAGTACTGACCGGCACCGATCGCATCAAACAGGTGATATCCGCCCTCGTAATAGCAGGTGTATTGTCCTCGATGGTTGGCTTCTATATGTTCCTGTTCCAGCCTGACGTCATTCAGATAGGTGCCTACAATCTAGGACCAGACATCGCCAACCGGATCGCCGGCACCTTCACAGACGCCAATTGGCTCGGAGAATACCTGGTGATCGCCATCACTATGGCCGTAGCAACGTTCTTCACGCTCCGCTCAAACATGAGCAAGATCGCCATGGTCGGCGGAACGGCCATATTGCTCGGGGCTCTATTCTTAACCTACTCCAGAGGTAGCTGGCTAGCTCTGGGCCTAGCGCTTGGTGTCCTGCTCTTTATCGTCAAAAGGTGGTTACTCATACCGCTCGCAGCATTGGCTGCCGGAGCTGCTTTGGCCCTTCCAGGATTCATGGATCGCATACTCTCTATCTTTTCTGCCTCGTCCGGCACCGCAGGCTTTCGCTCGCGGTTGTGGGAGATCTATCTAGGCGAGTTCACAGTCAATCCGTTGACCGGCACCGGCCTGGGGAACTTCCTTGAGGCTTTCACTCATTTCAATCTCACCCACACTATTACTGGCATGATCACTCCCCCCTTCAGTGCTCACAACTACTACTTGGGATCGCTCGTAGACGGGGGAATTCTTGGATTCTTGGCTCTTGCGCTGGTGCTTGTCACGATTCTTAGGATCGGGACGTACCTGATATCGATATCCCCAAAGAAAAGTACCCTGTTCTATCTGAACGCAGGTGTTCTCGCCACGTTCCTCGGTATGCTTGCCAATGGTCTCACCAGCAGCCTCTACACACATCCGAGGGTCTTTATAATCCTGTGGCTGATAATCGGGTTACAGGCCGCCCTGTTCTTTCTCACAAAGAAGGAGGCGGCCGACCGCCCATCGTTGACGCCAGTCATGGCTGGTAGTGCCATTGTCAGGGTATTCATCAGCGAGCCCAGATCCTATGACACCCTTACCGGATCTGCCATCTTCTCTTGGGCGGCTAAAGTACAAGGACGACTCATCGATGGACTTGATTCAGCATTAGATTCCTCACACCTTGTGAAGTTATTTTCGCCCAGGAAGTAACCAACGCCCCTGACCCGTGTTATACCCCACTGAATGAAGAGGTATGTAGCACTATTTAAGCAGGTAAACGAGGTTAAGCTTTACCCTATAGCTACCGATATACTTAATGAGTCCTCGAAAAGGCAAACCCGTCGTGAGGCGGGGACGCAAAGCTACGAATCTCCCAAGGAGATGGTCGGGCCACCGAAAGGAGAGCCGCATGGTTAGCAGGATCGCAGGTCAGAACGGGTGGCGGAAGGTATACGCCCCGGCACTACTTCTAATGACCGTACTCTTTACCCTTACATTTGCTTCGACAGCATCTGCAATTATCTATATTCCGGGTAACGAGATCACTTCACGTTCAGCCGGTGCAAACTTTGATTCTTCCCACATTCTGGCCATCGGCGTAAAGCAGCGTATCAATCCAAACCTCAGTGCTCAGCAGCAAATAGACGCGATCAATGCTAAGGGCGGACTCGCGATTCTCGCTCACCCTTACCAGACCTCTCGCACTCCCGGATTCTCCTACTCACAGCTCAAGTGGGGACTGCATGACTACGGCGGTGTCGAACTTACGAAGCTCATGTCCAACTCAAACAGCAGCCTTCGGTACTATGGATGGGACTACCTTGGTGGATGGTCGCCTCTAGTCGCTCGATTCAAGGCAGGTCAAGCCCTAGGTCCTTGGGGATTCCGCAATCCTGACGCTGACTGGCTAAACGCTGACGCTCAGAAATCATCTATCGTAGTGCTTGCCCCATGGAACACACAGTGGCGCATCATGCAGGGAATGAAGCGTGGTGCTTTCTATTCTGTGCGAAGTGATTCACCAGTAAGTGCTGCGGTTCGCAAGAGCTTCCCAGTACCGATAGTCGATGAGATCAACGGTAAGATCACGGTTCGGTCACCCAAGGGCTTCTCTATCCGCTTCTTCAGCGGCGAAGAGGGCAACACATCCAAGGCCTCGTCCGAGCAGGCGGAGTGGGGAACGTGCTCATACACCACCGTTTGGAACAAGCTCGTTTCCTCTTCTCGTCAAGCATGCGCTAGCGACAATTACACGACTACCTTCACATACGACATTCAAGGTGGAGAGCGCTACATCAAGGTCGTAGCGGTCAAGTACACGGACTCAACATATCCAAACGCCGTATACCAGCCCATCTTCATCGATAGTGGTGGTGATGTAACCTACAATCCATACGGAGCCATTGACGTACCTGCCGGCAATAAGTACCTAGGAGCTGTACACCTACACACTAAACTCAGCCCAGACAATCCTACAGGCACAAGCCCAGCAGCTATGCTCGCATGGTTCAAGGCCAAGAAGTACGACTTCATCAGCATCACTGATCACAACAATGTCGCCTGGGACTACGTAGCACCTAAGCCAGTCGCCCAGTGGAACGTGTCCGTAAATCAGAACAAATGGGTCAACATTTACTACAAAGCTTGGGACCAGGGCAGCGTCCGGTTCGTCATCAAGATCAAGAACATGAACACCGGCAAGTTCGTCAAGAGTATCTATCCAGGATGGAAGACGCCCAACGTACTACATCACTCAGTGGTGAAGGCAGACCTGGCAAAGGGAACGTACCGATACGGAGTCTACACTCAGGACTCCAGCCACAACTGGGGACTGTACTCATCATGGAAGAACTTCACGGTCAAATAGACAGTAGATTGAAGTAGGGCTTGACGGCCGACCTGGCCTCCCCCTCTGGCGGGCGGTGGATTCCGAAAGGAATCGCCGCCCTTCTGCTTGTCTCGGGCCCTATTTCCTTCGGGGTTTCTTGGGGGCCTTCTTGCGGCTCGAAGGCGCCTTATCTCGCGCTACTTCATCCCCACCTGGTGGAGCGGCCATAGTGGCCGGCGCAAGCTTTCCCTGAGCAGCCATGCGCCACATCACAACGAATAGAACGACAGCCAGACCGCCGACCAAGAAACCTACGGCTTGGCCGCCTGTGATACCGGACACGTCGACCGCAAGGTCGCCCCTCCAAAAACGGATTACCGCAGTACCGATCATCCACAAAGCTGCGTACAAAAGAAAAGCGAACCCATCGAACCGCCGCCTCTGCCAGATGACTAGAATCAGCACTAGAATCGCTATGTCCCAGACGAACTCAAACATCTGGGTCGGTACTAGTGCCTGAGCGCCGAAGATAGCAAATGCATCAGTCCCCTTGGGAAACACGATGCCCCAGCTACTATCTGTGGGTACTCCAAAACTACAGCCATTGAAATAGCAGCCTAGTCGCCCCATTGCCTGGCCCAAGAGCATTCCCGGTGCGAACAGGTCTGCAAAGTACCAGAACTTAATACCTTTGATCTTCGTGTAGATGATGCCGGCCAGCAATCCACCGATGAGGCCACCCTGAATGGTGAGTCCGCCTTGCCAAATGGCAAACAGATCCATGGGATTTGCCGAGTACAGATCCCAGCGTGGGATCACATAGGAAAGACGGGCTCCGATGATGCCGAATACGACAGCCCACAACGCGAAATCAACGACTTCATCAGAATAACGATTCTGCTTGCGCGCGAGAAACCAGGTCAGTCCGACCCCGACAATGATTCCAACCGCCATAAGGACACCGTAGGTATAGACGGGATTTCCGCCTACTTCGAAAAGGATTCTATGCATATCTAACAGAATACCCTAGAAAATCTGGGTTGCTACTCTCTCGGCAAGCTCTTTTCCGTTTCTCACACAATCCGGCATGCTGACTCCCCGATAAGCGTTGCCACCTAGATATAGTCCTGGGTGCATCGCCAACCGGTTGTCTATGCTATCCAGTCGTTCTCCGTGCCCCACCACGTACTGGGGAATAGCTCGCTCGTGCCTCCATAGTCTTGAGAACTCAGGATCGCCTTTGATGCCCATCAAACCGTGAAGCTCATCCTGTGCAAGCCTGTTGGTCGCCTCGTCGTCCAAGGACGCATACTCAGCGCCTCGAGCGCCGCCTATCATCACTCTGATAGAGCTCTTAGCGGAGGGAGCCTGCTTAGGGAACACACTGGATGTCCATACCGCCCCCAGGATCCGTCTTTGTTCTTTGAGTGGGAGCAGAAAGCCGAATCCATCAAGTTTGCCGGTGGATTCCTCGGGATAGCCTAGGCAAAGAACGTTAACAGCCGAGTAGGGAATGCCTCCGACTTTGTCAGCCAACGTATCATCTAGGTCGCTCAGCATGTCTGCCGTAGCATTGGCGGGAGCGGCGATAATGACAGCATCCGATGAAAGCTCCTCACCGGTGTCGGTGTATATTCGCCAAGGATATTCCCTTTTGGAGCTACGATCGATGGACTTTACCTTCACCCCTGTACGGATCACATCCCCCAGGGAATCCTGGAGGGCCCTTGTAAGTGTGGCCATACCGTCGTTGAACGAAGTGAGCACACCTGATGCACCGAACATTCCTTCGGACTTTGGCCCCTCATCCTCTTTGGGCTTATTCATCTCTTTTGCCGCAACCTTTTTGGCCTTTGATCGTCTTAGCATCGCCCGAATAAGACTGCCGCTGCCCTCTTTCTCAAGCTCTGCCATAACAGGAAGGGTGCTTTTCAGGCTCATCTGCTCGGGGTCTCCGGCGAATACGCCTGTCACGAACGGTCCGATCAGTTGGTCGACAGCCTCACGACCAAGGTGGCGCTCACCGAAGGCCGCCACAGTCTCGTCCACACCATCCGGCAGCTGCTTTGTCAGTGGCTCCTTTAGCACTCTGAGCTTGCCCCAGATAGACATGATCTTGCTCTTGAGAAATGCCGGTGGCGAACCTGGTAGCTGGTGCAGGGCACCTTTGGTAAAGATGTATCTATTGGCGGAGGAGTCATCGGCTGAAAGTAACTTGTCTTGGAGACCAAGCTCGCTGGCGATGTTCATCATGTCGACCCGGCCAGAAAGAAAGCCGTTCGGCCCCCCCTCGCACAGGTACCCGTTGTCCCAAACGGACTCGATCTTGCCCCCCACTCGCTTCGTGGATTCGAGCAGCACTAGGTCTATGTCTGCGCCCTTAGCCTTAGCTTGTTTGGTCAAGTAGTGTGCGATCGAGAGTCCGGATATTCCCCCGCCGACAATCACGATCCGACTCATGACGCCTCCGCTGCATCATGAGTGACATGGAAGCTGACGATGTCGGCGAGAGCAGAAGCAAACCTCTGGTCACCGTTGAAGGCCGGTACTCGGCGGTATTCCTGAAATCCGACGCTTTCTGCGAGCTCCCGGTATTCAAGGTCGAGTTCGTAA
>JAUVYG010000131.1 GCA_030603185.1 Actinomycetota bacterium | reverse complement strand
CCCATCGACTTTCTGATTCACGATCGGAAGATAGCGCTTCCCCTGTATCCACAGTTCGGGACTGAGCCCAACGTATATTACATCCCTCCTCTGAACGCTCCCGAAGGATTTCTTAGGCAGACGTTCGGACCAGGCGCCGAGAATGCCCGGACCGCGTACAAGAAAGCCCGAGCAGGGGATGACCCTCAGCTGCAGGGTCTTCTGATGTTGTTCGGAGCCACTGAAAAGCTGATCAGTACTTTCAACGTCGAGGGGGGAACTGCTCGAGGCTTTGACGAGAAGGGGGCGGAATTTGTGAGCGTTCCGATCACGGAGCCGACCATCATCCGCGATTACTTGGACGAAGAACGTGACGTCTTCCGGCATAACATCACATAGGGGGATAGATGAGTGAAACAATAATCGGGAGTGAAGCTCCTTTCAGGGTCTTGGGGCTCCTGGAAGACGAGGACGGAGTCACAAGAAACCAGGTGCTGATCGGCGGGGGCGTTGGGATCGCAGCTGTCGCCATCGGCCTAGGAGCATATTATCTATTACGCGAACCTCCATTAGCAGATGAGTTCATCTCGCACTCTCGGGACGATCTCTCAGAAAAGGATCCTCTTTCGCAGACCTGGCGGCGGATCCCTGGCTACAAGGTAGAGTTGCAACCGCAGGCCGTCACACAGCCCATCCCGGAAGAGCGATCTGTCAGCGAGCTGATAGTCAAATCGATGCACGATGACAGTCGCATCGCTTTTCATATCCGGTGGGAAGATGACACCAAGAACGAGCGGGAAGCCATGGCCAGGTTCCGCGATGCGGTGGCCCTTCAATTACCTGTGAACGATAAGAATCCCCCGGTGGCGTTTATGGGCGCCAAGGGTAGCGCGGTCAACATCTTCCACTGGAAGGCAAGCTGGCAAAAGGACATAGACGATGGGTTCCAGGACGTGGCTGATTCATTTCCGAACATATTCGAGGACGTGACTCCGGAAAAGATCATGGAGGGTGATACCAGTGTGCAGTTCTACCCGGGAAGAGTCGTAGGTAATTCCTTGTCCGATCAGGACAAGAGTTCTCCTATTGAAGAGCTCGTCGCTGAGGGCTTTGGATCCACCACGACCGATGAGTCGATGGATTCGGACGGGAAGGGCGTCTACGAAGACGGCAAGTGGTTTGCTGTCATCTCATTCCCGATGGAGCGAGGAGAGGATCGAGCTAGGGTTGAGCCAGGTTCGAACAAGAACGTTGCATTCGCTGTCTGGGACGGAGCCCACCAAGAGGTCGGTGCCCGAAAGCACTGGGCCAACTGGCAATCACTTGAAGTAGAGGAGGCCTGATTTTGGATGGAATAACGGGGTCCCTAAGCTTGGACAACAGGGTGGACCTTGCCCGAGGGGGGACATATGAGATGCTTGCGCTCGCCTTCGCGTATCCAAGCGAAGAGCGCCACGAGATCTTGGCTGAGTTGTGTGACCAAGCAATCGAGGCGTCAGTCGATGAGTCCCTAGGGATAAGCAGTGAGTTCTTAAGGTTTGCAGAAGAGGTCGAAGCCGCAAGTGCGGTCGAGCTCACTGAGATATACACGACCCTGTTCTCGCGTAGCGTGGTGGTTCCGGCATGTGAGACAGCGTATGTTCTCGGGCAGGTATCAAAAAGTCGCGAGCTCGCTGACATCGCAGGATTCTATCGGGCGTTTGGCCTTAAAGTTGCGGTCGAGCAAGCAAGTCAGACAGACTTCATCGGCAGCGAACTTCAGTTCATGTCTGTGCTGATATCGAGAAAGCTTGCCGCTTCACTTCAAGGCCTAGCAGAGCAGGAACAGATATGCACAGATGCTGAGCGCAAGTTCGTGGGCGATCACCTCGGCCGATGGGTCCGATCATTCGCTGAACAGACCTCAGAAAGGTCCGGGCCTGGTTTCTATAGTTCGGCGGCGAATCTCACAGCGGCATTCGTTCAAAGTGAGATTCGTAGGCTCAGGGTGTCGCCGGATATTGTTGAGAACTATGTTCCTGATCTGCTAGAGGACGAAGACACAACCTGTGGGGGATCCGAGGCCTTAGGGCATGCTAGCCAGTAGGGTCTCTGCGATCTGAGTCTCTTGGGTGAGAGAGTCTTCGATGCCGCGCATTGAGACGCTGATCTCGTAGGGACCGCTTAGTACCAGAAGGCTGTTCTGGGGGTCCCCCATGTAATATGCCTCATCGCCTAGATCTGTGACGTCCTGTGGATCGGTGCCAGCGATGTCAGGCTGGCGGTCTTTGGACTCTAAGAAGATTTCGGCGGCCTCGGCTGCAGAAGCGCGCGGTGATATCGCTATAGATACAAAGCTGCCGTCGGTGGATGTGAATGCACATGTCGCGGGACCGAGGCCGCTCGGCGGGACGCCACCGGTGCCGTCACCGAATGTCTCACCGGTGGCGTCCGATACATGGTCTCCGCTGACTAGTTCACACGGATTCACAGCAACTGTCTCGATACTCTCGTCATCGCTAGAGTCAGCGGCGGGACACCCCACTATTACAGTGGCCAGAATAAGAACCCCTATCGCCAGAACCAGTTTTTGCATCAATTTCGTCTTCCTTGCTGTGTTTGTGGTCACATTAGATTTCATTACCAGCGCCCAGTGGCTCCTCCACCGCTGGAGTTGCCACCTCCAGCGTATTCATGCACTGGCTAGGTTCAGGTTGTATTAGATCGGCTTTTTGCCCAAAAGGCAAAGAACACCGTCAAGATCAATGAGATCGACCCGGCGATAATGAAGGCAGAGATCAGGCCATTAGCCTCTACAAGGGGCTGGAATAGAATTGGGGTTGAAAATTGTCCAAGGAATATTGCCATTGTAAGGCCGCCCATGGCTCGGCCCCGATTGCTTGGGGAGGTAAGTGAGGCAACCCAGACCCCCATATTTGGCGCCAGCAGGCCAAGGCCAAGTCCGCCCAGTAGCATACCTAGAACTATGACGGTGAACACTGGTTCGAATCCGACAATCATATGGTTAATAGCCAGAGATCCAAGAATGATGGCGAAGATGCCTTGATAAGAATAACGGGCCTTTATCCGATGGAACTGTAGGGCCATCACTACGGATATTAGGGTTTGAAGTGACAGCGCTAGACCGATCTGGCTACCGGTGGTCCCCCTGCCCGCCAGGTATTCTGGAAGTAAGACGGGGAAGACGAAGAGCAGCATCATTGTGACAAACGCGATGATGTATATCGGCATTAAACCCCTGAGCGGAAGGGTCTCGTGAGCAGTGGCGTGTTCACCTGCTTGCGCAGCGGGTCGCTCAGGTTCGTTCATTGTTAAGTAGACGGCTGGCAGTACCAACAGTGCCATTAAGTGAATGAGAAATGGGAACTGCCAGCCCACCTCGGCAAGATGCCCTGAAGCAAATAGGTATACTGCGCCTCCCAGACCAATAGCAGCACCCTGGTACCCCATGAACTTGTCTCGCTTCGAGCCAGAGAAATAATCGGCGATGAGGGACAGCACGCTGGTCATCACACCGGCCACAGCAAGTCCGAGGAAAGCCCGAGAGGCCAGGATCGTGAGCAGCGATTCTGAGAAGAAGCCGAATGAGCCAGCAATCCCGTAAAGG
>JAUVYG010000110.1 GCA_030603185.1 Actinomycetota bacterium | reverse complement strand
CTGGTTGAGTTGGACATGGGATATGGGCCGTAATACGACATACACATTCCTGCGCACCACATACGCGTTCAAACTACCGTCCTACAATTCCCTTTTTCGCGGTGATGCTCTTGTCTACCGCAATAGCGGGGGAGGACACATAGGAATGTTCGACCGTCGCCTGGACAGCGGATATTTCATGGTCTACGAGCAGACTACCCCCAACACTCTTCATCGCCGCTGGTCATGGAGTAACGCTGCCGCCAAAGGCTATGTTCCATTGCGTCGGACCAGGATCGTAGAGGAGTGGAAACCACCCAGCGGACACCTGACTAGTCCGTCTGCCGGCCAGACTATATTGACCGGCAACAGGGTCACGGTACGTGGACAGTTCACAGACAACCGAGCAGTTGCTGACGTCGACTTCTACGCTCACTTCGATCCTGATGGATCGGGTCCAGAGTGGCCGAGCTGGAGACTGATAGGCCGGGATGATCACGGTGGCAACGGTGACTATATGACCAAGTGGACCGTTACCGCGCCCCCCGGCGCGCAGGTGAAGTTCAAAGCTGTCCCGCACGACGCTACTGGCAACAAGGGAACCACTCAGACCACTCCTGTAGTTGAGCGGGTGACAGCTATGGCGGGGTCAAGCGTGTTTATCAGCGAGGGCGTTTCCGCCGATCCCGGCATGGTTTCTGTTGGCGCCTCGTCCAATGTGAGTTTCGACCTTAAGAATCTCGGATCCTCTTCGTATCGGACTGGAGTCCGAGTGGAGAAGCTTTCACCCGCCGCCAAGTTCACGCCCCGCTGGGTCTGGGAAAGCGGTCGTGCTGAGTGGTGGTCGTGGCGATCGAAGATGCTGTCCGGCGATTTCAATGGTGATGGTAAGGACGATATCGCTGCCATCGTTAACGAAGACAAAGGTACTACCGCTGTATACATGATCATCTCCGGTAGAGAAGCCGAGGGTCCACAGTTCTGGTGGAGGAGCGGTGCCGGCTACATGAACTGGTATGAATCTAGGCCAAGCGTTGGGGATTTCAACGGAGATGGATTCGACGACATTGCACTGATGAAGGACACCCGCAACAAGACTGCGGAGCTCTGGGTGCTCAAGGGTAGTGAGAGTGGTGGATTCCAGGCAAAACTATGGTGGGACGAGAATCGTACAGGTTTTTGGAATGTGGCCAACGTCAGGCCCACTGCTGCTGATCTTGACGGTGACGGAGCCTCCGAGCTTATAGCTTTCTACGGATATGGCGGAGGGAACGCCAGGATGTTCGTGTTCACACCCTCAGGCGACCGCTTCCAGGGACCGGTCGAGGCCTGGCGCTCCAGCCCCGGAACATATGATGTCTGGCGCACCAAAGTGCTGGCTGGTGACTTCGACAATGACGGATCCACCGAAGTCGCCGCCGTATACGATGCTGGCAGCTCCCGGACGGCCGTCTGGGTGTTTGATGGTCCCAATGGCACTTGGTCTCCAGGACAAAAGATGAAGAGAAGTTTGTGGTTCGATAGCGCGGAAGGCGGTCCGACCCTGGCACCAAGTCGAGTGAAGCCTATGGCCGGCGATATCACGGGCGAGGGTCGAGACGACATTGCGATCTTGTATGACTCCGGCAACAGCACGGCCACTATGTACGTGCTCGCGTCCGAAGGCGATTACTTCGACACTCCAAAAGTGTGGTGGCAAGAGTCGCACAACGGATGGTGGTCGGTTCCTCGATCGTCGCCGGTTGCAGGCGATATCAACGGGGACGGAAGAGCGGACATTTCGACGATCTATGATTACACCCGCGGACAAGCGCGACTGTGGCAGCATCGTTCAGGTCGGGTCGATCGCATATACCGCGGTTATCACGACCTAAGTCAGGGTCAGACCACCGATATCTCGCTGGCTACAGGTCCGCTGAGTCTGGGCACCGCGGCCTATAGCCCTGAGGTGAAGCAGCCTGACGGCACCTGGGTGCCAGTGCCAGCTCTCTCGACTGCCACTACTCCCGGTCTCGTTGCAGCCGGTCACGAGACTCCTAGGGCCGGGAAGGTCATAGCACCTGAATACACAACCGATGAGGTCACCTGGAAGACGGTGAAGGTGAGGGGATGGAAATCGGGCGCTGAGGATTCTTGGCACGATGCCGGGATATCGGGATTTGATATCAGGTATCGGAAGTCCGGTGACCCTGACTGGACGATGTGGAAGACGAACACTATGAAGGACGCGTACTCATTCTGGCTTGCCGATGTCGGTGCCACATACTGTCTCAGCGCC
This sequence comes from Actinomycetota bacterium, assembly GCA_030603185.1. Taxonomy (GTDB): domain Bacteria; phylum Actinomycetota; class JAUVYG01; order JAUVYG01; family JAUVYG01; genus JAUVYG01. The sequence continues at coordinate 2,962 of JAUVYG010000110.1, read as the reverse complement.
CGTGCCACGGACTCAGAGGGCCGCACAGGCCCCTGGACCGAGCCCTCGTGCGTGACCAGTCCCCTTGACGATACCAATCGATACCAGTGGTACTCGAGCGGTTGGGTGGGACTGTCCGGGGTATGGGGTTTCCACTTGGGTACTCTGAAGTACTCGACCACCAAGGGCGCGAAGACCACACTGAACTTTAAGGGTAGCTCTGTCGCCTGGATCGGCACAAAAGGTCCCTACCATGGACTCGCTCGGGTCTACCTGGACAACGTTCTGATGCAGACGGTGGATCTGTACAGCCCCACGTGGAAACACCGACAGGTCTTGTTCAAAAACAACTGGGCGACAAAGTCCTCGCATACCATCAAGGTCGAGGTAGTCGGGGCCAAGAACCCCAAGTCACGCTGGACCCGAGTCGACATGGACGGTGTCGCGGTCCGCTAGTCTTGTTTTCGGACAAGACCATTCCTCTGTAGTACTCACTTCAAGTCCCTAGCTCCGCTACTCTCATGATGCGAAAGGGAGTGGAGAATAGGGATGTCTAGTCTGTGGTCAGGACTCGTGGGTGTTACGCGCCAATTATTGACCGATCCGGTATGCACTGTATGTGAAGTGCCTTTGAGTACCCCGACACTTCTGTGTGCGCCCTGCATGGCAGGATTGGATGGATTACCCCAGTCCTCCGCAAGTGAGAATGATGTGGTTTGCCTTGGGGGCTATGACGGTATCTTGAAGGCCAGCGTACTTGCACTCAAGAGGGGCGGAGACTCTCGTCTTCTCGATAGATTGGCTGATCACCTGGCGGACATCGTGCGGTTTGCCCAGTTTTCGCCCGATTTGATCACATGGATCCCCGGCAGCAAGCAACGAGTCCGACAAAACGGCTTCGATCACGGACAGAGGCTGGCGACGGCTGTCGCAGCCCGCTTGGGCACCCCGGCTGTCCGGTGCCTGGGCCGAAATCAACGAGGCCCCGGTCAGCACGAACTGAGCCTCGAAGATCGGTGGGACAGATCGCAAGGGCGGTTCTCGGTGCGAAAGAGCGCTGACCAGAGTCTGGCAGGGGCCAAAGTGCTTCTGGTTGATGACGTGTTGACGACTGGAGCCTCAGCAGCCGAGGCGACAGAAGTGTTGCTGGCAGCTGGTTCAGCCGCAATCAAGACAGCGGTTCTGGCTGTCACACCTCGTCGGTATCCTACTCCCAGGTAAGGACGTTGCTAACGCACCAGGATTCCGAGTATCATCATTAAGCGGTTTTCCACCTGGGTCTGTGGTTGCGTTTGTACACCTAACAAACCCAGAACTGTACAAACAAGTCGAAGCCAGTCGCAGGCAAAACGACCCACGTAAGCTGACCCAGGTCAGTGAGCATGGTGCGGCTTAGATGTAAGCCCTGCCTCTGGCATGACAACTGGCATTCGTGCCTGTCGTCAAGGCAGAGAGAAGGTTAGTAGTATCCATTTTTTTGGCTGCGAAAACTTCCGCAGGCGAGTGTGGGGGCAAAGACCAGGTCAGCCAGGTGGAGACCGCCTCTTTTTTGCCGATAATAGATAAATGACCCGTGACAGTTAACGTCATTTACGGGTAGATATAGTTAATAAGGCGCTACTACGGGGGCACCCCGAACGGCCACAAGCACGAGGAAGTAATGATGCAGATACAAATTCGCGGTAAGAACACGAAGGTAACAGACGCACTTAGATCTGCGATCGAAGAGAAGATGGATAAAGTGCACCGTCATTTTGACCAGATTATCGAAGGCACAGTAGAGCTGAGCGTCGAGAAGAATCCGAAGATCACCAAGAACCAAAGGGTTGAGATCACCCTGCACGTGAAGGGTAGTACCATCCGGGCCGAGAAGGCTTCTGATGATATGTACTCTGCCATCGACGACGCCGCCCACAAGATCGAGCGTCAGGTCGAGAGGTACAAGGGCCGGGTGTATGCCAGCAGTGCATCCCACCAAAACCACAATGCACCAGTGACTCTGCGCGATATCGAGCCTCCAGGGCCGATTGTGCGCAGAAAGAAGCATGACCTGAAGCCCATGTCTCCGGACGAGGCAAGCCTCCAGTTGGACCTACTGCAGCACGAATTCTATGTCTTTAGAAATGCTGATTCTGGGGAAGTAAACGTCATCTACAAGCGCAAAGATGGCGACTACGGTCTCATCGAACCGTCCATATAACCGCAGCTAAATGCATCTATAGCGAGCGTATGTTCGATTGCTGACTATAGACTTTTTGCCCTCTGCACATTAGACTTCCGTCATAGAGCATTGCTCTTTGTCCCGCAATGATCTTTTAAAAGAGGGAGTCATGGTGACAGTAGAAATGCAGCCTGCAGACGTTGCTGCAATAGAATCCGCTCTTTCAGAAATCGTTGATATCGACGCCTTTCATGTAGTGCCCAGCGTCAACGGTAACGGAGACGGTTCGGGCATTGCCGAGATCCATGTCGTCACCTCATCCAAAAAATCACCCAAGCAATTGGTTCGTGATATTGAGTCACTGCTTATCGCAAAGCACAAAGTCACGGTTGATCGAAAGAAGATCTCTGTCGCTAGACTTGCCGGCAAGGCCGAGCTCACCGTTCGCGCTCACATCGACCTTGTAGCCACCGAGACTCGCGGCAACCAGAATCATGTGATTGTACGACTTGTTTCCGAGGGTCAAGAGTCCGAGGGACGGGCCAGTGGGTCCGCGTCAAAGGCATGGTCGAAGCGCCTTGTTGCGCTGTCCACACTTGACGCAGTCGCAGGTATGACCAAACAAGTGTTTGCGTTTGCGCTTGAGGATGTTACGATTGTGGCCCTCGCTCGCGAGAGTGTGGCCATGGTCGCCGTTTCTATTATGGAAAACGGGGCAGAACAGCTCTATTGTGGGGCTGCGATCATCAAACACGATGAGAAGGGGGCCATTGCCCGCGCCACACTGGATGCGGTCAACAGGCGAATGAGCTATTTGACAAC
>JAUVYG010000143.1 GCA_030603185.1 Actinomycetota bacterium | reverse complement strand
TCATCTGCCCAAGACGACTGAGACTGCCGGCATGGTTGACGCTGCAGCTCTAGCCAAGATGAAGAAGGGTGTACGCATTATCAATGCTGCTCGCGGCGGGATAGTCGACGAGTCGGCACTAGCGGATGCGATCAAGTCCGGGCATGTGGGTGGCGCAGGTTTCGACGTCTACGAAACCGAGCCGTGCACCGATAGTCCGCTCTTCGAGCTACCCGAGACTGTTGTTACTCCACACCTAGGCGCCTCGACCATGGAGGCCCAAGACAAAGCTGGCATCATCATTGCCGAGATGGTGACCGCTGGACTCAGGGGCGAGTTCGTTCCAACCGCTGTGAATCTTCCGGTCAAGGCTCCGGACAAGGCAGTACAGCCTTATGTGTCTCTGGCTGAAAAGATCGGCTGGGTCCTAGCCGGACTTACAGAGGGTAGCATCGGTGAGATTACCATCGAGTACGAAGGTCCGCTGGCCGAGTACGATATCTCCCTACTCTCTGTCGGAGTACTAAAGGGACTTCTCTCGCCGATCGTCAGTGTCCCGCTTTCCTATGTGAACACCACTGCAGTCTGCAAAGAGCGCGGACTGGAATTCAAAGAGGTAAAGAGTCAGCGCTCCAAGAACTACCTCAACCTGATTAGAGTAAGCGGGCATCGTAGCGACGGAAGTCCGATTTCGGTTGCCGCCACCCGTCACGATCCTGATCAGGAGCGCCTGGTCGAGGTCAACGGATACGAGGTCGATATCACTCCCAGTGAGTTCATGGGTTACTTCCGGTATGAAGACAAGCCGGGTGTTATCGGGCAGGTTGGTGTCATTCTCGGCGAGGCCGGTATCAATATCGCGTCTATGCAGGTAGGTAGGCGAGCGGTTCAGGGTGAGGCTGCAATGCTTATCTCTGTGGACTCTCCGATATCCGACGAGCTCATTCAGAATATCAAGGACCACGTTCACATGAAGGAAGCTCGCGTCCTGCATATCGGCTAATGCGGGTATAACCTGCGGCCTAAATGTTGTATGCTCGATGTTCGTCCGACTCACAGAGGTATTAATGGGATCATTGACATCAGCCACCGATACACACTCAGACCCAAAGACCTTGAGCCGACACCGCAGGCGCGGAGTCGGCGGACTTCCTCTGCTATCGAAAGCTCTCACCATTACCGGATGATGCATAGCCTTTCTTGTAGGCGTGCGAAGAGCGATAGACAGAACGGAGGAGTAAGTTGAGTCCCAAGCCTGGCCCGAGACGGGTCAAAATTTTCGATACAACGCTGCGCGATGGGGAGCAGTCCCCTGGCATCAGTCTTAACCCACGCCAAAAACTTGAGATAGCCGAGCAGCTTGAGAGGCTCGGTGTAGACATCATAGAGGCCGGCTTCCCCGTGACATCCCCAGGGGATTTCGCGGCTGTGAAGGGTATTGCTGCCAAGCTCAAGAAGTGCACGGTAGCCGCCCTTGCACGTGCGGTAGATGCCGATATCGACCGCGCATGGGAGGCTATCCAAGCTGCCGAGAGGCCCCGTATCCATACTTTCGTTATGACTTCTGATACGCAGATTGAGCACCAGCTTCGCAAAAGTCGGGACGAGGTGGTAGCGATGGCTGCGGCTGCTGTCAGGCGGGCAAAGAAGTACTGTGACGACGTTGAGTTCTCTCCGATGGACGCCACCCGGTCGGATTTTGAATTCCTAGTAGACGTTCTCGATGCCGCAGTGGACGCAGGCGCGACCACTCTCAATATTCCTGACACCGTTGGATACGCGCTTCCTAGCGAGTTCGGTCCTTTCATTGCCGCTCTTCGTGAGCGCGTTTCAGGGGCGTCCGAAGTCACATGGAGTGTCCACTGCCACAACGACCTCGGGTTGGCGGTGGCCAACTCTCTAGCGGCCATTCAAGCAGGCGCCACCCAGGTCGAATGCGCCATGAATGGCCTTGGGGAACGGGCAGGCAACACTGCGCTCGAAGAGATTGCGATGATCTGCGATGTCCGCAATGACAGTCACAGCGCCTTTACGGGAATCGACCCCATAGAGATAACTAAGACCAGTCGCCTGGTATCAAGCCTTACGGGCTATCGCATCCAGCGCAACAAATCCATCGTGGGTGCAAACGCCTTTGCACATTCGTCTGGTATCCATCAGGACGGCGTTATCAAACACCGCTCCACATACGAGATTATTAATCCCACAGCAATTGGACTTACGGAGAGCGCGATAATCCTGGGTAAGACCTCAGGGCGTCACGCTGTCAGGAACAGGCTGGAAGAACTCGGCTACAACCTTTCGGAGGATGAGTTCAAGCGGGCATTCGACCGGTTCAAGGAGCTTGCGGACAAGAAGGACGAGGTTTCGGACGGTGACCTTCGGGCCATTGTGGCTGATGATCTTAGGTCCACAG
>JAUVYG010000122.1 GCA_030603185.1 Actinomycetota bacterium | reverse complement strand
AATGCAGCATGGCATGCTGGAAGAAGTTCCTTTAAAGGTATGGGCGCCGGCGGAAGTCTGAACTCAGAGAGTCTGGGCATTGAGATCGAGAGCAAGAACCGCGGCTCAGGCGACTATACTCAGGCTCAAATAGAAGCAGTTGCAGAGATCGTCGAGACCTGGCAGAAGAAGTACAACATTTCAGATGAATATGTGACCGGACATTCCGGCATCACAGGACGTAAGTCAGATCCTCAAGGCTTTCCATGGGAAGACTTTTGGAAGCGCATCGACTCGATAAAATCCGTGCGTGCAGACGGCTAACGCAATAAAATCGAATGATAGGAGGGGCCGGGTGTTTTTCACCCGGCCCCTCTCTCCTATTAGTATCCCACCCACGTGTTGTCATCTGTGTGGTGACTGCCTCAACCACGAAGAACTTTCTCAATGCCTCCCGCACCCCACCACTGCTTGATTACCACCCTATCTACGTGGCCGTTAGCGCCCAATCGCCTTAAACGCGCTGGATCAAGAAATGGCTCAACCTTGATACAAATGTTTCAGCTGTCAGCGCCCCCCGGTCCTCGCCCGTAGACTATCCCGAGGCTTGAGGCAGCCACACAAACACACAAACGAGAGGGGATCCAATTCACAAAACGTTATGGCTCAAGACCCGAGGAAGACTTAGACACGGAGCCGTCCTCCTCACGATCTTGGGCGTACTAGTAGGTTCTTTTGCACAAGCTCTCAGAGATGACCCCACACCACAGAAAGCTTATGCAGCAGAACCGGCGTGGTTCGAGAAAGACCTGAAGAAACCGTACATCGGAAAAGTAAGCCCTTACAATCCGATAAATCGACGTACACCTACCGTGTGGGCGCAAGTATGGGATGTCGACAGCGGCCTTGATACCGAGCGTACCGCTGTGTTCGTTGATGGAAAGAGATTGCCGGGCCAGGTCTCATCAACCGGTATATTCGAGCAGCAGGTCACTGAGCATCTCTCGATCGGCACGCACCAAGCGACCATTAAGGCCTGGGACAAGGAAGGCAACTACAGCCAAGCGGACTGGGACTTCGAGGTTCGAGGTCATCAGATCGACCAGGCCCCGAATCAGAGCCAAAGGTCAGGCCTTCAACCCAGGGTGATCGTTATTCATGCAACGGCTGGGAATTACCCGTACGACTATCAAGCCCTGATGGGAGCACGCAAGGTGTCTTCACACTTCTACGTGCGCAAGAGTGGGTACATCGTCCGAATGGTCCCTGACAGAATGTCTGCATGGCACGCCGGAAAAAGCTCCTTCAAGGGCATCAGCGCCTACGGCAGCTTGAACTCTGAAAGTCTCGGGATCGAGATCGAGAGCCGAGGCAGAGGACCGGCAGACTACACCCCAGCACAAGTTGAGGCAGTCGCCGAGCTCGTCAACCACTGGCAGAAGAAATATGGGATCTCTGATGCATACGTGACCGGTCACTCCGAAATCACAGCTCGCAAGAGTGATCCGAAGGGTTTCCCCTGGGGGACCTTCTGGGGCAACGTCACAACTCTCAGGGCCGCCGCCACGTGAGCCCTCGGCCCACTGACCCGGTGGTATTTTTTGATCGAGTATGACCAAGCCCTAATAACTCAACCGTATTAAGCCGAAACATAATGAGACCTCTCAAAAAAGGACTCAATGCGCGGAACAAAACTCAGCCTCAAATCACGAATTGCTATCGTCTTGGTCGTTGTGGGATTCACCCCAGGGATTATCGACACACTATTCATGGTCTTCACTATCGACCTCAACTTTCTTCAACGTTTGGGGGTCAACGCTCTTACCGTAGCTTTCGCTGTCGTGGCTGGAATGATCCTGAACTACTGGGTCAAACATTCAATGTCCACAGGGCTCAAAGCGCTGGATATTAACTCCGGCCAAGTGGCAGAGGCAGCGGACAGTATGGCGATTAACGCTCAAGCCCTTGCCCAGGATGCCAAAGGTGAGTCCAAAGAGCTCGCCTCCACCACTGACTCCCTGCGTGAGATGCTCATTAACACCCAACAGAACGCCGATAACTCTCAGGCGGCCAACACACTCTCCCAAAAAGCCAAAGACGCTGCCGACACCGGTCATGTAGAGATGGGCAATCTAAGCGAAGCAATGACGTCGGTGCGCGCATCAGCAGAAGAAGTGTCCAGTGTCATCAAGGTAATCGAAGAGATCGCCTTCCAGACCAACCTGCTTGCACTTAATGCTGCTGTCGAGGCTGCACGTGCCGGTGAGCATGGTAAAGGTTTCGCGGTGGTTGCTGACGAGGTTCGCAATCTCGCCCAGCGTGCGGCCAAAGCCACCAGGGAAAGCACCCAGTTGATATCAGAGAATATCGAGCGCTCAGAGCAGGGCACTGACATTGCTGCCAGTGTTGGTAGCACCTTAGACGAAATTGTCATACACACCACCAAAGTAGCTGAGCTTATGGCAGAGATATCCAATGCCTCAGCACAACAAGCCCGCGGCATCGACCATGCCAATGAATCGGTTGGAAGGATCGAGGATGTCAACAAGAGTGCTGCCGACAATGCGACGCAGGTAGCCACTGAGTCTGAGAATCTGTACCAGCAGTCTCGAAAGCTTCGAGTTGCGATTAGGCTTGTGGCACAGACGGTCGGTGCCAGGAAGCGCCATCCGGACGAGTACGATCCCTCTCCAGATGAAATGCTATCTGTGCAGTCACAGCTTGAGTCCAATCCCGCGCATGAGCCGGTAACAACAACTAGCATATCTGCCGATGCAATAAGTAACCGGACAAAAAAGGGAGCAAGCGATGGTCGAGACACTTCTAGTTCTGTTCGTGGCCCTGTTCTTCTTGATGCTCATCGGCATCGCTAGAGTCAACTATCAGATCGACGACAAACATCTATTGATCCGATTCGGTGACAAAAAGATCATCCGCAAGATCGCCTTCGAAGACATTGCTGACGTTAAACCGATATTCGGACTGTGGGTCGAAAGCTGGGTCACCTCCCCCATGCCTGGCAACCTCAAGAATCACAGCGTCACCATCTACACCAACTCTCGGTGGCGCAAGCGGATCCTGATAACTCCCCCGAATCCCGAGGAGTTCATCACCGAACTAAGGGCAAGCATCAGCCACTGAGCCCGGCGCAACCTCAGCGCGGTGGCTCGAGCATGATCAGCGAACGACTTTGACCCAGACCGTTCCACTGACATTTGCGACATGATCCCAATGCGCGGGGGCACTAAGCCGGAAAGCATGCCACCCGGTGGTCAGAAACTGATACTGGGTCGAGAAAGCAGACGAGCTCACAATGCGGTGAGAGGACAGCCACTCCCACGTTTTCGTGATGCTGTTGTACTTTTGGAAGTAGACTGTATGGCCCAGATGAGTCGGGCTAAGCCAGCCATTAAACCTGAGAGTATTTCCTAGATTAGTAACCGAGCTTAAGGCGTTGAGTCCGGGCTTCAGCTTCACAGAGACAGTAGCCGGATTCGAGACTCTGGCCGAACCGGCGGTGGCTACCCTGTATTTCGATGTGGCCCAGGGTCGCGCCCAAACAGAGTAGTACCCATTGGATCCGGTCCGGGTAGTGCCCGCCCACTTCCAGTCTGAAGTCGCGTGATCCCACACTTGAAGGAAAAGCTGATGTCCGACCAGTGGGCTACCAACACCATTCTTATATAGGCCATGCACCTTGACCCAACCCCAGAAGGTGGTCGTGCTCTTGGAGCGCCAGGCACTGAGGCGGTATGTCTGAACAGTAACCGAGCTGGACGTAGCTTTTGGCGGACCCGGTGCCTGCGCTCTTAGCACGGGGTCACCCCAGGGCTGAAACCAGAACTGATAATAGCCATCGGCAGCGGTGGTAGCTTGACGAAGCCCCGCCCAGGAACCGTTGTTCTCATACTGAAGGTAGACGGTTTGCCCTGCTACTGGGTCTCCACCACTGGTCTTCAGGAACCCGGCTACCTTGGCCCAGCCTCCCGCAGGAACTTGGGGCGTGGTCGTATAGATGTTCAATGTCCGTGATTCCGCAGCGGTCGCTTCTATGGCTGATGTGGCGCCACCGATCGCGGTGATGGCAACAACTAGCGCAATGATTCTGAGGCATTTCACATGAATCTCCCTATAAACGAGCTTGAGCTTTAGTCGACTCCTACCGATATGAATATAAAAGGGGCACAGCAGAATATCCATGGATGGTCTTTATCGCCAGGAGGTTGCGATATGCATGTGCTCTACGTTGACGACAACCAGACGAACAGGGACGAGCTGGAAGAACAGCTTGATTCTATCGCCCCTGAGTGGCAATTCACCTTCGCTTCAACCATTGAAGAAGCAGAACGCGAGCTTCAGTCCGACACCATCAATGCCCTAATAACTCGGGCCGACGTTGACGGTCAGGACGCCGACAGCCTGCTAAAGCTGTCCAGCGAGGTGCACCCCGCAGCCATTAGAGTGCTGGTCGAAGAGGTACACAGAGTCCGGGATATCTTCATCCCAGCTACCCTCGCCCACCAATACCTTCTGGCCCCTGTAGATCCAATTCAATTGGTTTCGGCGGTCCAAAGACTCAAAGACCTTCAGAGCGAGATCTACTCAGACGCACTACAGAACATCATCATCAGGATCGGAAGGCTCCCA
>JAUVYG010000003.1 GCA_030603185.1 Actinomycetota bacterium | reverse complement strand
CTTGATCTCAAGTAGTTCTTCTTTGATGACGCTGAATAGCTTGATGCTATCTGCCAGCAGTCCTTCGAGGTAACCGATGGTCTCCAGGAGTTCCTTGTGCTCATTCTCAAGCTTGTCGCGCTCAAGTCCCACAAGGCTCTGTAGGCGCATCTCGCGAATCGCCTTTGCTTGCAGATCAGAGAGCTTGAACCTGGTCATTAGACCCTCATGGGCCTCGTCGACTGTCTGAGATCCCCTGATCACCTTAATCACCTCGTCAATATTGTCGAGGGCGATTAGAAGACCAAGGACTATATGGTCTCGTGCTTGCGCCTTATCAAGATCGAATTGGGTGCGCCTGGTAACGATCTCGCGCTGGTGCTGGACGTAATAGTGCAGCATCTCGCGCAGAGACAGCGTCCTCGGAGCCCCGTCGACCAGCGCTACAGTGTTCACACCAAAGGTGGTTTCAAGAGGTGTGTGCTTATACAGTTTGTTGAGCACGACCTGAGGAACTACATCCCTCTTTAGGTCCAGAACGACTCTCATCCCACTTCGAGACGTAAGATCAACCATGTTGGATATCTCAGGAATCTTCTTTTCCTTGACCATCTCGACAATCTTCTCAAGAAGTCTCGCTTTGTTTACCTGGTATGGAATCTCGGTAATAACGATTTGGAATTTTCCCGACTTTGACTCTTCGAATACAGCGCGGCCACGGATCTTAATTGAGCCACGACCGGTCAGGTAGGCGTCCCTGATCCCCTGAGTGCCCATGATGATTCCGCGAGTAGGAAAGTCTGGGGCTTTTACGATGCCCAAAAGGTCCTCGGTGCTGCAGTCAGGGTTATCGATGATATGAATTGCGCCATCTATGATCTCGCAAAGATTGTGAGGAGGTATGTTGGTCGCCATTCCAACGGCTATTCCACCGGAACCATTCGCTAGTAGGTGGGGAAAGCGAGAGGGGAGAACGCTGGGCTCCTGGTTGGCCCCATCGTAGTTAGGAATGAAATCAACGGTGTTCTTGTCTATGTCCCGGACTAGCTCCATTGCCAATTTGTCCAGCCGGGACTCTGTGTAGCGCATGGCAGCAGCTGAGTCACCGTCGACCGAGCCAAAGTTGCCCTGCCCGTCTACCAGCGGATACCTGAGCGAAAAGTCCTGGGCCATCCTGACCATTGTGTCGTAGATAGAAGAGTCCCCATGAGGGTGATACTTGGCCATGACATCACCGACGGTGCGCGCGGATTTCTTGTACGCCCTGTTCGGCAGTAGTCCAAGCTCATGCATTCCGAACAGAATGCGTCTGTGAACTGGCTTTAGACCATCCCTGACATCGGGGAGCGCTCGAGAGACTATGACGCTCATCGAGTAGTCGAGGAAGCTGCGACTCAGCTCCTCTTCTATCTCTATGGGTTCAATTTTTCCGGCTAGGCCTTCAAGCAATTCAGATACTCCTAGAAGTCAAGATTACGGACGCTCGCTGCGTGCTTTTGAATATATTCTTTCCTGGGTTCAACCCGTTCACCCATGAGAGTAGAGAACATCAGCTCGGCAGCGACCGCATCCGGGACGGTTACTCGCAAAAGTGTGCGCGTCTCTGGATCCATTGTCGTCTCCCAAAGCTGGTCTGGGTTCATCTCGCCTAGGCCCTTGAACCTTTGGACATTCGGTTCTTTCTTGTAGTCCTTGAGAATGGTCTTAAGTGTTTGGTCGGTGTATGCGTACCTCGATTTGCCGCTCTGGGTGATCTTGTATAGAGGCGGCTGAGCAACATACAGGTATCCAGCTTCGATGATCTCAGGCAGGTACCGGTAAAACAGGGTCAGTACCAGCGTCCTAATGTGAGCTCCGTCCACATCGGCATCCGCCATAATGATAATCCGATGGTATCGGGTCTTCTCTAGATCAAACTCTTCTTCCCCGATTCCAGTACCAAGGGCTGTAATGATCGCTGCAATCTCTTCATTGGCAAGAATCCGGTTAAGCCGGGCCTTCTCAACGTTGAGGATCTTCCCCTTCAAGGGAAGAATCGCCTGGAAACGACGGTCGCGCGCCTGTTTGGCCGAGCCACCAGCGGAATCTCCCTCGACAAGGTATATCTCGCATAGGGCCGGGTCGGTTACTGAACAATCTGCCAGCTTTCCGGGAAGAGCCGTGTTCTCGAGGTAGCCCTTACGACGAGTGAGGTCCCTAGCCTTCCTGGCCGCCTCACGCGCCCTGGCTGCGGAAATCGACTTAGAAATGATGATGCGAGCTTCTGCGGGGTTCTCTTCAAAGAACTCAGATAGCTTTGAATTAACCATGCTGCTGACAAATCCCTGCATTTCAGTATTTCCTAGTTTGGTCTTTGTCTGACCCTCGAACTGTGGCTCTCTAAGTTTCACTGACAGAACTGCAGTCAGACCCTCGCGGACATCTTCACCGGAGAGGTTGTCTTCTTTTTCCTTGATCAAACCCTTGGCTCTGGCGTACTCGTTCACGACCCTTGTTAGAGCTGTTCTTAGGCCTGAGAGGTGGGTTCCACCTTCATGAGTATTAATCGTATTGGCGAATGTGAATACAGATTCGTTATACCCGCCGTTCCACTGCATCGCCAGCTCAAGCTCACTCTCGTCAGCCTGACCTTCTATGTATACGATCTTCTTGTGGATCGTCTCTTTTGTCCCGTTCAAGTGGGCGACGAAGTCCTTTAGGCCACCTTCATATTGGTGAACGCTGACGGCTGGCTCTTCGCCTCGTAGATCAGTAAGAGTGATCTTCACCCCACGATTAAGGAAAGCGTTCTCCATGAGCCACTGGTCGATCGTCTCGAACTTGAACGAAGTGGTTTCAGTGAATATCTGGGTGTCAGGAACAAAATGAATGGTTGTACCGGAGCCGTCGGCTGGGCCGATCTCAGTCATGGGGCCCAATGGTTTGCCCCGCTCGAACTCCTGAGTGTATTGCTTGCCATCGCGCTGAACAGTGGCGACGAGATGGCTTGAGAGAGCGTTCACTACTGAAACTCCCACACCATGAAGACCACCACTTACCTTGTAGCCTCCATCACCGAACTTACCGCCAGCGTGAAGCATGGTGAGCACTATCTCGAGTGCGGGTTTTTTGTGTTTGGGGTGCTCTTCGACTGGGATGCCACGACCATCGTCCGTGACGGTAACGGAGTCATCTTTTTCAATCGTCACCGTGATGTTCTTGCAGTGTCCAGCGAGGGCTTCGTCGATACTGTTGTCGACTACCTCGTAGACCAGATGGTGAAGCCCGCGAGGTCCTGTGCTGCCGATATACATTCCTGGCCGCTTCCGTACGGCCTCCAGTCCCTCTAGGACTGTAATATCGCTCGCGTTATACGTATCTGTTGTCACTCACTCTCCCAGTGGGCATAGCTGCCTAGAAGTGGGTACTGTCTGAGGGTTTTCAAGCCCGAGTCAGTATATCAGAACAGTGGGGTGGTTCGGGAATTGATTTACTGATTCTCGTGTTCGTCTTGCCTGGCCATATTGAGCCTTTTACCTGCAGACATTAGGCCTTCGATTCTTTTGCGCAGCTCTTCATCCTCAACCTGAGATGAGATGGATTCGATCGACGATTCATCCTCAGCTGTTAGATGAGCTTCCGGACCCTTCTCTTCCCTTTCGAAGATCTGGTGCCCGGTCGCTTCTACGCGAATATCTCGGACGACATTCTTCGCTAAGTAGGAGTTGACCTTCTGCTTGATGTCTTCTTTAAAGAAACCTATTTGTTGAGCCCAAGCTGGATTTGAAGCACTGAGAAAAAGTATCCCATTGCGAATCCTTCTGGGATGACAGTTTCGCGCAATGTTCTGACCCACAACATCTTCCCACGGCATAGATAGATTGCCGATCTCGGACAACTTGCCATGGTAGGACGACCTATATATATCTCCTAGGCCATCCATGCCATTTATGTGCGAACAGGCATGATCAGATATGAATAACCTTTGTCATCAGGAGAGGTCAGGAGCCCCGGTTTCACGGACGATACAAAATTGAACTCGACCGTATCTCCCTCTATTAACTGGAGTCCATCTTTTAGGAAGAGGGGGTTAAAGGCTATTTCGAATGGCTCTTTATCAAAAGAGGCTTCCAGTGATTCCTGAGCCTCTCCTACTTCCTGTGCTCCTGCAGTTATTTCAACTGACCCATTGGTCCATTTGAGTCTCAGTGGTGATGAGCTAGCTACGATAGCCGCTCTCTGTACTGCTTTAAGTAACTGCTCACGCTTTGTGGAGGCCTTTATCTCGAACTCCTGGGGGAAAAGCTGTTGATACTGTGGAAAACTTCCCTCAATGGTTCGAGTTCTTATCTCAATATCTTCCGAGATGAAGGCTACCTCTCCATCACCGGCAACAACCTGGAAGTCTTCTACACTTACCGACCCGAAGACTCGAACCAGTTCATCCAGGGATCGTACAGGGAGTAGGAACTTGAACTCCTCCTCTGAGGTCCCCTCTGAATTTTCGGAGGAGAACAGGGCTAATCGATAGCTATCGGTGGCTGCGAGTTCCGTCTTCGTTCCATCTATTTGAACCAGAACGCCCGATATGGTGGGTCGTGATTCATCCTTAGCTGCCGCTCGGGCGACCTTCTTCACACCCTTCAAAAGGGATTCGAGTCCCATAGTCACCTTGCTTCCCTCTAATTTCTCGAACAAAGGAAACTCTTCAACCGGGAGGGTTCTTAGGTGATATTTGCTGGATCCAGACTTCAGGGTGACATTTGTTCCATCGGTAATAAGCGAGACAGTAGCATCATCAAGGTTTCTTACCATCTCAGTCATAAATCTACCTGGTAGTACGACTGAACCAGACTCATTTACTGTTGCCTTGACCGTACATTTGATCGTCAACTCAAGATCTGTCGCTCTAAAACTGAGAGTCTGATCATCTTTGTCGGCCGTTAGAAGAATTCCTCCCAATGCAGGGATGGCAATCCGTGTTGCAGTCGCTCTTGATACGGTCTGGATCCCAAATGAGATCTCAGACTTTCCACACACCGTATTCATTATTCATTTCCTTTCTATACAAAATACGTAGTCATAATAGGGGGTGTTGATAATGTGAATAACGCACCTTCACGCAGGTTGTGAGCCTTATTAGGTTGTGGATACAAACGTTGATCTTGTGTGTAAGAATCGCAGCTTATCCACATTAATGCGTATTCCGTCCCAAGCTCTGGATAACTTATCAACTTATACACGAGTACTCCACACATTATCCACAGTAGAGACAGAGGTCATAATCGGGCATATCAAGCCCCTGGGCTCATGGTCGCCATACGCTTAATGGACCCGGTTAAGGTCTGAATCTCGTTGTAGGTCTCTCTTCGTTCAGAGATGAGCTTCTCAATTCTTTTACAGGCGTGCATGACCGTCGTGTGATCGCGGTTTCCGAACTGACGACCAATGGCCGGCAATGAGCAATCCGTCATCTCACGTGTGAGATACATGGCTATTTGACGTGGATAGACAATATTCTGAGATCTCTTGGGTCCAAGCAGGTCTGGGTGTTTGACCCCATAGAACTGACACGCCTCTTGTTGGATGAGGGCGATATCGATCGGTCTCATTGCCTGATCTGGAAGGAGACTTCTCAGAACATCCTCGGCCAGTGATAGGTCTATAGGCTGGTTTGTCAGAGAAGAGAATGCCAAGACTCGAATGAGCGCACCCTCGAGCTCTCTGATATTCGACTGGATATTCGAGGCTATGAACTCTAGTACATCATTCGAAATAGATAATTGCTCTGACTGCGCTTTTTTCCGAAGAATGGCTATGCGAGTCTCAAGATCGGGAGGTTGGACGTCGGTGATCAAACCCCACTCGAACCTGGACCTGAGCCTGTCCTCAAGAGTGGCGATCTCCTTGGGTGGACGATCTGAACTGATCACTATCTGTTTGTTGGCTCCATGAAGAGTGTTGAAAGTATGGAAGAACTCCTCCTGGGTAGCCTCCTTATTCTCTAGGAACTGAATATCGTCGATCAATAGAACGTCAACATTGCGGTACTTACGCTGGAAACCAGCAATCTTGTCTTTATCTCGAATCGAATTGATAAAATCGTTGGTGAACTTCTCAGAAGAAACGTACTTCACCTGCAAGTGGGGCGTGTGTTCGCTTACATAGTGACCAATCGCATGCAACAGGTGTGTCTTGCCCAGTCCGACTCCTCCATAGATGAAGAGCGGATTGTAAGCATGAGCCGGCTTCTCGGCCACTGCCAGGGCAGCTGCGTGCGCGAATCGATTACTCGCCCCGATGACGAAGGACTCAAAGTGGTATTTGGGGTTAAGATTTTTTACTGATGAAACTGCAAGTTCGCGAATGTATTCATCATCGACTTCGTTTCTCTCAGCGGGTTCCGGTCGGGATTCATTCTGCAGCGGTCGGTCCGCCTCGGCAGCCGGTGTAGCCTCAACAACCAGGCGCACTGTCGCAGTGCTCCCGGTAATCTCCGAGATGGCCTTTTGGATGATCGGGATGTATCTATCCTCAAGCCATTCCTTGGTGAATAAGTTGGGGGTTGCGATGGTCACGACCTCACCACTGACCGAAACCGGCCTTGTACGGTCGAACCAGGTCTTGAAGGTCTGAGTGCTGAGCTGGTTCTTGACCAAACCCAGGCTCTGTTCCCAAACCGATTCAAGCTCGGTCTCAAGCAGCTGTCTTTCCAATACCCGACCCCTTGTGAATAACTTTTCATGAACAACGAGAGTTCATACTAGCACCGTCCTAGTGCGGCCCGTAACCCCGAAATACCTGTTCTATCCCAAAGTTATCCACAGGCTCCTGTGGACAATGTGGGAGTTTTGCTTCAAACCATATCTAGCTGTGCTTGGGCCAAAACTCATCCAATGCCTTACTGAGCATATTATGCCATTAACCTGGCCGTGTGTAGTTATACACAGGCGTTTCCACAGGTGTGGATAACCGGTTGACTGTCTGGGGGTGACATCGCCCGGTCAACCCCCAGACGTTGACCAATGAGCTGGGTGTTAATAAAATGTGTTAAGCAGACCTAACAAATCCCATTAGGGGGTAATAACTTGCCTTCAGCGACTGTGGAAGAATATCTGGAATCAATATATAAGCTGAGTTCTGAGACGTCAGGACTCCGAGCTGTTCGACTAGCCGAGCAGCTTGACGTTTCGCCAGCCTCGGTGGCTGAGATGATGAAAAAGCTCGTCGACCAAGGTTTGATCACCCGGAATCCTGACATGATCATCAGGCTCACCCAGGAAGGCAGGGCCAAGGCCCTACATTTGGTGCGCAAACACCGCCTGTCAGAGAGATTTCTCACAGATATGGTCGGACTTTCGTGGGACAAGGTCCATGACGAGGCGTGTAGGTTCGAACACATTCTTTCCCCAGAGGTTGAAGCGGGAATAGCCCGGATGCTGGGAGAGCCTGATACTTGCCCTCATGGTTATCCGATTCCGGGGCCGGATGGTTCTATTGCCGATGAGCCAAATGATCGATTGGCTGATTGTGCGATCGGAGAGCAGTGCACTGTTGCTATCGTCCCAGAGGATGATTCAAAACTTCTTCAGTACCTGGATTCATTGGGGCTGAGACCCGGCGCTAGAACCTCGATTGAAGAGAGGTCTCCTTTCGAGGGCCCCATTCACATCAACATCGAGGGGCGGCTCCAAGCCATCGGTTTAGATTTGGCTCAAACGATCAGGGTCAAAAGAGACCACTGACGGGGGGTTTTATGGCCCCAGGAAAATGGTTGGGACATGGGTAGGTATGTGCTAAAGTTGACGGGTTCGCCAGATAGGGCAGTAGCTCCAACTGGTAGAGCGCCGGTCTCCAAAACCGGATGTTGGGGGTTCGAATCCCTCCTGCCCTGCCGAGTCCAACAAAGTAGTACAGGTTAATTTGGCGTCCGCTGTAGCCGTTGGGCGTAGTCGCTACGTGAGAGAAATATATGGCAAAAAACAAGAAGACAAAGAAAAAGAAGCCCGCGCCGAAGCCCAAGGCTAAGCGTGAGTCCGGAGCGACCCCAAAGGCAGCAGCTGACAGCGGCGCAAAGCTTTCAGTGGCGAGCGACGTAAAGCCCAAGGGCAAGGACAACAAGAAGGACAAGGCAAAAACCTCCCAATCCGTCGGGATAGGTGAGCGGATAAAGAGAATCCCTTCATTTCTTAGGGACGTACGCGGTGAGATGAAGCGGGTTACATGGCCTGGGCGCAAGCAGCTACTCGCTTCTACCTCGGCTGTTCTTGTTGCAATAGTGGTTCTGGGTCTTTATATTGGGCTGTTGGACTGGGGATTTAGAAGCATCGCTGGAGCTTTGAACATATAGGAGTGTGATCTGTGGCTCTCGCCACCGGAAATCGTAGATGGTATGTCGTACATACCTATTCAGGATACGAGAATAAAGTTAAGACCAACCTTGAGCACCGAGTGCGCTCAATGGAGGTTCTTGACAAGATCTTTGACATCGAGATCCCGACCGAGGATGTAATCGAGGTCAAGGGTCGCAAGAAAAATGTTGTGCAGCGCAAGGTCTTTCCGGGATACATCCTGGTTAGCATGCAGCTGGACGACGACTCTTGGTACGTTGTTCGCAACACACCGGGAGTCACCGGATTCGTTGGGCAGGGCGGCAAACCGACACCGCTGTCCGAGCTCGAGGTAGAACGAATACTCAAGCGTAAGACGTTCTCGAAGCCGAAGCCTAAGACTGAGTTCACAGTCGGTGAGAGCGTCAAGGTCAACGACGGACCTCTCGCAGAGTTCGAAGGAACTATTAGTGAGATCAACGTCGATCAGAGCAAGCTAAAGGTACTAGTAAATATTTTCGGAAGAGATACACCTGTTGAACTGGCGTTTGACCAGGTAGCAAAACTGTAGGGAGAACCCATGGCCAAGAAAGTCCTGTCACTAATCAAACTTCAGATACCTGCCGGCGGTGCGAATCCCGCTCCACCCGTAGGTCCCGCACTGGGTCAGCATGGTGTAAACATCATGGACTTCTGCAAGGCCTATAATGATAAGACTAAAGAGCAGTCAGGCACGATCATTCCTGTTGAGATCACCGTGTATGAGGACCGCACCTTTTCGTTCATAACGAAATCTCCCCCTGCTGCGGTTCTGCTTAAGGCCGCTGCCGGCATTAAGTCAGGATCGGGCGAACCTAACCGCGATAAGGTTGGAACTGTGACCCTGGATCAGTGCAAAGAGATCGCACAGACGAAGATGGATGACATCAGTGCAAATGATGTCGACGCAGGCGCCAAGATAATCGCCGGCACCGCAAGGTCCATGGGCCTTGAGGTCATCGACTAGATAGTTCGTGAAAAATGGAGCGCCAGCGGCGCTCCTTAAACCCCTAGGTGGGAGGCGGGAACACCCCGCTGTTTGACCACAGGAGGAAAACGCATGGCCCAAAAAGGCAAAAGGTACAAGTCTGCCGCCGACGCGGTTGACGTGGACAAGACCTACAGTCCCAAGGATGCAGTCGCAGTCGTCAAAGTCGGCGCAAAGGCAAAATTCGACGAAACTATCGAGGCCCACTTTCGTTTGGGTATCGACCCCCGCCAAGCTGATCAATCGCTACGAGGTACAATCAGTCTTCCAAACGGAACAGGAAAGAACATCCGGGTTGCCGTGTTTGCTGAAGGCGAGAAGGCTAAAGAGGCCACTGATGCCGGAGCCGAGCTTGTTGGACTTGCTGAACTTGCAGCAGACATCGAGAAGGGCAAGATGGACTTCGATGCTTGTATTGCCACTCCGGATGTTATGGGAACAGTTGGAAAGCTCGGTAGGGCTCTTGGGCCACGGGGCTTGATGCCGAACCCAAAGGTTGGAACCGTCACCTTTGATGTGGCAAAAGCAGTAAAAGACATCAAGGCCGGCAAGGTAGAGTACCGCAACGATAAGTTCGGCATCTGTCACGTTCCTATCGGCAAGGCTTCCTTCGATGAGCAGGCTCTTCTCGAGAACTATGCTTCAGTGGTAGATGAGATCATGCGAGCTAAACCATCTGGTTCAAAGGGCAAATACGTTAAGAGTATTTTCATGACCTCGACCATGGGTCCTTCGGCGAGGGTAGACTCAATAGCCACAAAGGACATCCTGGAAGACAGCGAGTAGCCCTAGCGGCGGTCGCTCCACTTGGACTGGGAAGTGTCGGTCTTGTGGTCGCGCCTCTTTTTTTCCAAATAGCTTCGAAAGCCGAATACAGCAACCACGATTAGTATGACGACGACGGGCAACCAGTTGATGTCCATACTCCTCCTTCGGGTAACCTTTATTCTACGACAAAACTCAGACTATTGACTGGGAGAGGGCTAAATGATATCCTTCTCACTTGCCGGACTTAAGACAGTAGGCGTCCAACTTGTTGGACTTAATTTCCTGCCGAGGTCGGAATGGGTAACTTCGCGCGAGTGATTTTTAGCCCCTCCGTCTTAAGGAGGGGCTTTTTTTATTGGCCCCCAGACCAATTAAATTTCCGGCGAAAGGAGGTGAAGTGTATGCCTACAGCTGAAAAGGTTCAAAAAGTACAAGAGATAGCCGAGCTCCTTAGAGGGCACTCGGACCTTATTCTCTCGGACTACCGTGGACTAACTGTTGCAGACATCACTGAACTGCGCCGGAAGCTTTCGAGCGACCAGACCACATTTCGAGTTCTCAAGAATACCCTTGTAAAAAGAGCGGCCAGCGAAGCTGGCATTGAGGGCCTAGATGAACATCTTCAGGGACCTATCGCTATTGCGTTTTGCGGTGGCGATATTACCGCAGCCGCGAAGGCTCTGAATGACTTCGGTAAGGATTCAGAAAAGCTCGAGATCCGAGCAGGACTGCTTGACGGCAAAGTAATCGACGCTAGTCAGGTAGTGGTACTTGCCAACCTACCGTCCCGCGACGAACTGCTTGCAAAGCTCGTTGGCTCACTCAACTCCCCATTGTCGGGACTGGTTCGTGTACTCAACCGACCACCACAGTCACTTGCGACTGTGCTAGGTCAGATCGTGAAACAAAAGGAAGAGGCGGCGTAGCCGCACTGAATATCCCTAGGAGGATAAATGGCACTTACGAAAGACGAAATGATAAACGCTATCAAAGAGATGAGCGCTATCGAGCTCTCAGAGCTAGTATCTGAGCTCGAAGAGGTATTCGGCGTTAGCGCTGCAATGCCAATGGCTATGGCTGCTGGTCCAGCTGCAGGCGGAGACGCCGGTGGCTCAGAAGAGAAGACCGAGTTCGACGTGGTCCTCACTGCTGCTGGCGACAAGAAGATTCAGGTAATCAAGGAAGTTCGCGCAATCACCAGCCTTGGCCTAAAAGAAGCGAAGGATCTTGTCGAGAGTGCTCCAACTCCCGTCAAGGAAGGCGTTACAAAGGACGAGGCCGACAAGTTCAAGGAGCAGCTCGAAGCAGCTGGCGCTACTGTAGAGCTTAAGTAAATACGCTTTTAACTGAGGCCCGCCCGGGGAGCTGCGTAATCCGACATCGTAGCTACTAATCCGGGCGGGCTGTATCAGTTGACGGCAGCAGATTGCAATGGTATGTTCTCTGTTTGCCGTGTGTCGGCTTTGTTGTGTTCCAATAACCACTAAAGGGGGAAAGCTTTGACATCAGCCCCTTCGGGCGTTCGTACTCGGCGCTCTTTCGGCAAGATCGAAGAGAAACTCCAGCTTCCAGACCTGATCCAGATTCAGACCAGATCCTTCGAGAAGTTCAAAATAGAGGGACTAAAACAGGCATTTCAAGAGATATCACCCATCGAGGACTTTACGGGAAACCTAGTCCTCGAATTTGGTGCGCATGAATTCGGGGAAATTAAATTCTCTGAATTCGAGTGTCGCGAGAAGGATCACACTTACGCGGCTCCGCTCAATGTTCTTGTCCGCTTTATCAATAAAGACACGGGCGAGATAAAAGAGCAGAACGTCTTCATGGGTGATTTCCCACTGATGACATCGCGGGGAACCTTCGTTATTAACGGGACCGAGCGAGTTGTGGTCTCACAGCTAGTCCGTTCACCGGGTGTCTACTTCGACACCGAGATGGATAAAACATCTGACAAAGAGTTGTTCAGCGCCAAGATGATCCCGAGCCGGGGTGCTTGGCTCGAGTTCGATGTAGACAAGAAGGACATCGTCGGCGTGCGAATCGATCGCAAGCGCCGTCTGCCTATTAGTGTTCTTCTCAAGGCCCTCGGTGAGCCCGGATTAGACACCAACCAGGCGTTACTCGAGACCTTCGACAACGCTCCTTCGATGCAGAACACGATCGAGAAGGATGCGACAGAGACTCAGGAAGAGGCTTTGTTTGAGCTCTACAGGCGTCTTCGCCCAGGTGAGCCTCCAACAATCGATTCCGCAAAGAACCTTGTGAACACGTTGTTCTTCAACCCGAACAGGTATGACCTGGCGAAGGTTGGTCGCTACAAGCTCAATAAGAAGCTTGGCGTCGATGTACCTATCGATACCACTGTTCTGACCATCGCTGACCTGCGTGATGCCATCATATACTTGGTAAAACTGCATCAGGGTGAACCCGGCTACCACGTTGACGATATCGATCACTTCGGCAATCGTCGCGTTCGATCCGTCGGTGAGCTTATCAAGGGACAGTTCAGAGTTGGTCTCCAGAGAATGGAGCGTGTCATTCGTGAGCGAATGAACACTGTAGACACTGAAACCATCACCCCACAGGCGTTGGTTAATATCCGTCCAGTTGTGGCTGCCATCAAGGAGTTCTTCGGATCTTCACAGTTGTCACAGTTCATGGATCAAACCAACCCACTATCCGGACTAACACACAAGCGTCGACTTTCTGCGCTTGGACCTGGCGGTCTTTCCCGAGAGAGAGCCGGCTTCGAGGTTCGAGATGTTCATCCGTCCCACTATGGACGTATGTGTCCTATTGAGACGCCGGAAGGTCCGAACATCGGACTCATCGGATCTCTTGCGACATACGGAACACTCAACGACTTCGGATTCATCGAGACTCCTTACCTCAAGGTGGTCAAGGGGGTTGTAACTGATGAGATTCAGTACCTGACGGCGGACGAAGAGGACGTCTATGTTATCGCTCAGGCGAATGCCGAGGTTGATAGCAAAGGCAAACTCGCCGGTCCATCTGTTCTCGTTCGCGAGAAAGAAGAGGAAGTTACGCGAGTTGCTCCTACTGAAGTGGACTACATGGATGTTGCTCCCGCCCAGATCGTGTCTGTGGCGACGGCACTTATCCCGTTCCTTGAGCACGACGATGCGAACCGAGCGCTCATGGGTTCGAACATGCAGCGTCAGGCCGTTCCACTGCTCAACACCGAGGCACCCCTTGTGGGAACCGGAGTAGAGCACCGAGCCGTTAAGGATACTGGCGAGGTCATTACAGCTCAGAATCCCGGAAAGATTGTCGAGGTAGATGCTCAGAGCATCACCGTCGAGAGAAGCAATAAAGAGCGCGACACCTATAGTGTCCAGAAGTTCCGCAGGTCCAACCAAGGTACTTGTATCAACGAGAGGCCTCTCGTCAGCGTGGGCGACAAGGTAACAGCTGGACAGGTACTCGCTGATGGTGCAGCTACCGATGAGGGTGAGCTGGCACTCGGACGCAACCTACTTGTGGCCTTCATGCCATGGGAGGGCTACAACTACGAGGACGCTATCATTATCAGTGAGCGTCTGGTCAAAGAGGACGTGCTTACCTCTATCCACATAGAAGAGCACGAGGTCGAAGCCAGAGACACGAAGCTCGGACCAGAAGAGATCACAAGGGACATTCCGAATATCGGTGAAGAGTCACTGGCTGATATGGACGAGGAAGGTATTATCCGCGTTGGTGCGGAGGTACGACCCGGCGATCTTCTGTGCGGCAAAGTCACTCCAAAGGGAGAGACCGAGCTAACGGCGGAGGAAAGACTACTTCGCGCGATCTTCGGCGAGAAGGTCCGCGAGGTCAGAGACACCTCCCTTAAGGTTCCTCACGGTGAAACCGGCACGGTTATCGATGTGCATACCTTCTCGAGGGAGAACGGCGATGAGCTATCACCAGGTGTGAACAAGCTTGTTAGAGTGTTCGTTGCTCAGAAGAGGAAAATATCCGAAGGTGACAAGCTCGCTGGTCGCCACGGAAATAAGGGTGTTATTTCGAAGATCCTGCCGGTCGAGGACATGCCGTTCCTTGAGGACGGTACGCCACTTGATATTATTCTGAACCCTCTAGGTGTTCCCTCACGAATGAATCTCGGACAGATTTTTGAGACTACCTTGGGGTGGGCTGCTGCCGCAGGTTTCGACGGGCCCACCGGTGGGTCTAGGCGTCGCAACGGCGAGGCCGATCCACGGACATTTACTGCCACTCCGGTCTTCCACGGCGCAACCGAGGATGAGATCGGGGAAGCCCTCAAGAAGGCCGGCCTTCCCGAGGATGGTAAGGCGACGCTGTTCCATGGTCGCACCGGAGAAAAGTTCGACCACCCGATCACTGTTGGTCAGATTTATGTGCTTAAACTGCACCACCTGGTCGACGATAAGATTCATGCTCGTTCGACCGGACCGTACTCCTTGGTTACTCAGCAGCCGCTGGGTGGTAAGGCGCAGTTCGGTGGACAGAGATTCGGAGAGATGGAGGTATGGGCTCTCGAGGCATACGGTGCCGCCCACACCCTACAAGAGATGCTTACCGTAAAATCCGACGATGTTGTCGGACGAGTGCGGACATACGAGGCGATAGTCAAGGGCGAGAACATCCCCGAAGCTGGAATCCCGGAGTCATTCAAGGTTCTAGTCAAAGAGATGCAGAGCCTGAGCCTGAACGTCGAGGTTCTTGGGTCAGAAGGACAAGAGATCGAGCTCAGAGAGTCCGAGGATGACATCTTCACTACTGCAGAAGAGCTTGGTGTCGACCTTCGAGGCACACTAGGGTTGACCGGCCCAGCTTCGGACAAGCCCAAGAAGCCGGCAGACAAGAATGATAGTCCAGCCGATCCTGGCTCGCCGGAAGAGCAAGCGATGAGTGCGGACACCGGAGATGGAACGACAGAAGATAGTGATAAGTCTGGAGGCCAGGCCCTTGCGTGATGTGAATCATTTCAGTGCCCTAAAGATAGGGCTCGCTTCCCCCGAGCAGATTAGGGGTAGATCAAGCGGCGAGGTCAAGAAGCCAGAGACCATTAACTACAGAACCCTAAAACCAGAGAAAGATGGGCTTTTCTGCGAGAAGATCTTCGGTCCAACCAAGGACTGGGAGTGCTATTGCGGAAAGTACAAGCGTATTCGTTTCAAGGGAATCATATGCGAGCGTTGTGGCGTTGAGGTAACTCGAGCCAAGGTTCGACGGGATCGCATGGCTCACATAGAGCTCGCGGCCCCTGTCTCTCATATATGGTTTTTCAAAGGGGTACCATCTCGCCTTGGGTATCTTCTTGATCTAGCTCCAAAGGATCTCGAGAAGATCCTGTACTTTGCCAGCTACATGATCACTCATGTCGACAAAGACAAGATCGAGGCGGACATGTCCGACCTAGCCGAAGAGCTCGAGGACTCGATCGCTCAGGTCGATGTTAGGCGCGAAGACGAGATCAGACTGGTCGACGAGGGACGCGAAGAGCGCCTTCTGGGTGTTCCGGTCGAGAAAGAGATCGTCGAGGGCGAGGAAGAGACTCCAGAAGAGGAGTCCGACGAGCCTGAGGTAATCGAGCTTAGACCACTAAAGCCACGTGAGCTGAAGAAGCTCGAAGAGGACGTCAAGAAGGAGCTCAAGTCTGTTGACGACCGTACCGAGCACAGTAAGGAAGTTATTCGCGAGGCGTTCGAGGTTCTCAAGACCCTTGAAGTCAAGCAGATGATCAGCAACGAAGATATCTTCCGCGAGCTGCGTGAGAACTACTCCGAGTACTTCCGCGGTGGCATGGGTGCCGAGGCAGTAAAGGATCTTCTTAAGCATATGGATCTTGAGGCTGAGGCCGAGAAGCTCAAAGAAGAGATCGGTACCGCTACGGGACAGAAGCGACAGCGCGCAGTTAAGAGACTCAAGGTCGTTGGCGCTTTTCGTACATCTGGCAACAAGCCGGAGTGGATGATCCTGGATGTAGTTCCTGTTATTCCGCCGGATCTGCGTCCGATGGTGCAGCTTGACGGTGGCCGATTCGCTACATCCGACCTCAATGACCTATATAGAAGAGTGATCAACCGAAACAACAGGCTTCGCAGGCTGCTGGATCTTGGTGCACCGGAAATCATTGTCAACAACGAGAAGCGCATGCTGCAAGAGGCTGTTGACGCGTTGTTTGACAACGGTAGACGCGGTCGTCCGGTCACAGGCCCCGGCAACAGGCCCCTGAAGTCTCTTTCCGATATGCTTAAGGGTAAGCAGGGAAGATTCCGTCAGAACCTGCTTGGAAAACGAGTAGATTACTCTGGTCGTTCAGTCATCGTGGTTGGACCTAACCTGAAGCTACATCAGTGCGGGCTCCCGAAGATCATGGCGCTCGAGTTGTTCAAGCCATTTGTGATGAAGCGATTGGTTGATCTGGGCCACGCTCAGAACATCAAGACCGCAAAGCGACTGGTTGAGCGTGGAAAGCATATGGTCTGGGATGTTCTTGAGGAAGTAATCAGGGAACACCCGGTTCTTCTCAACAGAGCTCCAACCCTGCATAGACTTGGAATCCAGGCGTTCGAGCCGATCCTCGTCGAAGGAAAAGCTATTCAGATCCACCCGCTCGTCTGCACGGCATTCAACGCCGACTTCGACGGAGATCAGATGGCAGTCCACCTTCCTCTGTCCGCTGAAGCGCAGGCTGAGGCGAGATTGCTGATGCTGTCCTCACATAACATTCTGTCTCCTGCTCACGGAAGGCCTATCACCACTCCTACCCAGGACATCGTTCTCGGTGTGTTCAGCCTTACCGCCCACAGGGGTGACTACAAGGGATACAAGCCAGTGGATGATGGCGAGATCCACGAGGAAGACATTCTTGGCAAAAAGACCAAGAAGGGTCTTGCTAGGTTCGCTTCTGAGATCGAGGTACTCGCTGCTTGGGACGTTGGCGACATTCAAAGGGGCCAGCTGGTCATTGTCAGGCGCTTCAATGGTGACAAGGTAAAGACCACACCGGGCCGGATCAAGTTCAACTCGGTTTTGCCGGAGGACTATCCGTACGTCAACGAGGACGTGGCCAAGAAGCGTCTCGGCCAGATAATCTCTGATTGTGCAGAGCGCTATGATGCGGCTCATGTCGCTGAGATCCTTGATGGCATTAAGTCAATGGGATTCCATGCCGCCACTAGAGGGGGTATCACCATCGGACTTAAGGATGTAACCATTCCTCCTACCAAGAAGGATATCCTCAAGGCCCCCGAGGAAGCTGTAGAGAAAATAGAGAAGCAGTTCCGAAAGGGTCTGGTCACGAATGAGGAGCGCCACCAACAGGTCGTGGACCTATGGACGCAGGCTACGGACGACGTGACCGACGCGATGGAGAAGAACTTCGATCGATTCAATCCCATCTACTTGATGGCGACCTCTGGTGCGCGAGGTAATATCAAGCAGATTCGCCAGCTGGCAGGCATGCGAGGTCTGGTTTCTAACCCGAAGGGTGAGACGATCGACCAGCCCATCAAAGCCAACTTCCGCGAGGGCCTTACCGTTCTCGAGTATTTCGTATCTACTCACGGTGCCCGAAAGGGGCTTGCCGATACAGCGCTTAGAACTGCTGATTCGGGTTACCTGACCCGTCGTTTGGTCGATGTGTCTCAGGATGTGATCATTCGCGAGGATGATTGCGGGACTGAGGACGGAATTCCGCAGCAGATACACGACATGCACGGTGACGTGAATCACAGCTTGTATGGCCGCGCGGCCGTGGAAAAGGTCGTCGATCCGGACACCGGTGAGGTCATCGTGGACCGAAACGGGGGAATCACTGAAAAGATTCTCGACGCGCTTGCAGCATCAAAGCTTGAAACTGTCATGGTTCGCTCAGTGATGACTTGCGAAGCACGACAGGGTATTTGCTCTCGATGCTACGGATTCAGTTTGGCCAATAAGCGGATGGCTGACATTGGTGAGGCCGTTGGTATCATTGCCGCTCAGTCAATCGGTGAGCCAGGAACACAGCTGACAATGCGTACATTCCACACCGGTGGTGTCGTAGGTGCCGACATCACGCATGGTCTTCCACGAATTGTTGAGCTCTTTGAGGCCCGCAAGCCCAAGGGACAGGCGGTACTTGCTGAGATCGATGGAAAGATTTCAATCATTGAGGCGGACAAAACCAGGACGTTGACGCTGACTGGTGGCTCCGGAGATGATGTCGTAACCAAGGACTACAAGGTTCCGAAGCGTTACCGACTACTGGTTTCAGAGGGTGATGACGTGAAGGCTGGGATGCAGCTGACACCGGGTCATCTGAGTCCGCACGACATTCTCGCCATCAAGGGAATTCAAGCAACACAGATATACCTGGTACAAGAGGTACAAGAGGTGTATCGACTGCAAGGCGTTGAGATCAACGATAAGCATATCGAGGTGATCATTCGCCAGATGATGAAGAGAGTTCAGGTCGCTGAATCAGGTGATACTTTGATGCTTCCTCTTCAGGTTGTCGGGAAGTTCCACTTTGACGAAGAGAACGACCGTGCTAGAGCTGAAGGCGGAGAGCCTGCAACGGCAGCCAATGTGATTCTTGGAATCACCAAAGCTTCATTGGCAACTGACAGTTATCTCTCAGCCGCCTCCTTCCAGGAGACCACGAGAGTACTGACTGATGCAGCTATCGACGGCAAGAGTGATCCATTGCTCGGGCTGAAGGAGAACGTCATCATAGGTAAGCTCATTCCGGCGGCAACCGGAATGCCGCGTTATCGTGATGTTGAGGTTGAACTGCCGGAGTCAGTGCTTCAGGCACAAAGAGAGGCTCTTGCTCAGCTACTGGGCGCCACCGAAGGCGATCTAGAAGCGGGTATGTCAGGTGAGACTGCAGAGGGATCTGGGAGCGCCACCGAGGTGGCCGTCGGTCGGGGAGATAAGGGCTAGACTCCTACCGCAGAGTTTATTGAGGCGGGGGCGCTACGCGGCCCCGCCTCTTTCTTTTCAGTTGTTCTGGATAACCTTGACACTGGATGTATGCGCTGGTAATGTATGGCGCTGTGCCCTTAGACAGAGGGGACCATGGCCTGGTGACCGTTTTTAACGGGTAAACCGGCCGGTAAAGAATAAGCTAGAGGAATACGAAAGGTTCATATGCCGACCATCAACCAACTGGTCAAAAAGAGACGACAGAGCAAGAAGGCCAAGGCCACTACGCCTGGTCTTCGCGGAGCGCCTCAGAAGCGTGGCGTTTGCGTACGTGTCTATACGACAACACCGAAGAAGCCGAACTCGGCGTTGCGCAAGGTGGCTCGTGTTCGTTTGACCAACGGAATGGAAGTCACCGCATATATCCCCGGTATCGGTCACAACCTGCAAGAGCACTCAATTGTGCTTATCCGCGGGGGTCGAGTGAAGGATCTTCCGGGTGTTCGTTACAAGATAGTCAGAGCGGCTCTTGACACCGCTGGTGTTGCAGACCGCAAGCAGGGGCGTTCCAAGTACGGCACCCGAGCTCCTAAATAGTAGAGATTGAGAGGACATAGAGTTGCCTAGAAGAGGTGCCGCTCCGAAAAGAGAATTAATCGCAGATCCGGTTTACAACAGCCGACTGGTCACTCAGTTCACTAACCAGGTGCTCAAGAGTGGTAAGAAGAATCTTGCCGAGACCATTATTTATAAGTCATTCGATATTGTGGCCGAGAAGACCGGCTCTGAGCCGCTATCTGTGGTTCGCAAGGCAGTAGAGAATGTTAAGCCGGCGATCAGGGTGAAGCCCCGTCGTGTCGGTGGCGCTACCTATCAGGTTCCAGTCGAGGTACCAGCGAAGCTGGGAACTACCCTAGCGATTCGCTGGTTGACCGAGTTTGCTCAGAAGCGCAAGGGCAAGAGCATGGCTGAAAGACTTGCGTCTGAGATCATGGATGCCGCGTCTGGCACAGGGTCAGCTATCAAGCGCAAGGAAGATACTCACAAGATGGCCGAGGCCAACAGGGCCTTTGCCCACTACAAATGGTGATTTGATAGATGTCAGATGCAGTTGTAAAAGATAAAGCACAGAGCAATACTGGCCAGACGGATCTGGACAAGTATCGTAACATCGGCATCATTGCCCACATTGATGCAGGTAAGACCACGACCACCGAGAGAATACTTTTCTACACTGGTCGAGTTCACAAGATGGGTGAGGTTCACGACGGTTCAGCGTCGATGGATTGGATGGTCCAAGAGCAAGAACGTGGGATCACCATCACCTCCGCAGCGACCACCTGCTTCTGGGATGATCATCGAATAAATATTATAGATACACCCGGCCACGTGGACTTCACTGTCGAGGTCGAAAGATCGCTAAGAGTGCTGGACGGGGCCGTAGCGGTATTTTGCTCCGTTGCTGGTGTTGAGCCGCAGTCAGAGACTGTTTGGCGCCAGGCCGATAAATACGGTGTACCAAGGATTGCCTACATTAATAAGATGGACCGCACGGGCGCTGATTTCTTTCGGGGTGTCTCCACCATTAAAGAGCGGTTGAATGCCAACCCGGTCCCGATCCAGATTCCCATCGGCGCTGAAGAGAACTTCCGTGGCATTATCGACCTGGTCCAGATGAACGCGATCCTATATACCAGTGATGATGGTGTTGACTTCGAGATCGGTGAGATTCCCGAGGAATTCAAGGAGCTCGCCGACGAGTGGCGGACAAACCTCCTAGAAGCGGTCGCGGACCAGGACGAGTCCCTGATGGAGAAGTACCTTGAGGGCGAAGAGATCACTGCTGATGAGGTTATGGCCGCTGTGCGAGCTGCAACTCTCAATGTGAGTATTACTCCAACGATTTGCGGCTCGAGTTTCAAGAACAAGGGCGTACAGCCCCTACTTGATGACATTATCAAGTACCTACCCTCCCCCGTGGATATTGGTGCGATTCAGGGTACCGAGTTGGACAAAGAGACTCCGCTAGAGCGCCAGCCTTCGGCCGACGCTCCATTTTCAGCACTTGCATTCAAGATAATGACTGACCCCTACGTAGGTAAGCTTGGGTTCGCCCGCATCTACTCTGGGACAGTCAAGTCCGGCTCCTATATTGAGAACAGCACAAAAGAGAATCGTGAGCGAGTGGGACGTATCCTGCTTATGCACGCAAACCATCGTGAGGACATTGACGAGGCGTCCGCTGGCGACATCATTGCTTTTGTTGGACTAAAGAATACGACTACTGGCGACACACTATGTGACGCTGACGCTCAGGTCTTGCTTGAATCCATGGTCTTCCCTGAGCCTGTCATCTCCGTGGCCATCGAGCCCAAGACCAAGGTGGACCAAGAGAAGCTGTCCAACTCCCTGGCTAAGCTAGCGGAAGAGGACCCCACCTTCCGAGTCCAGACAGATGTGGACACCGGTCAAACCATCATTCTCGGAATGGGCGAGCTTCATCTGGAGGTCATCGTAGATAGACTGCTCCGAGAGTTTAAAGTACAGGCGAACATCGGTAAGCCACAGGTCGCATACAAAGAGACAATACGTAAGGCGGTTGACGCCGAGGGTAAGTACGTCAAGCAGTCCGGTGGTCGTGGTCAGTACGGTCACGCCAAGGTTCGATTCGAGCCAGGTGAGCCTGGAACAGGCTACGTGTTCGAAGACAAGATCGTCGGCGGGTCTATTCCTCGCGAGTATATCCCTGCTGTTAGGAAAGGCATCGGAGACGCGATGGAAGCCGGCGTTATTGCTGGATATCCTCTGGTAGATATCAAGGCCCAGCTCTACGATGGTTCATTCCATGATGTCGACTCTAACGAGATGGCCTTCAAGATCGCAGGATCCATGGCTCTCAAGGATGGCGCTCAGCGCGGAAAGGCAGTAATCCTCGAGCCGGTCATGAGCGTCGAGGTTGTTACTCCAGAAGATTATCTAGGTGACGTTATCGGTAACCTGAACTCCCGTCGTGGACGAGTTGAAGGTATGAATCCGAGACATGGAGCTCAGGTTGTAGACGCCAAGGTTCCTTTGTCGGAGATGTTCGGGTACGCTACTGAGCTACGCTCTCTGTCGCAGGGGCGTGCGAATTACACTATGCAGTTCGATCGCTACGAAGAGGTTCCGGCCTCGGTTGCGACTGAAATTATTTCCAAAGCACGCGGTGAATAGTAAACCGCGGTTAATGTTCGAGTAAGAAGAAAGGCCACAGGAGGATAACAGGATGGCGAAGCAAAAGTTCGAGCGGAATAAGCCCCACGTGAATGTGGGAACCATTGGTCACATCGACCACGGAAAGACGACACTGACCGCAGCAATCACTACGGTTCTATCGCGTCGTCTTCCGGATGTTAACAGCGCTCAGGCGTTTGAGAACATCGACAACGCTCCAGAAGAGCGCGAGCGCGGTATCACAATCGCGACCGCCCATGTCGAGTATGAGACTGAGAATCGTCACTACGCTCACGTCGACTGCCCGGGTCACGCTGACTATGTTAAGAACATGATCACTGGCGCGGCACAGATGGACGGTGCCATTTTGGTGGTCTCCGCTGCTGATGGTCCTATGCCACAGACTCGTGAGCACGTTCTGCTTGCCCGCCAGGTTGGTGTGCCGCACATGGTTGTTTTCCTTAACAAGGCAGACATGGTCGATGACGAGGAACTTCTTGAGCTTGTTGAGATGGAAGTCCGCGAGCTTCTAAATGAGTATGAGTTTCCCGGCGATGACACCCCGATCATCCACGGCTCAGCAACCAAGGCGCTTGAGGGCGACGCTGGGTTTGAGGATAAGATCATGGATCTTATGGCAGCGGTGGATAGCTTCATCCCAACTCCTGTGCGTGACGTGGACAAGCCATTCATGATGGCGATCGAGGATGTATTCTCAATTACTGGTCGAGGCACAGTTGTAACTGGCCGTGTAGATCGAGGCGTCGTCAATGTCAACGACGAGATCGAGATCGTCGGTATTCGCGAGACTCAGAAGTCGGTTTGTACTGGCGTAGAGATGTTCCGCAAGCTGCTTGATTCCGGTCAGGCTGGCGATAATATCGGTGCACTCCTTCGTGGTATTGGCAAGGAAGATGTCGAGCGTGGCCAGGTTCTCTGTAAGCCAGGCACCATCACTCCTCATACCAAGTTCAAGGCTCAGGTGTACGTGCTTTCCAAGGAAGAGGGCGGTCGTCACACCCCGTTCTTCAACAACTATCGTCCTCAGTTCTATTTCAGAACTACTGACGTGACTGGTATTGTTACTCTTCCTGGTGGCCAGGAAATGGTTATGCCTGGTGACAATACTGAGATGGAAGTCGATCTCATTTCCTCCATAGCGATGGAAGAAGGCCTGAGGTTTGCTATCCGCGAGGGTGGCCGTACCGTGGGTGCTGGTTCAGTAACCACAATTATCGAGTAGAAATATGTGATACGGGTCCCGGCACTGGTGCTGGGGCCCTTCACTGTAAGCGTCTATGACGCGAGAGGTAGCTGCGCACCCGCTCTCTCAGGGGTTGTGGGAAATTCTCGCCGAGAAAGTCCGTTCCTTTGGAGGGCGGGCGAAGGACAGAGAGACAAAGGAAGAAAGTGGCAAAAGAGAAAATACGAATCCGACTAAAAGCATATGATCACGAGATCATCGATCAGTCTGCAAAGAAGATCGTAGAGACGGTGAAGAGGACAGGGGCAAAGATCTCCGGTCCAGTTCCTTTGCCTACCGATCGAAGCTTGTACTGTGTGATCCGGGGACCATTCGTTGACAAGGATTCACGTGAGCACTTTGAGATGCGCACGCATAAGCGACTTATAGACATAATGGACCCCAGCCCAAAAACGGTTGACTCTCTAATGAGGCTCGACCTACCTGCTGGTGTCGATATCGAGATAAAGCTCTAGGTGAACAAGATGGCAAAAGGCATTATCGGAAAGAAACTGGGCATGTCCCAGATATATGTGAACGAACAGATGATACCGGTGACCCTCATAGAGGCTGGACCATGTGTTGTTACTCAGGTCAAGACCGACGTAACGGATGGCTACTCAGCGGTTCAGATCGGTTATGACGAGCTACCTGAGCGAAAAATCAACAAGCCCATGAAGGGGCATTTTGAGAAGTCTGGGGTTACCCCCCGGCGTCACCTCGTTGAACTACGTCTCCAGGATGATGAGGCTACAGCCTCATTCGAGCTTGGAAGTGAGATAACGGTAGAGGCATTCCAGGCCGGCGAGACTGTATCCGTAACGGGTACGTCCAAGGGCCGCGGATTTTCCGGAGTAATGAAGAGACACAATTTCCATGGTCTTGGTGCATCGCATGGTACCCATCGTGCTCACCGTAAGCCTGGTTCTATAGGCGCAAGCGCCACTCCATCCCGTGTCTTTCCTGGAAAGAAGATGGCAGGGCAGTACGGCAACGAGCGGTCAACGACCGTCGGACTCCAGGTCGTAAGAGTCGACGCTGAGCGCAACGTTCTCGCCATCAAGGGCGCCGTCCCTGGTTCGAGCGGCGGAGTAGTTTTCATCAAGGCAGCGGAGTAGGAGTCACTGATGTCAGTACCAATTGTTGATGCTAAGGGGAAGAAAGTCGGCCAAGCCGATATCCCTGCAGCGTTGAATGAAGTTAAAAAGGGAGATGCCACGGTTCATCAAGCTGTGCGCACTTTCATGGCTGCCGGTAGGGCAGGCACACATGCAACAAAGACCAAAGGCATGGTGCGAGGCGGTGGCCGCAAGCCATGGCGCCAGAAGGGTACCGGACGTGCCCGTACTGGTAGTATTCGCCAGCCGAACTGGACCGGTGGTGGTACCGTTTTCGGACCGCAGCCACGCAATTACGAGATGGCATTCCCTAAAAAGATGAGACGTCTCGCCATGCGACAGGTCATGGCCGACCGAATCGTAGGCGAGCGTGTAACAGTCGCTCAGGGATTCGGAGTTAAAGAAGGACGAGTAAAAGAAGGACGCAACTTTCTGTCCGGCATCAAAGAAGAAGGCAAAGTACTTTTGGTTGTTGAAGGTCACGATGATCTGACGAGCCGTGCTTTTCGGAATCTGCCTGACGTAAGAATTGCTGAGCCCGCTGAACTGAATGTTTATGACGTTCTCTGGGCAGACCGTGTGGTCATCCAAGAGTCTGCATGGGATCGTGTCGGAGAGGTGATGAGCTAAATGGAAGCTCGCGAGATAATCGTTCGTCCGATCATTACTGAGAAGAGTTACCAGTTGATCGAGTTGAACAAGTACACTTTCGAAGTGGACAAGAGGGCCAACAAGCAGCAGATCGCGAAGGCGGTCGAAGAGGTCTTCGAAGTCAAAGTTAAAAAGGTCAACACTCTTCCAGTTCATGGCAAGAAGAAGCGTCGTGGCCGCATCGAAGGAACCACGCGCAGTTGGAAGAAGGCAATCGTCACTCTGATCGAGGGCGACAGAATCGAAGTATTCGAAGGCGGACAGGCCTAGAGACTCGGCAAGGGCGTATAGATACGCCCGGAACCGTGGTCATGACATGAAGGGTAAGACAGTACGATGGCAATAAAAAGATATAAGCCTACATCTCCGGGAAGAAGATTCCAGACAAACGTAGACATGAGCGACCTCAGCAAAAAGTCTCCGGAAAAGTCTCTGATAGCCCCCCTCTCGAAGACCGGCGGACGAAATGTGAACGGGCGCATTACCACTCGCCATATCGGTGGTGGACATAAGCGCCGATATCGCATTATTGATTTCAAGAGGACGAAGGATGCAATACCTGCAAGGGTGTCTAGCATCGAGTACGACCCGAACCGGTCGGCGCGCATCGCCCTTCTTGTTTACGCAGACGGTGAGAAGCGTTACATCCTGGCTGCTGCCGCTCTTAAAGAGGGCGACACAGTCGAGAATGGTCCGGAGGCGGACATTCGCCCGGGTAACTGCCTTCCGATTAAGAACATTCCACTAGGTACCATCATTCATAATGTTGAGCTTCAAGTGGGTCAAGGTGGAAAGCTCGGTCGTTCGGCTGGTACCGCGATTCAATTGATGGCTAAAGAGGGCGACTACGCTCAGCTTAGGCTTCCGTCGGGCGAGATGAGGCTCGTGCGAATCGAGTGTCGCGCCTCTATCGGTCCGCTTAGCAACGGTGAACACGACGTTATTTCTGTAGGTAAGGCCGGACGTAAGCGCCACATGGGCCGTCGTCCGACCGTGCGTGGAACTGTAATGAATCCGGTAGACCATCCACATGGTGGTGGTGAGGGTAAATCCAAGGGGCATCTTCCGACGACTCCTTGGGGAATACCTACCATCGGCTACCGCACCAGGAAAGCCAAGCCGTCTGATCGTCTGATCGTCCGGCGTCGTAAGAAGTAAGAAGGGAGCATTATGACTAGATCACTAAAAAAGGGACCTTACGTTGACGAAAAGCTTTTCGCACGCGTTGAGGCGATGAACAAGAAGAACGAGAAGAGACTGCTCAAGACCTGGGCGAGAAGGTCTGACATAACACCTGAGATGGTGGGTCATACGATTGCTGTGCATGACGGACGTAAGCACGTTCCGGTCTACATCAGCGAGAGCATGGTCGGCCACAAGCTCGGAGAGTTTGCTTCGACCAGGACCTTCAAGGGTCATGCCGGGCAAGATAAATCCTCTAGGGTCCGGTAAAGGAAGGGAATTAGGTAGTGAAAGCGACTGCTAAGGAGCGATACGTGCGTATTGCCCCGCTGAAGATTCGTCGTGTTGCAAACATGGTGAAGGGACGCGAGGTAAACGAGGCGCTCTCAATTCTTCGTTTCTCCCCCACAGGCGGAGCGAAGGTCCTGTTCAAGCTGGTAACAGCTGCACAGGCAAATGCGTATCAAGACGGAGAGTCACGGTCGAGCGAATTGTTCGTTCGTAACCTGATCGTCGACCAGGGTCCTGATGCCAAGAGGATCAAGCCACGAGCTCGTGGGTCCAGAGACATTATTAGAAAACGTACGAGCCACGTCACTGTGGTCGTTGACGACGGCCAAGAGGAGGCCTGATGGGACAGAAGGTCAACCCGACCGGATTTAGACTTAAGATAATAAACGACTGGAAGTCGCGCTGGTTCGCAACAAAGGATTACAGTAAGTTCCTCCAGCAGGACATTGAGATTCGCAAGATGCTCGATGATGCTCTACCGCATGCTGCGGTCTCAAAGATCGAGATCGAGCGGGCCGCGAATCGCCTTAGTGTCGATGTACACACCGCAAGGCCGGGTGTCGTTATCGGCAAAAGAGGCTCCGAGGTAGACAAACTCAGAGGTTCCCTCGAGAAGCTCACCAACAACAAGCACGTTCAGCTGAACGTATTGGAAGTATCTCGCCCTGAACTCGACGCTGTTCTAGTAGCTAAGGGTGTTGCCGATCAACTATCGGCGCGCGCAAGCTTCCGTCGAGCTATGAAGAAGGCCGTATGGTCGGCTCTTCGAGCTGGTGCTGAAGGCGTTAAGATTCAGTGCTCTGGCCGATTGGGTGGAGCGGAGATGTCTCGCCGTGAGTGGTATCGCGAGGGTCGCGTACCATTGCACACTGTTCGCGCGGATATCGACTATGGATTGTACGAGGCTCGCACGACCTTTGGTCGCATCGGCGTCAAGGTCTGGATATATAAGGGCGAGGTCATCGGTAATCGTCGCGACAGGTCAGCTGACGTAAAAGCACCTGGCGGCCGTGGTCCGAAGCCTGGTGGCCGCCCAGGCGGACCGAACAGGAACAACGCGCCTCGCAAGGGGGCTTCGGATGCTTCTTCCTAAGAGGGTCAAGCACCGCAAGGTTCATCGTGGTCGTAGGCGCGGTATGTCCGCAGGCCAGACCAGCGTGAACTTTGGTGAGTACGGACTTCAGTCTTACGACTGCGGCTGGATCACCAACCGCCAGATTGAGGCTGCTCGTATCGCGATGACCAGGTACATCAAGCGTGGAGGTAAGGTATGGATCAATATCTTCCCAGACAAGCCTGTGACGGAGAAGCCCGCTGAGACCCGAATGGGTTCAGGTAAAGGTAATCCGGAGCATTGGGTCGCCGTGGTAAAGCCAGGCCGTGTGATGTTTGAACTCGCTGGTGTTGATGAGGCGACTGCTCGTGAGGCTATGAGGCTGGCAATGCACAAGCTTCCGGTCAAGTGCCGTTTCGTCAAGCGTGAGGAGGCTGGCCGTGAGGAGTAGTGAGATTCAGGAGCTCAACAAGGTCGAGCTTGAAGAGAAGATGAAAGAGACCAAAGAGGAGTTGTTCAACCTAAGGTTCCAGCACGCCACCGGACAGCTGGACAATCCAATGAAACTCCGCGATATCAAGAGGCAGCTCGCAAGGCTCCTCACCGCACAGCGCGAGTTCGAGCTGGGCATTAGGTCGGAGTAGGAAAGGTATATGCCAGATATGGAAGAACGCACCAGCAGGAAGACGCGCATTGGGCGTGTGGTCAGCGACAAGATGGACAAGACCAGAGTCATCGCAGTCGAGCACACGTTCAAGCACAAGCGTTACAAGAAGATTATTCGCAGAACATCGAAGATGTACGCACATGATGAAGCGAATCAGTCGCATGAAGGCGATCTAGTGAAGATCATCGAAACTCGACCGCTGAGCAAACAGAAGCGGTGGAGAGTTACAGACATTGTTGAGCAGGCTAAATAGCCTGTTGCGCTAAAGGAATTGTGAGGAAACAGTGATTCAGCAAGAATCCAGGTGTAAAGTCGCAGACAACACCGGGGCGAAAAAAATATTGGTTATCAGGGTGCTAGGTGGATCCGGTAGGCGTTATGCGCGAATCGGAGACCTCGTGGTATGTACCGTGAAAGAGGCCACGCCTGGTGGCGCGGTTAAGCGCGGTGAGGTCGTTCGCGGTGTTCTTGTACGTAGCAAGAGGAATACACGCAGGTCGGATGGCACGTACATACGCTTCGATGAGAATGCGGTAGTTCTGGTGAACGAGCAGGGTAGCCCGCTCGGAACAAGAATATTCGGACCAGTTGCGAGAGAGCTAAGAGAGAAGAACTACATGAAGATCATCTCGCTCGCGCCGGAAGTCCTTTAGGAGTGAAAATGGCGAGTAAGCTTAAATTCAGGCTCAAAACTGGTGACAGAGTCGAAGTGATCACCGGAAAAGAACGAGGCAAACGAGGCAAGATCCTCGCGGTATTCCCTGACACGGGGAAAGTGACCGTTGAAGGTGTCGCTCGGGTTAAGAGGGCTGTTAAGCCTAGTCAGAAGACCCCACAGGGTGGCATCGTCGAGAAGGAAATGGCCATAGACGCTTCAAATGTGATGCCAGTGTGTCCTAGTTGTGGTGAACCATCACGAGTGGGAGCTCGGGTAGACGACGAAGGTAAGAAGATCCGGGTCTGTCGCAATTGCAGCGAAGACATGGATACGGTCTAGGGCGGAGGAGACGAACATGATGCCCAGGAAGAAAGAAAAGTTCAACAAGGAATTACTCGTCGAGATCCAAAAGGAACTCGGTCTAGCAAATCCGATGCAGGTCCCAAGACTCACTAAGATCGTGATGAATTCGGGCCTTGGTGAGGGGGCGAAGGACGCAAAGCTCCTTGACGCCGCAGTGCAGGACATGGCGAGCATTACCGGTCAAATGCCTGTAATAACCAGAGCAAAGAAATCTGTAGCCGGATTCAAATTGCGAGAAGATATGCCCATCGGTGTCAGAGTGACGCTGCGCGGGGACATGATGTGGGAGTTCTTCGACAGACTAGTGTCGACTGCACTACCAAGGATTCGAGACTTTCGAGGACTGCGTTCGACGTCCTTTGATGGAAGGGGTAACTACTCACTCGGTATCACCGAGCAGTTGGTCTTCCCTGAGATTGACTACGACAACCTTTACAAGACCATCGGTTTTGATATTACGATTGTGACTACGGCAGAGAATGATGACGCATGCTACACGCTACTTAAGAAGCTAGGCATGCCGCTCAAGGAACGTAAGACAGCCCGAGCGGCAGTCTAGAGACTCAAGGAGGGTCAGTTGGCTAAAAAAGCCTTACTAAACAAACAGAAGAAGGAACCAAAGTTCGCGGTAAGAGGCTACAACCGCTGTAAGCGTTGTGGCCGGGCTCATGGATACTACCGCAAGTTCGGCCTATGCAGGATCTGCCTTCGTGAGCTCGTCCATCGTGGCGAGGTCCCGGGTGTAGCCAAGGCCAGCTGGTAAGGGGATAGATAAATGGTAATGACAGATCCGATAGCTGATCTTCTTACTCGCATTCGAAATGCAAGTAGGGCTCAGAAAGAGACCGTGGATATCCCGGCCTCGAATATGAAGAACGAGATCGTTCGAATCCTTAAAGAAGAGGGTTATGTGAATGACTTTGAGGTGCTCGAGGACGGTGTCCATAAGACATTGCGCGTAGACCTCAAGTACAGTCAGAAGCGTGACCGCGCCCTCATGGGAATCAAGCGCATCAGTAAGCCTGGACTAAGGGTTTATGCAAAGAAGGATGAAGTCCCGAGAGTTCTCGGTGGTCTTGGTGTGGCAATTATTTCTACATCAAAAGGGATACTCACAGGTAAGCAGGCGGTCAGGCACGGGCTTGGCGGCGAAGTAGTCTGCTTCGTGTGGTGATAAGGAGTATCTATGTCACGAATCGGTAAGCAACCAGTAACTATTCCTAGCGGAGTAGAGGTAAAAGTTGAAAATGGGACTGTTACAGTCAAGGGGCCCAAGGGGGAACTGACTCAGCAGGTCAATCCTGAAATGAAGATCACCGTTGCGGATGGAGTGGCAACCGTAGAGCCACCGAACAATGAGAGGTTTTTTCGAAGCCTTCATGGTTTGATTCGCACACTTATTGCGAACATGGTCGAGGGTGTTACACAGGGCTTCGATAAGTCTCTTGATATGGTCGGCGTTGGATACAAGGCGCAGATGAAGGGCAAGACGCTCGAGGTGGCCGCAGGCTACTCTCACCCAGTTCATGTTGAGGCTCCATCCGGTATCGATATCGAGGTCCCGCAGCCGACTCGAATTGTGATCAAGGGTGCTGACAAGCAACTGGTTGGTCAGGTAGCAGCTGACATCAGGAAAATCCGGCCTCCTGAGCCCTACAAGGGCAAAGGTATCCGATATGTTGATGAACACGTACGTCGCAAGGCCGGCAAAGCCGCCAAGTGACATTGAGCCTAGGAG
The DNA here is from genome assembly GCA_030603185.1 of Actinomycetota bacterium. Taxonomy (GTDB): domain Bacteria; phylum Actinomycetota; class JAUVYG01; order JAUVYG01; family JAUVYG01; genus JAUVYG01. The sequence goes on along the minus strand of JAUVYG010000003.1, from coordinate 19,042 downwards.
ACAGAGTTGGCTTCAAAACTTAGTAAAGCGCAAGCAAGAAAAAAACGTCATATACGAGTCAGGAAGAAGGTTTCAGGAACGGCTGAAAAGCCTCGTTTGGCCGTTTTCCGGAGCAACGATCATGTGTACGCACAGCTGATCGATGATATTAGTTCAGTGACGATAGCGTCAGCTTCAACTGTTGAAGCTGAGCTTCGCAAGGAGTTCCCTGCCGGTGGGAACATCGAGTCGGCGCAGAAGGTAGGAGAACTGGTCGCAGCGCGAGCTGGTGAAAAGGGTATCAAGACTGTGGTTTTTGACCGCGGTGGATTCCAGTTTCACGGCCAGATAAAGGCACTTGCAGATGGTGCTAGAGACAAGGGTCTCACTTTTTAGGAGGATATGGCTTGGCATTTGGTAAATCGGACGATCAAGGATTAAAAGAGAAGGTAGTAGCGATCAATCGTGTTTCCAAGGTGGTCAAGGGCGGTCGTCGCTTTAAGCTGACCGCTCTTGTCGTAGTTGGGGACGAGAACGGTCGCGTCGGAATTGGCTATGGAAAGGCCAACGAAGTTCCTACTGCCATTCAGAAGGGCATAGAAGAGGCCAAGAAGAACCTCTTTGAGGTGCCACGCGTGGGATCGACCATTCCTCATGCCATCATTGGACGCTCAGATGCGGCGAAAGTGATGCTGAAACCCGCTGCACCTGGTACAGGTATAATCGCCTGTGGGCCGGTAAGAGCAGTACTTGAGCTTGCCGGGATTGGTGACATCTTCGCCAAGTCGCTGGGCACAACGAACACCATCAATCTTTTGAAAGGTGCTGTTCAAGGACTACAGAGTCTTCGAACTGCCGCCCAGGTTGCTGAGACCCGAGGCAAGACGGTTAAGGAGCTTCTCGCTCCGTAGGAGAGGAAAACATGGCAAAGTTTAAAATCACTCAAACCAGAAGTTCGATCGGCCGGAAAGTAGACCAGGGTGCGACTCTCAAAGCTCTTGGTCTAGGTCGAATCGGAAAAGAAGTTGTAAAGGAAGATACACCCAGCATCAGAGGGATGGCCGACAAGGTCTCCCACCTGGTCAAGGTAGAAGACGTAAAGTAGCTCGGAGGAGTTAATGGAACTTCATGATCTGCGTCCCGCGGCGGGCGCGACAAAAAAACGAAAAAGAGTAGGGCGAGGAGCAGCCAGCGGATCCGGAAAGACTGCAGGGCGCGGCCAAGACGGGCAGCTGTCGAGATCTGGTGGTGGTAAGGGTCCAGGTTTCGAGGGTGGACAGATGCCATTGCAGAGAAGGCTTCCAAAGCTCAAGGGCTTCACTAACCATTTCCGCACAGATTATCAGCCGATCAACGTGGGCGATCTGGAGGCTTTTGACGCCAGCAGCGAGGTTGGCAGAAATCAGTTGATCGAAAAGGGTCTTATTCGCAAGGATTCTCGCCCGATAAAGGTCCTCGGGGACGGCGAACTGACTAAATCAATCAACGTAAAAGTCGACGCCTACAGCAAGTCGGCTGTGGACAAGATTGAAAAAGCCGGCGGTAAAGCCGACAAGGTAGCGAGGTAGTTCGCCTAACATGATCGGTGATGTTGGTCGAGCCGCTGGGCAATTACCTGACCTAAGAAAGAGGATCCTCTTCACGCTGGGGATGATCGCTCTGTTCCGTTTCGGTGCGCATATTCCTGTGCCCGGAGTTAACTCCAATAGCCTCGAGGACATCTTTGATTCAGGTGTTCTTGGGCTGCTAGACCTGTTCTCTGGTGGTGCTCTTTCAAGCGTCGCAGTATTCGCCTTGGGGATCATGCCCTATATCACGGCTGCGATTATCATGCAGCTTCTCACGCACGTCATCCCCAAGCTGGAAGAGCTCCAAAAAGAGGGTGAGACGGGACAGAAGCAGATAACGCAGTACACTCGATACTTCACTTTGGTTTTGGCGATAATGCAGGCTACTGCCTTCGTTGTGTTCCTTCTTACTCAAGGGGCCATAGCGGATTTGAATTTTGCCTCAGGGCTCGTGATCGGAATCACCCTTGTGACCGGCGCAATCGTTGTGATGTGGTTCGGTGAGCTGATCACGCACTATGGAATCGGAAATGGCATGTCCCTAATGATGTTCTCCAGCATTATTGCGGCGTTCCCGCTTGCCATGCAGCAGTCACTCGCAACAACCACTCCGTTCCTGGTGGTTCTCTCCATACTGATTCTTGTTGGAATCGCGACGGCAATAGTGTTTATCGAAAGTGCGCAGCGACGTATTCCGGTTCAGTATGCCAAGCGAATGGTTGGAAGAAAGGTCTATGGAGGGTCCGAGAGCTACCTGCCCTTTAAGCTCAATCCTTCCGGCGTTATTCCGATCATCTTTGCCGCATCACTACTCTTGTTCCCGGCAACGATCGCCCAGTTCTTTCCCGCTAGCCAGGGTATCGCCTCGCTGCTAGCCCCCGGTTCGATCTATTACCTGATAATCTTCGCCGCTATGGTCATCTTCTTTACGTACTTCTACACAGCGATCGTTTTCAATCCGATCAAACAGGCAGATCAGATCAGGAAGTATGGTGGATTCGTCCCAGGGATCAGGCCGGGTAAGCCGACCGCTCAATACTTGAACACGGTTCTGACCCGTCTCCTATTTGTCGGCGCATTGTTCCTTGCCGCGGTGGCGGTCGTTCCTAGCCTGTTGTTCACCGCTACCAGAGTTCAATTCTTCGCTGAGTTCGGAGGCACTTCCATGCTGATCATGGTTGGTGTCGCACTCGAACTGATGCGACAGATCGAGGCCAGACTGCTGATGAGGCAGTACGAGGGATTCCTTAAATAGGAAGGACGCAAAGGAGCACACGATGAAGAATTTCGTACTTTTTGGACCCCCGGGAGCGGGCAAGGGAACTCAAGCCCAGAAGCTCGCAGTCGAATATCAGATCCCACATATAGCCACCGGCGATATCCTCAGGGCTGCTGTTAATGACGAGACAGAGCTCGGGAAAGAAGCCAAGAGCTACATGGATCGAGGGGAACTTGTTCCTGACGACCTGGTTATTGCGATGGTTGTGGAGCGACTGGAACAGCCGGATGCCGGCGCCGGTTTTCTCTTGGATGGTTTTCCTAGAACGATTCATCAGGCGGAGTCTCTGGATGAGAAACTGCGTGCCGCCGGCAAAGCGATCACAGGGGTCATTAGCCTTGAGGTCACCGATGGCGAGTTGATTAAAAGACTTACGGGCAGGCGAATCTGCCGGACGTGCAGCACCACCTTCCACGACAAGTTTAATCCTCCGGCTAGCGATGGTGTCTGTGATAAGTGCGGTGGTGAGCTGTATCAGCGTGAAGATGACAGTGAGTCTGTCGCCCATCGCCGGCTTGAGGTATATGACAAGCAGACTGCCCCAGTACTTGAGTTCTACGGAAGAAAAGCGATTCTTCGTCCCGTTGACGGTGAACAGGATATCAATAAAGTGGCCGCGGACCTCATGGATTTACTGAAGGTCTAGGGCTTGATAGAGAAGAAAAGCGCAAAGGAAATCCAACTGATGCAAGCGGCTGGAAAGCTGCTTGCAAGTACATTTGCTGAGGTAGAAAAGCATCTCGACCATGGAGTGAGTGGCAGCGATATCGATTCCGTTGCCGAGACCTTTATCCGAGCGCATGGCGGAGAGCCGGCCTTTAAAGGCTACAGGGGCTTTCCTGCGACCGTCTGTTTTTCTCCCAACAATGGGGTAGTCCACGGGATACCGGGTAACACCAAGCTGCAGGACGGCGACATCATCAGCCTTGATATAGGTGTGAAGATTCATGGCTTCTTCGCGGACGCGGCGCGGACCTACGGAGTAGGTCAGATCTCTTCCGAAAAGCAAAGACTGATCGATGTGACCAAGCGGTCCTTGGACCTCGGAATTGAAAGGTGTGTGGTCGGCGCTCCCATGGGAGATATGTGCTCAGCCATACAAAAAGAGGTCGAAGGGGCTGGCTACTCAGTGGTCAGGGATCTGGTAGGTCACGGCATTGGCTCCTCATTGCACGAGGAGCCGGTTGTTCCGAACTTTGGGACAGCCGGTGACGGGCCCGTTCTCAAAGAAGGGTATGTGCTGGCGATTGAGCCAATGGTCAACGTGGGCGGCTACCAGCTGAAACTTTTGGCGGATGAGTGGGGATACGTGACGATGGACGGTACTTTGTCCGCCCATTTTGAGGACACGGTCGCCATAACGGCGGATGGTCCTCTGGTATTGACAAGATAGACTGTAATATATATAAATTCCCTGGACGTACGGGGAGGTATTGGCTAGTATTGTTCTTTGCGGCCTGTACTCGTAATTGGAGAGATTAATTGGGCAAGAAGGACGATGCGATAGAGCTAGAAGGAACGGTTGTCGAACCGTTGCCTAACGCCATGTTTCGCGTTGAACTCGACAACGGACACAAGGTCCTAGCTCATATTTCGGGGAAAATGAGGATGCACTACATCCGCATACTACCCGGCGACAAGGTTGTGGTGCAGCTGTCACCATATGATTTGACCCGAGGCCGCATTGTGTACAGACACAAGTAGCCAGAGCTTAGGAATAGAAGATGAAAGTTCAGCCCTCAGTTAAGAAGATTTGTGAAAAATGTAGAATCATCAAGCGCCATGGTCGCGTAATGGTGATTTGTGAGAACCCCCGCCATAAGCAGCGGCAGGGTTGATCGGTCCAAGGAGGATTTAGTATGGCACGTCTAATGGGAGTCGACCTACCCCGCGAGAAGCAGGTAGGAATTGCTCTTTCTTACATATTCGGTATCGGGCGCCCAACAGCGCTTGAGATCTGCGAAGCGGTTGGGATTGCCGTTGACACTAAAGTCCGCGACCTGACCGAAGAAGAGCTGGTCAAGCTGCGTGACGAGATCGACGAGAACTACCGTGTCGAAGGCGATCTTCGTCGCGAGACTTCTCAGAACATCAAACGACTAATGGAAATAGGAAGCTACCGTGGTCTTCGTCACCGCAAGGGTCTTCCTGTAAGGGGTCAGCGAACCCATACTAATGCACGTACACGCAAGGGGCCACGCAAGGCCATTGCTGGGAAAAAGAAGTAGGTAGATAACTCATGGCTAAGCCCAGCAAAGGGAAATCACGTCGCAAAGAGAAGAAGAACATATCCCACGGGGTTGTTCATATTCGCTCGTCATTCAACAACACGATAATCACGATTACTGACACCGCGGGAAACACTATCGCATGGGGTAGCTCTGGGGTTGTTGGGTTCAAAGGTTCGAGGAAAAGTACACCGTTCGCAGCTCAGATGGCCGCAGAGGCCGCTGGTAAGAAGGCTCAAGAGCATGGTGTTCGAAAGGTTGATGTTCTCGTCAGGGGTTCAGGCTCCGGTCGCGAAACAGCCATTCGATCACTACAGGCAACAGGGCTTGAGGTCGGATCCATCCAGGACGTGACGCCTATCGCGCACAACGGATGCCGAGCCCGCAAGCGAAGAAGGGTCTAGGAGGAGAAACCAGCAGATGGCGAGATACACAGGACCGGTATGCAAGCTATGCCGCAGAGAGGGCATGAAGTTGTTCCTAAAGGGACAGCGATGCTATACCGACAAATGCGGGATCGAGAAGAGGAATTATCCTCCAGGCGAGCACGGACGTCGTCGGATCAAAGAGACAGAATACCTGATTCAGCTTCGTGAGAAGCAGAAGGCAAAGCGGGTGTACGGCGTTCTCGAGAAGCAATTTCGTAATTACTACAAGCTAGCTTCACACCAGACGGGCATCACAGGTGAGAACCTGCTGAGGATTCTAGAGACAAGGCTTGATAATGTTGTTTATCGTGCCGGTCTAGCCGCTTCGAGAGCACAAGCGCGTCAGCTCGTGCTTCATGGCTACTACAAGATCAACGATTCGAAGGCGAATGTGCCTTCGATGCGAGTCAGCGAGGGCGATAAGATCTCCGTGGCGCCCAAGGGCAAGGACGTCCCAATCTTCCAGAGTGTGGCGTCTGATCATTTGAACGTTGAGATTCCAGAATGGTTGAGCGTAGACCAGAAGAGGCTAGCCGTAACGGTTGCGCACCTTCCACGACGCGACGAGATTGATCTCTCCATCGAAGAGAGACTCATCGTCGAGTTGTATTCCAAGTAGTTAGCATTTTAGGTAAACAAGAAAGTTTTAGGAGGGAGATTCTTTGCTGGAGTTAATCAAGCCGGAGATAAAGAGCCAAGAGGTCAATGAGACTCGGGGTACATATGTTGTAGAGCCTCTCGAGCGCGGGTTTGGGTACAGCTTGGGCAACTCGATGCGCAGACTGCTGCTCTCATCGCTTCCCGGCTCAGCCATCACTACCATCAGGATCGATGGTGTACCTCATGAGTTCAGCGCATTGACTGGTGTTAAGGAAGATGTCGTAGACATAATTCTTAACCTCAAACAGGTCGTTATCAGCGGTGATACTGATGAGCCGGCAACTCTGAAGTTAAGCGTCAAAGGCGCCCAGGAAGTCACAGCAGGAGACCTAGAGGTCCCAGCTGGCATTGAGATCGTCAACAAAGACCATCACGTGATGAGCGTTAACACAAAAGGCAAGGTAGAGGCTGAGTTCGAGGTAAGGACTGGCCGAGGCTACGTCTCAGCAGATAAGAACAAAGAGGACGATCAGCCGATCGGAGTCATTCCGATCGATTCAGTATTCACCCCGACGGTGAACGTAAATTATGAGGTAGAGAACACTCGGGTCGGTCAGCGTACCGATTATGACAAGCTCATCCTTCACGTTGAGACGAATGGTGCGATCGATCCCGACGAGGCCATGGAGACAGCGGCCACGATCATGAGCCAGCACATGGCACTCTTCGTCCATCAAGACGAAGACGCAGAGGAGGTCTCAATCTTTGGCGAGGAGCCAGAGGAAGAAGAGGCAGAGCTCAATATTCCAATCGAGCAGCTAGAGCTGTCGGTTCGGTCTTACAACTGCCTTAAGAGGCAGGCTATCAATTCTCTCGATCAGCTGGTCGAGTATACGGAGCAGGATCTAATGAACATTCGCAACTTCGGCGACAAGTCTATCGAAGAGATCAAGCAGGTCTTGGCCTCTCGAAGCTTGGCCCTGAAGAGCGCATAAGAACACACGAGGAGATTGACGTGAGGCACAGAAAGAAGGGTAAGCGACTAGGGACCGATGAGTCTCACAACAAAGCCATTCTGCGTGGCCTTGCTGCTCAGCTCATCGTTCACGAACGTATTACTACGACCGAGAGAAAAGCCAAGGAGCTTAGGCCCTTTGCCGAAAAGATTATCACCAAAGCCAAGGCTGGTGATGTTGCATCCAGGCGTGAGGTGCTGAAGGACATCGAGCACAGGGACATCGCGCACAAGCTGATGTCTGATGTTGCACCGAGGTACGCTGATCGGCCAGGCGGATACACTCGGATCATCAAGCTCGAGCCACGCAAGGGCGACGCCGCTCGCATGGCTTTCATCGAGCTGGTCTAAACTCAGTACAACTTAAGGCGCCCCTTGGGGCGCCTTTTTTGTTTTCCGAAAGTCCTTCAACCACAGACGATTCGGGTCGGTGTTCCATGATCGAATTGTGCGAAGTCACCGTTTGCGCCTCGAAGGATGGGGCCAACAATGCAATAGTCGGTCTTAGCCTGCGGCTTGATGCGGGAACTCGCACCGCAATACTTGGCGCACATGCGTCCGGAAGGGCTGTTCTCGGTCCTGTAGTCGCTGGCTTGATCTCTCCCGACAGTGGAGCGGTTCACCGTTCAGGTGAACAAGTATCGTACATCTCTTGCAATCCGGATGATCAGTTCATCTGCCACTCTGTTGATGCCGATGTTGCCTTTTCCCTTGAGTGTAAAGGTCTCGAACCCTCTTACATCCGAGAAAGAGTGCAAGACACTTTGGCGAAGCTGGGGATCATGGAGCTGGCTACAAAAGCGCCTCATCAATTGTCCGGTGGCCAGAAGCAGATGGTTGCTCTTGCCGGAGCAATTGCGGGAACACCGGACTATCTCATATTGGATGAGGCAACAAGCATGATCGACCAAAGTTACCGCAAGCACTTTGATGAAGTGGTGTCGCGGCTTCAGGATGATGGTCTGGGTGTGGTAGAGCTGACCTCGGACGCCGAGAGAGCCACTCTTGCAGATAGCGTGGTTCTCCTGGGGCCACAGGGGAAAATCTTAGCTCACGGTACCCCTAATCAGGTTCTAAGTGACCTTGAGGCCCTGGACCGTGCTGATATGGATCCAACCTCCGCCACAAAACTCTGGATGTCAGGATTGATCCCCCAGCGTAGTGGTCGGGATATTCCCGTGACCATATCGGAATTGAGATCAGCACTCAGCTCTGTGGGGGTGGCTTCATGATAGCGGTATCTCACCTGGGACATGTCTATCCTGAAGCCAGTCGACCGAGCATCGATGATGTTTCCTTTTCGGTTGCTCCGGGAGAGATGCTCGGAATCATAGGGTCCTCAGGTTCCGGAAAATCTACCCTTCTTCAATTGTTGGCCGGGGTGCTCCAACCCACAGCGGGACAGCTGAATGTTGGGGCGGGATGCACAGTGGGAATGGCTATGCAGTTTCCTGAGGAGCAGTTCTTTGAGGATACTGTGCTGTCAGATGTTGAGTTCGGGCCGCGAGTGTGCGGTCTGAATCGTATGGACGCGCGCTCGCGAGCCACACAGTCTTTGATGAAAATGGATCTGGATCCAGATCGAGTTGGGGGCATGTCTCCATTCTCCCTCACAGGAGATGAGGCGCGCAGAGCAGCCATCGCTGGGGTACTGGCTATCGAGCCTGACTGCTTAATCCTGGATGAGCCGACTGTTGGGCTTGACGGTAGGAGTCGAGACCTCCTTTGGCAGAATCTGACCGAGTTGGCTCAAGACCGGGAACTCTCGGTCGTTGTGGCCTCGCATGATCTTGACGAGATGGCAGTGACCTGTGACCGTGTGATCATTCTTCGAGATGGAAGAATCGTTGCCGAGGGGCCTCCCCTAGATGTTCTTGCGGACCAGGAAGTGTTGGCAGCGGCTCGAATCGCTGCTCCGCGCTGCGTCGAATTGGCCGAAGTGATCAGAGGTTCAGGCATGCAGGTTACTCCTGCTCAAGTTCTTGAGGTCATTAGGTGAGATCCCTTAAGGCTATGTCCGGCGGAGGCTATGTCCCAGGCTCAACGATCGTGCACAGAATAGACCCCCGGGTAAAGATCGTTCTGACAGTGATGTTTGCGGTGAGCGCCTTGACGACTCCCCTGTCTGTCTGGCTGCTGCTGCTGCTGGTCACGGCCTTCGTAGTCGGTAGCGTTGCAGGGGTCAGTGTGGGCTCGCTACTGGGTCGGGCTCGCCCCCTATTGAGCATATTGATAATCACACTGTTGATCCATGGCATCCAGATATCCCAGCCGGTATCAGGCGCCTACTGGCAGCTGGGCTCGGTTTTCGTATCAATGGATGGTTTGACCGCGGGAGCATTCTTCGCCGGCAGACTTCTGGTGATCATCGTGGGTACCAGCTTGCTGGGCATGACGACCGCTTCAATGGATATCGTGGATGGCTTGTCCGCATTGTTGTCTCCGCTCAGGCGCTTGAACTTGAACGTAGACGGATTTGCGATGACTCTGGGACTCGCTCTTCGTTTCGTCCCGACTGTTGTAGGAGAAGGAGACAGGATATCCAGGGCTCAAATGGCGCGAGGATCCGATGTGGGCCGTGGCGGGATCGGGAAAAGGGCTAAGGCTGTGACCTCCATTGTCGTTCCCCTCTTCGTTGGTTCCTTGAGGCGCGCCCGAGGCCTTGCGCTGGCGCTAGAGGCAAAAGGTTACGGTCAGGGATCACCTAGAACACGGATGGTTCCGATGGTTTGGAGGCCCAGTGACACACTACTACTGTCCGTTTTCATCCCTGTGTTCGGGTCGGCCGCTTTGCATGCCCTGATTCTTATCTGATAGCCTGGTATCAGGTATTGATCGAATAAGCGTCGGAATGAGGATCCAGCTGTGAACCAACATGCACTTCCCAAGGTAACCATTATTGTAGTCACCATGATCGTTAGCCTCTTCGCGCTGGTGATCATCGGAGGGACAGCGGCCAGCGCCGAGATCAACGAAGCAACCCTCTCTATTAACCACGGAGACGAAGAGGCCGAGTCCACAGAAGTATCTCTGTTGGTTGAAAAAGTTACCGGCGAGGATGAAATTTCCCAAATGCGAATCTGGAATGATGGCGACGATGAAGACGCGGGTTGGGAGCCCTTCGAAGCCGACAGGCTTTGGACACTATCAGAGGATGAGGGCACTAAAGCAGTGTGGGTTCAGCTTCAGGACGCCAGCGGTGATGTCTCAGTGGCATTTAGTGACAGCATCGAGTTGGACACCGGCCCTACCAGAGCCCAATTCTTCATGATGATGTTCGGTACCTTGGCAATTGTTGTAGTTGTCTTCTCGGTGATAGCTTTCTATGTGATCACTCGACCCAACTTCAAGGCCCATGGTGCCGACGCGATTGACGATCACGAGTCAGGGTCCGATAGACTAGGCGCTCTTCTCGATGATGGAAAAGATTCCGACAAGGACTCAGATTCTTCCAAAGAATCCTAGCTCTTGCCTCGAGTCGCCGCAGTCCTAGAGTACGATGGCTCGGGTTTCGCTGGTTACCAGATACAGAGTGGCCGTACGGATCGAACCGTTCAGGCCTGTGTAGAATCTGCGCTCACGACGGTCCTGCGCTCCAATGAGCGCGTACCCATTCTTGGCTCCGCCCGCACTGATACCGGCGTGCACGCGGTCGCTCAGGTTATTGCATTTGACATAGAGCATGATGAGATTCCTTCGCGACTGGTGCATTCTCTGTGCGCGGTCTTGAGACCGGATGCTCAGATCAGAGCTGTCTGTGAGGTGGCCCCGGACTTCAACCCCCGAAAATCCGCTACCGTCCGAGAGTACTGTTATCTGATCTGGAACAGCGGTATTCCTGCCAGCTTCATGAGGGACCGGATGCTATGGCAGTCACAGTCGCTGGATGTTGACTCCATGGCCGAGGCGACCCAACACATCCTTGGAGCCCATGACTTCACATCTTTTTGTGCGACCGAGAGTAAGGGGCAAGGCTCGATGCGCAGAAGAGTCGAGTCCATCCAACTGTTCCAACGGGGCGCCGTCATCATTCTTCGAGTGCGGGCAAACGCATTTTTGCATAACATGATCAGGATCATGGTGGGCACATTGCTGGAGGTGGGAGAGGGAAAACGAGCCGCTAGCAGCGTTGCCGACATTCTCGCTGCCAAGGATCGTGGAGCTGCAGGCCGGACGGCAGCTGCTCTCGGACTTACTCTCACGGGGATCGAGTTTCCGCCGAAGGATTGTCTGACAGAGATCCACCCGGAGACCAACGACTTCCGAACCATGCTGTTCGAAGGTGCTGAGCCCATTGGGCAGCGCCCTTTTGTTGACTGAGGAATGCTCCAGGACTAACATTGGAGCAATATTAATGAGAGTCAAAAATTCCCAGGTAATCATATGATTATTTCCTGGAAGAGGATGAGCAGAGAATGCACGCGATAGTGGCTGGTTGTGGACGGGTTGGATCGCAGTTGGCGGTGATGTTATCCAGCGACGGTCATGATGTCGTTGTTATTGATAAAGACCCGGACGCTTTTCGTCGTCTTGGGGCCGTTTTTAATGGGATCACAATGTCCGGCCTTGCCTTCGACGAGCGCACTTTGCGAAAGGCCGGCGCCAAGACTGCAGACGCATATGTGGCTGTGACAGAATTGGATAACACTAACCTTATGGCCGCAGAGGTGGCATCCACCATCTTCGAGATTCCGCGTGTGATCTCGAGGCTCTACCACCCGGATAGAGAGCTCACGTACCAGAAGCTCGGTGTTAACTACATTTTGGGTACTACATTGGTGGCACAGAAATTCTACGAGAGGCTCACTCAGCCGGGCGTATCTGTACAAGCCGCCTTGGGTGACGACACTCAGGTGATCGAGCTTCCAGCCGGCCCACAAGTGAACGGTAAAAGAGCCGGAGAATTGAGCGTGGAAGGAGTGGCCCGGGTTATCGGCCTTCGTCGCCATGATGAGGTGCTTATTGCTGACGAATTGACACCTCTGAGTGATGGCGACGGCATCCTGATCATCTGTAAACGCGATCAGGTGGATGATCTGATGGAAGAGTGGCGTGGCTGATGTACGTTGTGATAAATGGGGCAGGCAAAGTAGGCTTCCAGCTGGCAGAGATCCTGGCGGCGTCCCGTGCGACCGTTGCTGTGATTGAGAAAAGACTTACTGTTTGCGAAGAATTAACCGAGCAGATTGACGACATTCTTGTCATTCACGGTGATGGTGCAGACGTTCGCTACCTGGAAGACGCGGGGATTGCTCGTGCGGATGTTTTTGCGGCGGTGACGGGTGACGATGATGATAATCTGGTCGCATGCCAGCTTGCAAAGGTTTCGTTTGATGTTCCAAGGACCGTCGCCCGAATCAATAATCCGAAAAATGAGCATATCTTTCATGAGCTTGGCATTGAGGGGATCTCCTCGACTACGGTCATCGCCCAACTCATCCAAGAGGAAGCCACCGTTGGCGACATCCTCACCCTTCGCACTATTCGACAGGGTGAGTTTGCGGTGGTTGAGATGTTGATCCCCGTCGGCGCTGCCTGCGTTAGACGGACCATCAGCGAACTCAATCTGCCAGAGAAGAGCAGTATTGTAACGATCATTCGAGGGGACGAAGCGATTGTTCCCAAGGGAGACACAGAGATGCAGGAGGGGGATCTTGTGATCTGCCTGACCGCTGTCGCGCAGGAGGCCGAGCTTCAGACGGCGCTAACCGGTAGGTCTTAACTTTGCTTCTTAAGCCCACCACACACGACTGGCGGATCATAGCCCACTACGCCGGGCGTTTGATAGTCGCTGTCGGTATCCTGATGCTAGTGCCCCTCATCACAGGGATTATCTTCGGCGAGTGGAACTCGGTTCTGGATTTTGCCATCGGCGCCTCGGTCACCGTCGGATTCGGTCTGGTGATGACCACGGTGTTCCCCCAGACCTCGGATTTGACAACCATGCAGGGACTGGCCGTCGTGGCAATTGCCTGGCTCCTCGCAATGATCTTCAGCACGATCCCCCTGTATCTATCCGGTCACTACCTGTCGGTATTGGACGCCTCATTCGACGCTATGAGTGGCTTCACCACAACAGGTCTGGTGCTGGTGCAAGATATTGATCACGCGCCCAATGCTCTGAACATGTGGAGACACCTGATGACTTTCATCGGTGGTCAGGGTATCGCTGTTCTCGCACTTTCAGTTTTGATAAGGGTCAGTGGTGCAGGCGGAGCGTTCGAGGTGTACTCGGGTGAAGCCCGTGAGGAAAGGGTTCTTCCGAACGTTGCCCGCACCGCACGGTTCATCTGGACTGTGACTTTTACCTATATGGTGATAGGAGTCACCGTATTGTTTGCCGTGCTGTTATGGCAAGGCATGGAGCCGGTGAAGGGAATTATGCATAGCATCTGGGTGTTTATGGGCTCGTGGGACACCGCTGGGCATGCTCCGCAATCGCAATCGATAATGTTCTACCACTCGTTCCCGGTCGAACTGGTGACGCTGGTATTGATGCTCGGTGGAACGTTGAGCTTCGGAATACATTACGCCCTATGGCACAAGCGAAGACGTGAGATCACCAGGAATGTTGAGTCTGTCGGCTTCGTCATCTCCGTGGCCCTGTTATCCACTGGCGTAATGGCCGGATTGGTCGCCGCTGGCACTTATCTTGGGCTAGGCGAACTATTTCGGCGAGGTCTCTACCAGGTTCTCTCGGCGCATACAACCACGGGATACATGACTATCTATCCCTCCGAACTTGCCACTCAATGGGCTCCTCTAGCCTTGTTATCTTTGATGATCGCGATGGGTATCGGAGGTATCGCATCCTCGACGGCCGGCGGTATCAAGCTGCTAAGAGTGGCGATCGCGTTCAAGGCGTTTGTGCTTGAGATCAAGCGGTTGATCCTTCCTGAATCGGCCGTAGTGAAGCAGAAGTTTCATCACTTCGGGACTCGGGTGATCAACGATGCCGTTCTTCGCAACGCTTTGCTGATATTCACTGTGTTCCTTCTTACATTTTTCGGCGGCGCCGCAATGGGTATGCTGTTTGGTATCCCGTTCACCGAAGCTCTTTTCGAGTCGACATCCGCTGCGGCTAACAACGGTCTCACCATTGGTGTCACCTCAGCTGACATGCCGACCTTGCTGAAGCTCACCTACATCGTGCAGATGTGGTTCGGCCGCCTTGAGTTCCTCACTGTCATGGCGTTCTTCGCTCTTGTGATCGCGGCTTGGAGGGGTAGATGAGTAAGAAGCAGAAGTGGTGGGAGTTAACCCGCGAGAACCTAGAGACCAAAGAGATGCTAAAGGGGATCGGCTACGCGATAGGGTACGCTGTTGCGGTGATCTTGCTGATTCTAGTCGTCACGATCGTAGCTTTTTACTTCACTCCGTACATCGCCGAGGCCTCAGAACATGAAGATGAGATCACTCGGACGGTGACGAACGTTGAGCTGTATTCCAGTTCCGAAATCCTAGATCGAAGCGATGAGCTGGATGGAAGGACTCTTGTCTATGAGGGCGAGACGATCGGGGAGGCTCTGGAGCGGGGCGATAACGCGTGGGTCAATGTGAGTGATGGGCGCAATGCTATGGGTCTTTGGTTGTCTGCAAGTGAGGCAGGCAAGATCACACGCTATGGAGACTATCGAAACGACGGGGACATAGTCAGGGCGACTGGCGTGTTCCGGCGGTCATGTTCGGAACATGGCGGTGAGTTGGACATTCATGTGTCGAGTATCGAGATTTTACGAGTCGGGGAAGAACGATCGTACTCGGTCTCGCCCTCTAAGGGGGTACTTGCCGCTGTCACGCTGGTATTCCTCGGTGGAGCTGTGATGTTGAATAGAAGATACAGTCAGAAATCATCAAAGAAAATCATTAAAAGGAGACGCAGAACGTAAGTTCGGCCCTTAAGGAATCCTCTTCACCCGTCGATTAAACAATCATGAAGATTTCCTCCGACGAGATTCGTCGGATAGTCAACGACGGTAACGTGGGCAAGACCGGTACCTTCGGGGGGCACGTGCAAGGGGCGGTGGATTCATCCATCTTCGCTCAGGCTAGGCTAGTCGTCTTGAACACCCCTGACATCCGACAGGACGAGATAGATGTATTACGGGCGCGCCTAGATGCTGACAGCTACCCGATCGACTCAGATCAGGTAGCTGAGAAGCTTCTCTACCGTGCGCTCAGTGATCAGGTCGAGTAACTAGCATCGATCTCACTCTCTTCCAGCTCGCCTCGCAATAGGGCCACGAATACGCGAACGATTTCCGGGTCGAACTGCGCCCCGGCTCCCTGAATGAGCCGCTGAGCTGACTCACCTATGGTCATTGCCTGGCGATACGGTTGATCGTTGGTCATTGCGTCGAAAGCGTCCGCAATACTTAGGATTCGAGCGAGGATTGGAATTGATCGGTCGCTGAGGCCCTCGGGGTACCCTGATCCGTCATATCGCTCGTGGTGATGCCTCACTGCCCGCTTCGCGTCGTTCGGGATGTCGAAGGAATCAAGGTACTGTGCGCCTCGGGATGCATGGGTTTGGATCATGGCAGATTCCTCGGTTGTGAGGGGGTCGGTCTTATGAAGTATGTCGTCAGGGATCGCTATTTTACCCACGTCATGCAGTTTCGCCGCCGATCTAAGAGCATCGATATCTGATTCGCTGAGGCCTATGGCCTTGGCGGTGGCGACTGAATACGCGCTCAGTCGGCTCGCATGACCAGCGCTGTCATGCTCTAACCTGTCCACGGCCTCGGATATTTTGGCCATGGCTTCTTTGTTGAGGGGAAACTTCCCAATACTGTTTTGGTGGTCGTCCAACGGGACCTACCTTGATTTCATTGCTGCACGCTCTAGTATTATAATCAGGGTTTCAAGTGCGGGTATAGTTCAGTTGGTAGAACGTCGGCTTCCCAAGCCGAAGCTCGCGGGTTCGAGTCCCGTTGCCCGCTCCAGATCGTTTTTCGTTGTTCTTGTCATGTCCTGATAGACCTTACTGCTTGACGGGTAGAATATGTTGCCATGGATCCAATAGGTTACGGAGTCACCGGCGCAGCGGTGGTCGATGTACAGATGCGCCTTTCCAACCTCGGCTATTCGATGGGGGCGAGAGGGATAGACGGCTGGTACGGTAATGCCACTAAAGAAGCGGTCAATATTTTTCAGCGAGATGCAAAACTGCCCGAGACGGGTGTGGTAGACCAGCGTACCTGGTGGGCGATAGTCGAAAGGTCGTATGCTCTTGGCGAGCGCCTACTCTATCTTCGCTGGCCGTTCCTCCGTGGAGCCGACATCCTTGAACTTCAGCAACTTCTGGCCTTCTTGGGTTTCAGAGTGGGACCGATAGACGGGATATTTGGCCCCGGGACCGACAAGGCTGTCAGGGAATTTCAGCGAAACCTGATTCTTCCACTGGATGGGATCGTCGGCCAAGGCACTTTGTCGTCGCTCGAGAACCTACAAAGTATTTTGAAGCTACACCCCAGGACGGTCATGTCTTGGTCACTCACTCAGCCCCAAGAACGCTCCGGCTGGCCATCATCGCGTCCGGTCTCTATCAGATACCTGAAAGCAGCGGACAAGAACCTCACCCGTGGCAGGAAGCGATTGGCCGCACAGATTGCGGCATTGCTCAAAGTCGCGGGAGCTCATATCAATGTGAAAGGGGTTGGCCCTGAGGGGATCGCAGAGACCGATCCCACCGGAGTCGTCCTCGGAATAGGTTTTGAGATAGATTCGCCAGCCACCGAGATAATGGTCAATTTTCCCGACGGCGACAAGGACCTATCCGTTCTGGCCGGATACATACAGTCCTCGATCAAGGCGATATATGGCAGGTCCGCCAAGTTAGCTCCTCGGAATGGGAGCCTTCCTGCCACCGGAGTGTTCCTGAGTCTTCCAGAGGCTGAAGAGGGCGAGATGCTAGTCGATGAGCTAGTACGTCAGCGAATGGCGGTGGCCATCGTCGACAGTCTCGAGCGACGCTACTTCGAAAGCGGGGAAGCTCAGTCCCATGATGCAGGAAGCAGTTCTATGGAGTAGCTCTCCTGACGGATCGGTCAGCTGTGAGCTGTGCCCCTACTTGTGCCGCATCAAAAAGGGTAGCAGGGGGATCTGCGGAGTTCGAGAGAACAGCGAGGGTAGACTTCAGACCCTGATCTACGGACTGGTCTCAAGCATTGCTGCGGACCCTATTGAGAAGAAACCGTTGTTTCATTTCTATCCCGGATCAAAAGTGCTCTCTCTTGGAACAGTGGGATGCAACATGAGATGCATCCACTGCCAGAACTGGGAGATATCCTTGTCAAAACCGGAAGACCTTCCCGGCGCGAGATTTCTTCCCCCCAAAGACCTGGTGCGAATGGCCACCGACTCAGGATGTCGCGGTGTTGCCTGGACTTACAATGAGCCGACTATATGGATGGAGTACGCGCTCGACTCTGCGAAGTCAGCAAAAGAGGCTGGTCTATACACAGCGTTCGTCACCAATGGGTACATCACCGAGGCCGGCCTTGATCTCATAGGGCCATATTTGGATGCATACCGGGTGGATATCAAGGGGTTTCGACCTGAACTCTACAAGGAGTTGGCCCACATCAAGGACCCGACCCCGATATTCAGGGCGGCTATTCGAGCCAAAGAGAAATGGGATATGCACGTTGAGATCGTCACCAATGTGATTCCGGGGATGAACGATAGTGAGGATGAGCTTCGAGCTATTGCAGAGTGGATCCGAAACAATCTGGGAACCGAGACTCCATGGCATGTGACCCGCTTTCAGCCACACCTAAAACTGGCGCACTTGTCCCCTACCCCGCTAGACACCATTGCCCGTGCAAGAGAGATAGGGCTTGAGGCAGGCCTCAGTTTTGTATATGTCGGAAATGTTTCCGGCATGGATGGAGAGGATACTTTCTGTCCCTCATGCGACAATCTTGCTGTTGCTAGAAAAGGCTACACTACCAAGGTTACAGGCATAGCTGATGGGGGCTGTAGTAGATGCGGTAAGTCCCTCAACATGGTTTTCGACTAAACCGAATCCCCCATCATGACGATGAATAGAGTACAGAGACCGGCAAGGAATGCCGATTACAAAAAGGTGCTCAAGGAAGGGGGCCTCGGAAATGATAATCATCAGAACTGAATGTCCGAAATGTGGCGAGATCGCCATACCAATATCAGAGATGCATCTGCACGACAATACCGGCTCAGGGGCGCGGTACTATACTTACCATTGCCCCCATTGTGAAGGCGTCAGGGGCGATGAGGCAGATCCGAAGTTCGCTGGATTCCTGGTGGCGCAGGGTATAATCCCGGAGTGCGAGAGGTTCGCTCCCGAGATTCTTGAGGTACATGATGGCCCGGATTTCACATACGATGACATTCTCGACCTCCACTTCCTCCTCGACGGAGCAGAATGGGTTCAAGACCTCGCAAGCTGCACTGAGGCCGCCTGACCTAAGGCCCCCAAGCAAGTTGTTCGTGATTCGTTTCGATTTGATCTGGATAGCCGCGATTACTTTTGTGATCGCGGCCTCTTTGTTTCTATCCCCACAGGGGCCGTACAAGATGGAGCTACCCGGAGTGGGAGTCATGCCCCAGATGTCTCCGTTCGTCTCTCTAACCGGAATTCCGGGGCCCACGAGTGGACTTACGCGCAGCTTCGTCAATACCGCACACTTCAGGTTCACCGACGCGTTTCGATCGCATCTGCTCGGACCACTGAGTTACGCATCGATGCTTTTCCTGTATGCGGTCTTGATACGCAAAGCGGTGAAGGTGCTCAGAGCCGACCCGATCGTGGTTGATAACGAGAGCAGCCAGCCGGAAAAACCCGACTGGCTGCGAAAATCTCTTTTGCCTATAGGCCTGCTCTTTGCTGCGGCTTGGGCCGCCAAGCTGCTATTGGGCTGGTATTAGAAGTCTTCGAAGAACTCCCCTTCGAAGCCTCCACT
>JAUVYG010000033.1 GCA_030603185.1 Actinomycetota bacterium | reverse complement strand
GAAAGGAGCTCCCCCGGTCGGGCCAGGCCGGTGAGTCCGATAACATTCAAACCGATCTCTTCAGCTACCGCTGCTGCCAGGACAATGTTGGGTGAAGTGCCGCTGGTGGATACCGCGATCACTGCGTCGCCGGGACGGGCCAAAGCCTCAACCTGTCGGCTGAACACGTGGTCGAATCCCTCGTCGTTAGATATTGACGTCATCACAGAGGTGTCGGTGGTCAGAGCAATAGCCGGTAACGGCCGCCTCTTTCGATTGAATCGGCCCACCAGTTCTGCAGCAAAATGTTGCGCGTCCGCTGCGGAGCCACCGTTGCCGAATATCAGGATCTTCCCGCCGCCTTCAAGAGTCTTAATCAATAGTCGGGCAGCTGCGGCCACATCAGCTGCGCCTGAATCAGCAAATGCGCTCATTACTTGGGCGCCGGCGTTCAGTCTCTCGCGTATAGGGATTTCCACAATAATCCAGCCTCCGGGTAGCCGCTCATAACCCATCCTATCTGCGCGTATCCTATCATAGAGGGGCACCATTCAAATTGCGGTTACTTTTTTATACTGGTAACATCTGCTGGATGGATCTCACACACCTCCCCATGAAGCAGAAGATGGCGATACTGTCTGGCGCGCTCATCGCGCTGTTTCTGGCTGCCCTCGACCAGACCGTGGTCGGAACAGCACTCCCGCAGATCGTCTCTGATCTTGGCGGAATAGGGCAGCTCAGCTGGGTGGTGACCATATACCTTCTAACCTCGACTGCTTCTGTCCCGATCGCAGGGAAGTTGTCCGACGTCTATGGTCGCAAACCCCTACTGCTGGTCGGAGCGGTGATCTTCGTCGGGGGCTCCATGGCGGCTGGTACGTCCCAAACCATTGAACAACTCATACTATTCCGGGGCATTCAGGGCATCGGAGCTGGCGCGATAATGGCTAACACCTTTACGGTGGTTGCCGATCTTTTCTCGCCGGTTGACAGGGGAAAGTGGCTAGGCGTGTTCGGAGCCGTGTTCGGACTGTCATCGGTGGCGGGACCACTGATCGGAGGATTCCTGACCGACACGCTGTCATGGCGCTACACCTTCTTCGTGAACCTACCTGTGGGTATCCTGGCCTTCGCACTGATCACCTCGGCCATGCCCTCGATCAAAAACACTGTGAAGAAGGCGATCGATTACATCGGGGCCATTTTCTTGGCCCTCACCCTGATCATGACCTTGCTGGTACTCACCTGGGGCGGAGATATTTACGCCTGGGGTAGTCTGCAGATCCTGCTTCTGGCCGCCGGGGCAGCGATAACCTTGACGGCATTTCTGATCACAGAGACTCGTGCTGAGGACCCGATTCTTCCACTGGATCTATTCAAGAATCGAAACATCGCGGTCCCCATCGGTGTGGCGTTCTTCTCTGGCGTTGCCATGTTCGCGTCCATCGTGTACATCCCCCTGTTCGCCCAGGTAGTCCAAGGTAAATCGGCTACAAGCTCCGGGTACATCTTGATCCCATTCGTTTTCGGAATAGTCATCGGAAGCACAATCACCGGCAGGCTCACCTCCTCTCTGGGCAAAGTGAAGATCTTCGGAGTGATCGGTACTATCGTGATCACCGCTGGGATGTTGATCTTGTCTCAAATACAGGTCGGGACATCTGACATCCAGTTCATGGCCATGATGATCACTCCCGGAATCGGACTGGGAATGGTGTTGGCCGCGTTCAACCTCGCTGGTCAGAACGCTGTCCCTCACAGCCGTGTAGGGGTGGCGACCTCATCGATGCAGCTGTTCCGGCAGATGGGGGCGACAATGGGTCTGGCGATACTGGGAAGTATCTTCAATAGTGGTCTCGAACAAAGGATCCGTGCCGAGATCGATCCCGAGGCCGCCCGTGAGATCGGCCCCAAGCTTCTGGACAGGTTGATCGACCCTCAGCTCATCGCCAACGCTGAGGCCAATAGAGCTGCTACTGCGAGCCTTCCCCCCGAGCTACTACCATCCGTTGAGAGTCTGCTTGACTCCATGAGGGTAGGTCTAGCGAATATGATCAGCTATGAGTTCATGGTCACTGCAGGTTTTGTCGGGGTGGCGATATTTATTGGGATCTGGCTGAAGGAAACACCATTGCGCCACGACAACGTCGAAGGGCCCAAGGAATCCAGTTAGAGCAGTTCTTTGTAGACTTCGACCACCCGTGCGACCATACGTTCGCGAGTGAACTCGGTGAGCACTCTCTCTTTAAAGGCCGCCCCATACTGCCTTGCGATATCGTCTCGGGCGAGCAAGTGGGCCATTGCATGCGACAGAGCTACTGAGTCCTCTGGAGGTACGACGATCCCAGTCTTCTCATGCTGATTCACCCAGGGGACTCCGGTCGGAAGATCCGTACAGATCGAGGGTTTTGAGCAAAGTCCGGCCTCTATCTGGACCAGACCAAAAGCCTCACTGCTAGCAATAGAGGGAAATACCAACATCTCGCAGGCGTGCATATGCGCGATCAGGTCAGAATCGTCCAAACGTCCTGTGAACACCACCGAATCCTCGATGCCAAGTCCTCTGACTTGGCGATGAAGATCGTCATTGAGTGGTCCCGATCCGGCCAGGACCAGAACTGGATCACGGCTCGAGTCATACTCCGCCTCGCAGACAAGATCGGTGAAGGCCTTCAACAGATATTCAAGACCCTTGTAGTAGACCAAGCGACCAGCGAACAGGACTATGGGTCGCCCCTTAACGCTTTCCTTTATTTCTTGCACCTTAGCGGCGATCTCATCGGTCATCTCATACGGCGCAGTTTCAATACCAAGGGGCACTACGCGACACTTGTCCTGGAGTTGAGCCAGGGTCTTCGAGTACTCGAGCACCCGAGGGTTGGTTACAAGGATTCGATCCGCTCTTCGAAGGAAACGATTCACAACAGGTTGGTACACGGTCCCCAGGTGTTGGGGGCCGACAATATCGCAGTGGTAGGTCACAACCAGCGGGATGTCTTTCGGTATGAACCAAGACGCCATTTCCCCAGGGGGAGACGGAAAGTGGAAGTGCAGAATATCCGCCTTGGAGCGACCAGGTGCTGTGATCAGGCCGGGTGCAAGGGGAGCTCCCGCCAATCTACCAAAGGTCCGCAGTCTGTGGACCGGAACTCCCTCAGAGAATTCACTGCTGCCACTCAGACCTCCGCCTCCGGTGATGACCTCTAATTCCAGGTCACCAAACCCCTCGAGGCCGGCAAGCTGCCCGCCGTTCGTCGCAGCCATGTTCATCAATCCGATCGATGTGTCTCGAGCCACCTGCTCTACCCCACCAATATGCGGAGGGTAGTACTTATTCACCTGGACAACGCGGAGCGCCATCAACTCATCAATTCTTCGTATACCGCGATTGTTTCGGCGGCAGCGCGATCCCAAGAGTACTCAGCCACTTTGGCAGCGCCCCGTCTTCTAAGGTCACCCCTCAGGTCCTCATCGGTAAGTATTAGATGCAAAGCTTCGGTGAATTCCCCAATGTTGCGCACGTCGACCATGTAGGCGCCGTCCCCTAGCACCTCTGGCATGCACGACTGGTTCGATGCCACCACAGGAGCACCACAGGCCATAGCCTCAAGGGGAGGAAACCCAAATCCCTCACTTAGGGAGGGGTAGCAAAGCGCACGTGACGCTGAATAAAGTGCGGCAAGTCTCTTTTCTTCCACAAAACCCAGTGATATGACTGACCGTCGCAGCTTCAGTTTCTTGATCGCTTGCTGGACCTCTGGAAATCTCTTATCTTCTTCGCCCGCGAGGACCAACGGGAATTGTGCGACCATTGCCGGCTCCAGCTGCGAATACGCTTTAACTAGACCAGGAATGTTCTTGTGGGGTTTATGGGCCCCAACGTACAGCAAAAAGGGATCGGTCACGCCCCACTGGTCGGCAACGATTTTCTTGGCTGCCGCTCTATCCATTGGACAGTAGTCCATCTCGACGGCCTCGTAGATCACTCGCACCTTGTCCTCGCTGACCTTAAGGTGCTTTACGATGTCCACCTTCGATGCCTGGGACACTGTAATAACAGCGTGCGAACGCCTAGTGGCCAATCTGGACATGTTGCGGAAATATATCCTACCCGCCTTACTCGGCATACTCTGAGGGTAGACAAGCGGAATCACATCATGAATCGTCGTAACTTTCGCCCCGTCATACATGAGCGGAACAGGAAAGTGGGGCGAATGGAACAGGTCTACTTTGCTGTCTTTTATTTCGCGAGCCCAAGATACCTGTGCAGGCACCGAGAACACCGGCTGGGAAACGATCCGCTTCTCGATGCCTGGATGGTCCGGCACCTTGTGCGCGGAGTCCGGATCACAATACGCTATGAAACTGTGACCGGATCCGGCCGTTACTAAATGGCGAAGGAGGTTGGCCGAGTATCGGCCAACCCCTCCCCACTCGATCATTCTGGCGTCAAAGCCTATTCTCACTCGGGCTCAACTTTCTGATCAGTCCTCTACACCAATTGCGAGGTTGATGTATGACGTGGTCTTTAGTTTACTAACAAATCCGTTCGCGGCTTCAGAATCATTCGCCTCGGCCCTCTCGGCTTCCGCCGTTGCGGGAGAGAACGGGAACATCGCCAGACCCATCATCAAAGCTCGCAAAGACTCGGTAATACTCATACAACCTCCACCGTTTGAGTATTAAATGAACACTTGGTTAGAAGGTTACCCTGTACTGCAGAGCTATAACACTACCCACAGGATAGTCTCTATTCGGCTGAATCAGGCTCAAGCGGTGGCAACTCGTCATCGATGATCTCAGCCAGGAAAGGCAAGGCCGTTCCACCTTTGAACCGCTGGATCTCTTGCCCGTCTGGATCAATGAACACCAGAGTAGGTACGACATTCACAGCAAATTCGCCCTTAAGTTGCTGCGCGTTAGGAGAGTCGATATCTATCGAGATGACATCAAGTCGACCGGCGTACTCATTCTCTACCTGCTCAAGGCCTATTGCCTGAATTTTGCATGAGGTACACCACTCTGCGTAGAACTCGACTAGGCGATATCCCCCCTCGCCCTGGACCGCGACGACGGATTCATCCTCGGTTTCGGGGTGGATCCTCTGCACATACGGGCCGGAAATATACTCGACGATCCGCTGTCCCGCGACATCCGCCTTGAATTTCATCCATGAGATCGGTTTCTCTCCGAGAGCGGCCCAAATGGCTATGCCGCCGACTACAACTCCAAGCAGTATTAACTCAGCGCTCGCACGCTTTGACTTTAGACGCACTTAACTCTGTTCTTGCCCGCGTCTTTGCAGGCGTAAAGAAGCTCATCTGCTCGCTTGATGATCATGTCCGCTGTGTCGCCCCCGTCCACGATGGTCCCGCCAACAGAGATGGTGGATCTCAGTATTGAGCCTTCGACATGAAGCTCTGACTCTTCGACCATGCTTCGGAGTCTCTCGGCAGCGCTGGTGAACGAAAGGTCTTCGGATACATTGGCCACAATAGCAATGAACTCTTCACCGCCCCACCGACCGATTACATCAAATGGTCGAAAGCAGTTCTTCATAGTCTCGGACACATTGATCAGCAATTTGTCGCCGACATCATGACCATACTTGTCGTTGACCTGCTTGAAATCATCAATATCGATCATTAGTAGCCCGAAGGGCCAGCCATATCGTTGGAACTCAGACAAACGACTACGAAGGGCACCCTCGACATAACGCCTGTTCGGCAGTGCTGTCAGAACATCGACATATGCCTCTTTTTCAAGCTCTTGAGCCCGCTGGACAGCCGATATCTTGGGGGAGTTGTCACTAAAAACCTCAACGGCCCCTACGATCTTTCCGTCATCATCGTAAATAGGGGATGCTTTGATTCGAACCGGCACTCGATGGCCGGATTTGTGAAGCATGAATGCGTCACACTCTCTTGGTTTACCGTCATCCATCGTCTCTAGAAGCGGGCAGCTACCGTCACAGAGTTTCTCGCCCTTGTCATCAACGTGATCCAGAACATCATCACCGCACCAGCGACCGGTCACTTCGGTGGACTCATACCCTGAGATGCCTTGCGCCCCTTGGTTCCAATACGTTATCTGACGATCCCTGTCGACGAAGTACACCCCGTCTGTCAGGTTGTCCAAGATATTTCGATAGAATTCCTTGTCGCTCTGAGCCATGCGTTCGCCCCTCATATCAATGAACTGTTCTGCTAGAACTTATATCCATTAAGAGCTACGTTTCAACTCGGTTTCCTCAGATAAGCTTACATCTTGTGGGCCATTACGGTCGCGAATGAGTTCGCAAAATTTCTTAACGACCAGTGGATCGTAGGACAGACCCGAACCCCGTTCTATGTGCTCTAAGACCTTGGAGTTCGGCCAGGCTTTTCGGTAGGGCCGATCGGAACTGAGTGCGTCCCAGACGTCGACAACGGTGAATATACGCGCTGACAATGGAATGTCGGTGCCCTTTAGACCTCTAGGATATCCGGATCCGTCCCACCGCTCGTGATGACAGTACGCAACATCCATGGCCTCTTGCAGGTATGTGATTCCTTCCAGCATCTCGAAAGCATATACCGGGTGGCGACGCATCTCATCCCACTCTTCATCCGTTAGCGGCCCCGGCTTAAGAAGGATCGAGTCAGGCACACCGAGCTTACCAACATCGTGAAGCAGGGCCCCCCATCGCAGCTGTAAAAGCTCCTCACGGCCCATGCCCAGTGCCTTGCCCAGCTCAAGCGCTGTGAGCGCCGCTCTCTGTGTGTGACCTCTGGTCTCTCCGTCTCGGAGTTCCATGGCCATCGACCAGCCTTCAAGGGTTGATTCATAGGCAAGAGACAGCTCTTCGTGGCTATGCATCAACTCTCGAGCGGTACGGCGAATGTGTGCTTGATCATGTCGACGCTTGATGAGCGATGAACCTAGCTGCCAGGAACCCACCGTCGTGGTAATGACAAGTACTGCGAAGAACGCTGCAAGCCAACCCCTCAGGTTGCCCAGACTAGAGATGACGCCGCCCTGCTCGACGATGTTGACGATCTTCCACTTGTACAGCTGAGATCCGTTTCCTCCGACTGCAAGGTTGGCCATCGGTCTGATCGTGTCGACGATGAAATCGCCACGCGCGGACTGGAAATGTCCCGCCGCCAACCCCGACATCTCTTTGAGGTCAGCTGGATCGATCATCGTTGAGGTGCTGCCCTCCTGGAAGACCTCTAGCTGACCAGAGTCGGTGGCCTTTATCCAGTTGTCATCCGCATTTATAAGCAGACCATGGGACCCCTTGTCGCTTGTCGCTATCCGTCTGACAAGATCGGGAACCGAGATCGTGATGAGGGCCGCGCCCTCCCTCTTCCCGGACTCACCGTAGATCGGCGTCCCCATGACAAGAACATGGCTAGGCTCCTCAAACTGAGTATCATCCTGCGGGTCAATGGAATTCACACCGGGATCGACCGCAGATCCATGGTCATCATGATCCGCTTCATCGCCATGATCGTCAGTGGCTATCGCGGCAAGGTCAAGACTAGGGTCAGAGGAGTATGCAGTCACAGGTGACACATAGATCTGCCCCTCGACCGCCTCTACAGTACCTATGAAGTAGCCTTGGGGTGACAGGTCGAAAAGTCGATCTTCCCCCGCGACATCAATACCACCATCGGTCCGCTCGACCTTGACGACCTCATTCCCGGCTAGATCTACCACATGAACCGAGGTGTAATAGTCGTGGGTCTGGCTGAGCGCTGTGAGTTGGCGAACAAGCTCATCCTGGTGGTGAGATTCTTCGGGAGCAAAGGTCTGCTGTATCTTCACTAAGCTGGATACGAATCCAAGATCTTGGGCGACTCCTCCGAAGATGGTGCCAGTGACCTCTTCGTGCAGCCGCATGTCCTGCTCGGCTCGCGCCAAAAGAACTGTGTGTTCCTTTTCGACCTCGACTGAATAGATATAGGCGAGCAGTCCGCCAAAAATGATGACGATGGGAAGAAAGAATACCGCGGCCTGCCTAATGACCTGTTTTTTAGTAGGCGTATCACGGCGGGAATCCCCGCCCTTATCTAGATCCATACTTCTTTAAGCTCCACCCTCTACTGCCGACCAGTTCCTCCGAAAGGCGGCACTTAGTTGGATTCTACCCAATAGGTCGACCGAGCGCATCTATCAGTCGTTGTAGCCCTTGAACTTCCTGTGTGTTTTCCATGCTTTCTTCATGTTCCCGTACTTGCTCTTTTCGCGGGCTCGTCGAGCGCTTTCATCTTTGCGTCCCTTGTGACGTTCTATTTCGTCTCGAAGCTTCAAATAGTTGGCAAACCGATGTTCATCCAGCTCACCAGACTCGATGGCCCCCTTGACCGCGCAAGCCGGTTCATTGGTATGAGTGCAGTCACTGAACCTACATCCGGCAGCAAACCCCTCAATATCTTCGAAGGCCATCCGCAGGCCTTCACCGTCACTCCAAACCTGCAACTCCCGCATGCCTGGCGTATCTATCACAAGAGCTCCGGACGGAATCTGGATCAGCTCACGCCGAGTGGTCACATGCCGGCCTCTACCATCCTTCTCGCGGACCTCACCGGTCTGCTGGACTTCCTCGCCGATGATCTTGTTGATCAATGTGGATTTACCTGCGCCGGACGATCCGATGATTGCAATCGTTTTACCCGGGGCCAGGTACTGCTCAAGCGTTTCAAGTCCAGTGCCTTCGAGCGCGCTCACGACAAGAACGGCTGCGCCTGGGGCTACGCTCTGGACCTCCTTTGAAGCACCCGCGGCATCTGTGTGGAGATCAGCTTTGCTCAGAACCACGACTGGATCTGCACCGCTCTCCCAGGCCAGGGCCAGGTACCTTTCGATCCGCCTAAGGTTAAAGTCCCTGTCGAGTCCGGTGACGATGAACAGCGTGTCTATATTCGAGGCGAGCACCTGCTCGTCTGTGACTTTCCCGCTGACCTTGCGTGAAAAACTGCTGGTTCTTTTCATCACTGAATGAATGAGGGGGTCGCCCTCGGTCGGGCGGGGTTCTATGGCTACCCAGTCGCCGACAGAAGGAAGCTCGGCGGAAACGCTTGTTTTCGTGCGCATCGGGCCAGATACAAGGGCCAGAAGTGAATCGTTATCAGTCTCGACCCGATAGTACTGAGACAGTACGCTCGTGACTCGACCGGGAACACAGTCAGTCGCCTCATACTGTTTAAACTCTGTTTCCCGCTCGGGGGTCCACCCCAGGTCAGTCAGGCGCAAAACCCTATCAAGCCTCACCCTCAAAAGTGCTTACATGAACACTTAGCATAGGGGAAGTCGACTAGGCGTAAAGATTGATCTCTATGGTGATGCCGGATTCATCCATTGAAGTCCGCTCATTCCGAGCAGTGCCGTAGGCGATTTCAAGCATTGCCTCGGCCTCCATTCGGGCGGCGGCTGCAGCGACAGCACGATCAGCTGCGGACGGGTCGCCTGGAGCGAGCGCCGCTCTCTTGATCACCTGGGCTTTGCGAAGAGTCGCCTCGGGATCTCCGGGAATCTTGGAGGTGTCGATGCTGACTTCACCGCCAACCGCATACTGGCGGCCATCCGGGCCATCCTGATACTCGTATGTGGGGCCACCCGCAGCATACTGGCCGGCGGCAGAGGTGTGAGCGCGCTCGTGCATCTTTACCTCTAGGTCCCGAGCACGCAGCTCAGACACCATCCGGATCTCTTCCGGAGTCAGGCCCATCTCGTCCTGAATCAACCTGACCCGACCTTTTGGGCTGTCATTCGAGTAGACAACACTGCCGCCACGCTGCTTGAGGCTTGTCCCGGAGGAGTCAGCCGATGAGCCGGAGGATGACGACCCTGCGGCGCGCTTAGAAAAAGAACCGGCTCCAGGGGTACCAGAAGGTACACCGGGAGCCGGTTTTGCTACTACATCTGTGACTGTACGAAGATACCCAGTGGGTCCTTGTACGAACATTGAAGGCAGTCCTTGGTCAGGGCCAACACCTGTTCACCATTCTATTACAGGAACTGCCGTCAGTGCCTGAAAAACGTTCCTTTTTTACTCTACCGCCTTGAACTCATCTTTAGTGGCGCCACATACCGGACAAGCGTCAGGTGCCTCTCCGGGTACGGTATGGCCACAAGTCTGGCAAACGTGGAAGGTAACGCCCTCAAACTTGGCGTAATCACCGGCCGCAGTCTGATACAGGCTTGCATGCTCTTTCTCCACGGCGTTCGCCCGCGTGAAAGACAGCATTGCTGCCTGATGGCTCTCGCCTTTGGCATCATTGATAAACCCAGGGTACATATCGGTGAACTCGTACGTCTCACCCGCGATCGCTTCTTTGAGGTTGGTCGCGGTGTCGTTGACTCCCTGCATGGCAGCCAGGTGTGCAAGCGCGTGAACGGTCTCTGCCTCGGCAGCAGCACGAAACAGCTTTGCTACCCCGGGATGCCCCTCTTCGTCAGCCTTGCGGGCGAATGCAGTGTACTTACGATTTGCCTGGGATTCTCCGGCAAACGCTTCCTTCAGATCATCATTTGCAGTGCTCAAACGCCTGCTCCTTTCATCGGTTTACTATATTTTCTCAGTTCCGACAGATCAACTCAGCCGGAAACAATATCAAAGCATATACCCTGGTGGAGGGTAACCTATGTGTTCGAATCATTCAGGTTTTCCCCGAATCTACCGATTCACATGGTAGAGAACCCACTAAGGGGCTCTATGCTTTACCAACGGTGGAGGTCTGATGTTCTGCAAAGTGTGCGGAACCGTAAATGCTGAGGGCGCTCAGGTCTGTATAAAGTGCGCCCATGATCTACAGAATCCTGTTGTCCCAGAACAGACTCTGACCCAGATGTCCACACGCCTTGGCCCCGAGAACACCATGGGTAAAGGATTGGGCGGAATCTCTCGCACCACCAGGATCATTATTTATGTGACCTTTGCTGCGGTCATCATCATCCTACCGGTGTTCTTCATCGCCTCATCGATGAACAGTGAAAACGCAAAGCTTGGGATCGGACCGCTGACCAGTGGCGGGACCCCAATAACGCTGGATGGCTCTGAGCCTGATGAAGAGGGTGTTCAAGAGGGCGATATCGCTCGCATCAACCGCGCACAGGAAATCCAGCAGGTCTTAGAGGTCCACTCCTCAGACTTCGGATCGTATCCGTTGTCCCTTGACGAGGTCGCTGAACAATTGGATTTCGATGCTGATCCCAATATCTACGACTATTACCAGCGTGAAAACGAGTATCAGTATGAGCTACGAACCAAACTCCAGGGTCTAGGAGTCGGGCTCAATTCGGGCAACATCGTCAGCGAGGGCGGAGTCTACTACTACATTGTCAGCGAAAGCGACTAGCGTCAGAATCTAACTGAACCCAAATAGATCAGGAGGGTCATGAAACGACATTTCACCGGTAATGTCTACTGGGTCGGAAAGACCGAGTGGGAGCTTAATTCAACTCACAGCACCGCATTCAAACTCCACCGTGGAACAAGCTACAACGCTTACGTTGTAGAGGACGAAAAGATGGCCCTTTTGGATACCGTTCGCGGACAACACCATGAGGAGTTCGTGGACAACCTGGCCGCCGAGGGAATCCTGGACCGACTGGACTACTACATCGCTCAGCACCTAGAGCCGGATCACGGAGGTTGTCTGACCGAGCTGATGCGCCGCCGACCGGACCTTAAGATCTACTGCTCCCCCGCCGGCCGGCGATCCATTGCTGGCTATCACGACTCTGAGGGGTGGGACATCACAGAGGTGAAGACGGGCGAGACCCTATCTCTCGGAGAGAAGGACCTAACTTTCATTGAGGCTCCAATGCTTCACTGGCCGGACACGATGTTTTCGTTTCTGTCAGGCGACAACGTGCTGTTCAGCAACGACGGGTTCGGTCAGCACTATGCAAGTGAGTACCTCTGGAGCGACGAAGTGGACCCGGCCGAACTTCGCGAAGAGGCACTGAAATATTTCACCTGTATTCTCAATCCCTTCGCTCCCATGGTTAAGAACAAGATCGAAGAGATCCAGGCCATGGATATCACCATCGAAGCCATCGCCACAAGCCACGGTGTCAGCTGGAGAGGCGACCTCTCTATTCCGATGAACATGTACTTGGAGTGGTGTGACGCTTACCAAGAGAATCAAGTCACAGTGGTGTATGACAGCATGTGGTCGTCTACACGCGAGATCGCTGAAGAGCTCGCGTATGGCATCAGAGAAGACAATCACGACATATGCATCAAGATCATGTCTACCGCCAAGTACGCAGAGAACGACATCATGGCCGAGGTCTTCAAGTCCAAAGCTATCCTGGTCGGTTCACCGACTATAAACTCCGGGATCCTTCCTTCAATGGCAGCCGCACTGGAAGAGATTCGGGGACTTCGCTTTAAGAACAAGAAGTTCATGGCCTTTGGCTCTTACGGGTGGAGCGGCGAAGCCGTGCCGATGATCGAAGAGAAGCTTGAGGCCGCCGGGTTCGACAAGATGCGTGACGGCCTCCGCATGCAGTGGCAGCCGAATCAAGCGGCCCGCGAAGAAGTGCACGCGGTAGGCAAAGAGATAGGCGCCGCCCTCAAATAGGGTCGGCGCCCTCAGGTTTCTCAGTCAGCCTTTTCGTCGGATGTGATCTCGGAAATACGTTTGCGAGTGTCCTCTAACACTTCGCGGATCTCCTTGACCTTGTCCTCGTCCCCACTGACCGTATAGCTGGCCTGCGCGATCTCAAAGAACAGACCTTTGATCTCGAACATGAGGCCGGGTCCGCCATGGCCCTTCTTGCCGTGAGGTCCGCAGCAATCTGCCATCTTCTGGCGGTGTTCCTCGATCTTCTCTTTGTGCTCCTCAAGGTACTCGGTGCCGTCCTTTGTGACTTCATATATCTTCTTGCCGTCGTCCGGAGTCACTTTGACCAGATCCTGGTCCTCAAGAAGTTGCAGCGTAGGGTACACGGTGCCGGGGCTCGGGCTGTAGTAACCGCCGGAACGCTCTTCGATCTCACGGATCAAGTCATATCCGTGGCGAGGCTTCTCTGATATCAGATCAAGCAGCACGAATTTCAATCCGCCGCGATGGAAGAAACGATGCTTACGGCCTCTTCCAGAGCCGTGTCCGTGGGGTCCGTGGTGCCATGGTCCTGGGAACATAGCTGCCTCCTTTAGATATATCTAGTTCCATCTAGATATAGTATACCCATTTAGATATATCTAATTCAAATCGGGGAAGCGCTAATTCAGACCTATACAGGATGAGACAGGTCGAACCAATTGGCTTCCAGCTCCAAATGGGCTCTTCAGCCTGCTGTTCCGCACGTATGTGCCCGAGGACTCTCTGATGAGCGGTAGCTACACCTTGCCGAACGAGGACCGAAGCTGAATGTCAGTTGGCCCTAGAAAGTAACAGACCTTAAAATAATCGGTCGCTCCAATTATTAGCAATTTGCCCTCATATGCGAGGGTGCCTTTACTGTGCCCGAAAGCGCGCACATCACCCATTTCTAGCCAGCGTTTTCGCTTGGGTGGCAAGCTCAACTAGGGCCGTGCTTCCCCTGGTAAATAGATAGTTTGAGATCGCACAACCGTTGGGTAGAAGTACTCTCGTTATATCGTCAACCCTAAGGGGGAACAGTGAGCGAATTGGTCGTGATCGGGTACAAGGACGAGACATCGGCGAATATGGTGCTGGAAAAGCTCCAGGCGCTAGAGCGGGACTATCTCGTTGATCTTGATGACGCGGCGGTGCTCGTCCGCAACGAGAAGGGCAAGGTCAAGGTGACCACCAGCGATAGCGTGGTCGCTACTGGTGCTCTGTCAGGCATGTTCTGGGGCACATTCATTGGGCTTCTATTCCTGGCGCCACTGGCTGGCCTTGTTTGGGGCGGTCTCATCGGCGGGGCAATGGGCGGTCTTGCAAATCTGGGGATCAAGGGTGATTTCAAGGATCGTATGGCAAGCATGGTTAAGCCAGGAAACTCAGCGATCTTGGCTGTGATCAGGAAGTCAACTCCTGACAAGGTGCTCGCAGAGCTCGCTCCCTTCGGCGGCGAGGTTCTACAGACTTCTCTCTCAGAAGAGTCAGAAGAGAAGCTAATGGACGCATTGCACGGCAAAGAAGAGCGCAAGACTAAGGCAGCCTAGGCAGCCAGGGAGTAAAAGTTGAGCGAATTAGTAGTAGTCGGATATAACGACGAATCCACAGCAGAACGAGTCCTTGACGCACTTCAGAGGCTTGAAAGGGAAGACTTCCGTTTCGACCTAGATGACGCAGCAGTTCTGGTGCGCAACAAGAAGGACAAAGTCAAGGTGATAACCACCGACGATACGGTTAAAACGGGGACCATCAGCGGAATGTTCTGGGGCGTGTTGGCAGGAGCATTGTTCCTGACACCGATTGGGGGCTTGGCTCTTGGTGGACTCATCGGCGCAGGCGCGGGCAATCTGAAGCGCCTCGGCCTCAAGGATGACTTCAAGGACCAGCTGTCTGATCTTGTACAGCCTGGCACGTCAGCGATCATGGCGATAGTTCGCCATAGCTCGCCAGATCAGATCATCGAAGAGTTCAAGCCATACGGTGGAGAGGTCATTCGTACCTCTCTTTCCGACAAGGCGGAAGAAAAACTGATGGATGCACTGCACGGGCAGCAGAAAAAGGGCGCAGCCTAGAAACCCATCGACCGAAGCCATCGACCGGCGGCTGATAGGGGAATGTAAATTTTGCAGAGGGGAATTAGGATGCGGGACAGGGGTGGCGAGTTCGAGGGAACCATTGGAAGAACGGTCGATGAGTCCAAGCCAGATTGGCCGAGTCAGCAAAGGGCACCCAAGGGAGCGCCCAACATTGTCTGGATAGTTCTGGATGACGTTGGATACGCCCAGCTGGGCTGCTACGGCTCTGACATAGAGACTCCAAATATCGACCGACTGGCGGCAGAGGGGCTCCAGTATACGGACTTCCACACCACAGCTCTGTGCTCCCCTACCCGATCCTGTCTCCTCACCGGCAGGAACCATCACAGCGTGGGCATGGGCTGCATCACTGAAGGATCGACCGGCTATCCTGGATACAACGCCGAGATTCCAAAGAGTGCAGCCATGCTCCCGCAGGTTCTTCAAAATAATGGGTACTCCACATACGCCGTTGGCAAGTGGCACATGACCCCGACCCACGAAGAGACCCCGGCAGGGCCATACCATAGGTGGCCACTTGGGCAAGGATTTGAGCGCTTCTACGGATTCTTGGGGGGCGAAACCAATCAATGGTATCCAGACCTTGTCCATGACAATCATCAGGTTGAGCCTCCAGCTACTCCTGAGGAGGGCTATCATCTGACCGACGACTTGACCGATAAATCAATGGGATTTATTCGGGATCAGAAGAACGCCAATCCAGACAAGCCCTTCTTCCTCTATTACAGCACCGGTGCATGCCATGCACCTCATCACGCGCCAAAAGAATTCATAGACCGTTATCGAGGTAAATTCGACCAGGGGTGGGACAAGTGGCGAGAACAAATCTTGGACCGCCAGAAGAAAATGGGTGTTGTTTCCGAGAATACGCAGCTATCACCTCGACCCGAATGGGTCCAGGAGTGGGAGTCACTGAGTGCGGACGAGAAGAAGGTCTTCTCGCGCATGATGGAAGTGTACGCTGGCTTTCTCGAACACACTGACCACAACATCGGAAGACTCATCAGCTTTCTGGAAGCGAATGAACTTAAAGAGAACACCCTGATCTGCCTTATCTCAGATAATGGGGCCAGCGCAGAAGGGGGCGAGCTTGGATCAATCAATGAAAATCGATTTTTCAACTATGTGCCTGAGACGCTTGAAGAGAACCTTGAGGCACTCGAGGAGCTTGGCGGACCTAAGTACTTCAATCACTATCCGTGGGGTTGGACCCTTGCAGGGAATACTCCACTTAGGCGATGGAAGAGAGAGACTCACCAGGGTGGGATCACCGATCCCCTTATTATCAACTGGCCGCGCTCAATAAAGGAGCCGGGCCTACGTCGCCAGTATCACCATGTCGTAGATATTGTGCCCACCATTATGGACGTCCTTGAGCTTGAGTGGCCTGAGCAGGTGAGCGGCGAAAAGCAGATTCCGTTGGAAGGTGAGAGTCTTGCCTACAGCTTGAATAATGGTGACGCCCCCACCCGAAAGCGAGTCCAGTATTACGAGATGTTGGGCCAGCGTGCTATATGGGCTGATGGTTGGAAGGCAGTGAGCCATCATCAAAATGACTCAGGGCAAGATTTTGAGAACGACCTATGGGAATTATACAAAGTCTCTGAGGACTTCTCTGAGTGCGATAATCTCGCGGAAACACAGGCTGAGAAGCTCGAGGAGCTGGTGGCCCTATGGTGGGAAGAGGCCGAGAAATACAATGTTCTACCTCTCGATGATCGCTTGGGAGCTAGGTTCGGGGATTGGAGGCCCGGTGCGTCTGAGGTAAGAAAGACCTACACCTATCTTCCTGGTGCTGCCCCGATTCCCGAGGCGGCTGCCGCTCAAACCCACAACCGGTCCCATAACATCGTGGCGGATGTGGAGATTCCAGAGGAAGGTGCAGAAGGGGTCCTTTTATCTCAAGGTAACCGTTTTGCGGGCTATTCAATGTTCGTTCAGGACGGCCGACTCCACTACGTCCACAACTATGTGGGAATAGAAGAGTACAAAGTATCCTCGGATGTTGAGATCCCAGAG